>NC_021237.1:6523653-6867980 GCF_000397205.1 Pseudomonas protegens CHA0
AGGCCCGGGTGGTGGACGCCGCCCTGCCCCGGCTGGCGGCGGACCCCGACTCGCCCTGGTGGGACAACCGCACCACGCCCCAGCGCGAAAGCCGCGCCGACACGGTCAAGCTGGCCTGGCGCGCCAGTATCGACCACCTGCGCCTGACCCTGGGCGCCAACCCGGCGCAATGGCGCTGGGGCCAGGCCCACACGCTGACCCACGGCCACCCGCTGGGCATGCAGAAGCCCCTGGACCGGCTGTTCAACGTCGGCCCCCTGGACGCCCCCGGTAGCCACGAAGTGCCGAACAACCTCACCGCCAAGATCGGCCCGGCGCCCTGGTCAGTAGTCTACGGGCCCTCGACCCGGCGCATCATCGACTTCGCCGACCCGGCCCACAGCCTGACCATCAACCCGGTGGGCCAGAGTGGCGTGCTGTTCGACAAGCACTACGACGATCAGGCCGAAGCCTATATCGAAGGGGTCTACCAGCAGGCGCACTTCAGCGACGAGGAAGTCACCGCCAACACCCGCAGCACCCTGAAGCTGCTGCCGGCACGCCCCCGGGTCCCCGCGCCTTGACCAGCGGCGGGTGTAGAAGCGAGCTGGCCAGCGAAGAGGCCCGCAAGCCCTGCACTCCGCTGAAGGACGCCTTCGCCGGCAAGCCGGCTCCTACAAGGGTACGGTGCTGAAGTTCAGGCGGAACTGTTGCGGGGTCAGCCCCAGGCGCCGGTTGAACACGCTGCGCATGTGCTGGGCATCGCGAAAACCGCAGGCGTAGGCCACGGTCTTGAGCGGCGCCGCGCTGCGTTCGAGCATCCCCCGCGCCGCATCCATCCGCGCGCCTTCGACAAATTCCGCCGGAGTCACCCCCGCTTCTCGAACGAACACTCGGGCAAAGTTGCGCGGGCTCATGTTCACCGCCCGGGCCAGCTCGGCAATGCTCAGGTCCGCCTGCAACCGGTCCTGCACATGCTGCTGGACCCGAGCCACGGTGGAGGTGGTCTCGGCCTGGGGCAGCAGAAACGGGCTGAACTGCGACTGCCCCCCCGTGCGCTGGGTGAACACCACCAGACGCTTGGCCACGCTCAGGGCCACCCCCGCACCATGATCCTGGGCCAGCAGGTACAGCGACAGGTCGATGCCGGCGGTGACCCCCGCCGAAGTGAACAGCCTGCCGTCCCGGACGTACAGGCGATCAGCCTCGACCCGGGTGCCAGGGCACAGCGCAGCCAGCGCCGGTGCATCGCTCCAGTGGGTGGTCACCGTGCGCCCTTCCAGCAACCCGGCCCGGGCCAGGATGAACGCGCCGTTGCAGATCGAGCCGAAGCCCTTGGCCCGGGCGCAGGCCTCGCGCAGCCAGGCGTAGAAGGCCGGGCTGAACTGGCTGCCAGGCACCTGTGGGCCGCCCGCCACCAGCAACAGGTCAAAGGGCTCCAGGGCCTGGGTGAAGGAACAATGGGCCTGCAACAGCAGGCCATTGGAACAGGCCTGCGCCCCAGCCTCGACGCCAATCACCCGCAAGCGGTAATGATCCTCGGCCGGCAGAAACCGGTTGGCTTCGCAAAACACATCCATGGGCCCGGTGACATCGAGGGCCTGGACACCCGGAAAAACCAGCACGGCAACGCTTCTACCCATGGTGCAAACAGCCCTCTATGACCCGCGCCCGGCAACCCCGAGCGGCGGGCAATTGTCGCAAGCAAAGCTCGGGGGAACATAGCACTGGCAGGAAATGCGCGCAGGTTGGCCGGGATCACAGCCCCGGTGCGATTGTGGGCCGAAAGGCCCGGTAACAGACTGAAGGCTCCAGCGCCAGCACGGCGCCCGCCACGAGGAACGCCCCATGAGCTCCACCATCGCCGGGATCCGGATACCCGACAGCGCCCTGGCCCGGGCCACCACCGAGTACATCCGCGATGTCGAATCCGACCTGCTTTATCACCACTCGCGCCGGGTGTTCCTGTTCGGCGCCCTGAGCGGCGAACGCCGGCAGCTGGCTTACGACCCGCAGTTGCTCTACGTCGGCGCCATGTTCCACGACCTGGGGTTGGTGGAGGGCCTGCGCAGCGCCGACCAGCGCTTCGAAGTCGACGGCGCCAACGCCGCACGCGACTTTCTCCAGCCCTACGGCCTCAGCGCCGACGATATCGAGCAGGTCTGGCTGTCCATCGCCTTGCACACCACCCCAGGCATCCCCCAGCACCTGCGCCCTACCGTGGCCCTGGTCACCGCCGGGGTCGAGATGGATGTGCTGGGCATCGACTACGCCGCGTTCCCCGCGGCCCAGCGTGAAGCCGTGGTCCACGCCCACCCGCGCGGTGAAGGCTTCAAGGAATGCATCATCTGCGCCTTCGCCGACGGCCTGCGCCATCGCCCGCAAACCACCTTCGGCAACGTCAAGACCGACGTCCTGGCCGACCAGCAGCCAGGGTTCAAGGCGTTGAATTTCGTCGAGGTGATTCGCCGTTCACCCTGGCAATCCTGACCCACCACCTCCGTTGCAGGAGCTGGCTGGCCAGCGAAGAGACCCGCAAGCCCAATCCCCTTCTGAAGGACGCTTGCCCCGGCAAGGGCCAATAAAAAACCTCGCTCCCGGAAACCGGGGCGAGGTTTTTTGATGACACAACTGCAAGTCAGGCGGTTTCCGGCGCCTGGGCCCGACGCACGTCCGGCTGTTTCCAGGAGTCGGCAGCGCTTTCCTCGATGGCCTGCTGGATCGCCCGCTTGCGGGCTTCTTCGGCGCGCCGGCTGAAGAACCAGACCAGGAAGGTCACCAGGGACACCGCCAGCAGGATCAGGCTGGCCACGGCGTTGATCTCCGGCTTCACCCCCAGGCGCACCGCCGAGAACACTTCCATCGGCAAGGTGGTGGAACCCGGGCCGGAGACGAAGCTGGCCAGTACCAGGTCATCCAGGGACAGGGCGAAGGACATCATGCCGCCGGCCGCCAGCGAAGGCGCGATCATCGGGATGGTGATCAGGAAGAACACCTTCCACGGCCGCGCGCCCAGGTCCATGGCCGCCTCTTCGATGGACAGGTCCAGCTCACGCAGGCGGGCCGACACCACCACTGCCACATAGGCGGCGCAGAACGTGGTGTGGGCGATCCAGATGGTGACGATGCCGCGCTCCTGAGGCCAGCCGACCGCCTGGGCCATGGCCACGAACAGCAGCAGCAAGGAAAGACCGGTGATCACTTCCGGCATCACCAGCGGCGCGGTGACCAGGCCACCGAACAGGGTACGGCCCTTGAAGCGGGTGATCCGGGTCAGCACGAACGCCGCCAGGGTGCCCAGTGCCACCGCCGCTACAGCGGTGTAGCAGGCGATTTCCAGGGAGCGCATCACCGAGCCCATCAGTTGCTGGTTATCCAGCAGGCCGATGTACCACTTGATTGACCAGCCGCCCCACACCGTCACCAGCTTGGAGGCGTTGAACGAGTAGATCACCAGGATCAGCATCGGCAGGTAGATGAACAACAGGCCGAGCACCAGCATCAGGCTGGAGAAACTGAAGCGCTTCATTCCTTGCCCTCCATTTCCTTGGCCTGACTGCGGTTGAACAGGATGATCGGCACAATCAGGATCGCCAGCATCACCACCGCCAGGGCGGAAGCCACCGGCCAGTCACGGTTGTTGAAGAACTCTTGCCACAGCACCTTGCCGATCATCAGGGTTTCCGGACCGCCCAGCAGTTCCGGAATCACGAACTCACCCACCACCGGGATGAACACCAGCATGCAGCCGGCGATGATGCCGTTCTTGGACAGCGGCACGGTGATTTTCCAGAAGCTGTTGAAGGTACTCGAACCCAGGTCGGCCGCGGCCTCCAGCAGGCTGGTGTCGTGTTTCACCAGGTTCGCGTACAGCGGCAGGATCATGAACGGCAGGTAGGAATAGACCACCCCGATATACACCGCGATGTTGGTGTTGAGGATCTGCAGCGGCTCGTTGATCCAGCCCATGGACATCAGGAAGCCATTGAGCAGGCCGTTATTGCTGAGGATGCCCATCCAGGCATAGACGCGGATCAGGATCGCGGTCCAGGTCGGCATCATGATCAGCAGCACCAGCACCGTCTGCAATTCCTTGCGGGCACTGGCGATGGCGTAGGCCATCGGGTAGCCGATCAGCAGGCAGAGGATGGTGCTGAAGAACGCCATCTTCAGCGAGCCGAGGTAGGCGGCGATATAGAGTTCGTCGTCGCCGAGCATCGCGTAGTTGCCCAGGTTCAGCAGCAACTGCAGCTTCTGGTCGACGTAGCTGTAGATCTCGGTGTACGGCGGAATGGCCACGTCCGCTTCGGCGAAGCTGATCTTCAGGACGATGAAGAACGGCAGCATGAAGAACAGGAACAGCCAGATGAACGGAACCCCGATGACCAGCTGACGGCCACCGGGAATTATTCGATTGAGTCGGCGCTTGAGCTTTCGCATGTTCATGAGCGCAGTACCACGCCGCTGTCGTCTTCCCACCAGACGTAGACCTGGTCACCCCAGGTCGGCCGCGCACCACGGCGCTCGGCGTTGGCGACGAAGGATTGCACCAGTTTGCCGCTCGGCAGCTCGACGTAGAACACCGAGTGGCCGCCCAGGTAGGCAATGTCGTGGACCTTGCCGCTGGACCAGTTGTACTCGCAGGTCGGCATCTCGGCAGTCACCAGGAGCTTTTCCGGGCGGATCGCGTAGGTCACCGATTTGTCCTGCACCGAAGTGCTGATGCCGTGGCCGACATAGATGCTGCGGTCCAGGTCCTTGCAGGTGATCAGGGCGTGGCCCTCGGCATCGTCCACCACTTCACCCTCGAAGATGTTGACGTTGCCGATGAATTCGCAGACCAGGCGGCTGACCGGGGTCTCGTAGATGTCGATCGGGCTGCCGATCTGGGCGATCCAGCCCAGGTGCATGATGGCGATGCGTTCGGCCATGGTCATGGCCTCTTCCTGGTCGTGGGTCACCATTACGCAGGTCACGCCCACGCGCTCGATGATCTCCACCAGCTCCAACTGCATCTGCGAGCGCAGCTTCTTGTCCAGGGCGCCCATGGGCTCGTCCAGCAAGAGCAGCTTGGGACGCTTGGCCAGGGAACGGGCCAGGGCCACGCGCTGGCGCTGGCCGCCGGAGAGCTGGTGCGGCTTGCGCTTGGCGTACTGGCTCATCTGCACCAGCTTGAGCATCTCCGCCACCCGGGCGTCGATTTCCGCGCTGGGGATCTTGTCCTGCTTGAGACCGAAGGCGATGTTCTGCGCCACGGTCATGTGGGGGAACAAGGCGTAGGACTGGAACATCATGTTGATCGGCCGCTCGTAAGGCGGCATGTCAGTGATGTCTACACCATCGAGGAAGATTCGCCCCTCCGTTGGCCGTTCGAAGCCGGCCAGCATCCGCAGCAAGGTGGACTTGCCTGAACCCGAACCGCCGAGCAGGGCGAAGATCTCGCCCTTCTTGATTTCCAGGGACACATCGTCCACGGCAACCGTCTCGTCGAACTTCTTCGTGACCCGGTCGATTTTGACCAGCACCTGCTTAGGTGTCTGGTCGCCCTCGAGGGCTTTCTTATAGGCGCCGGAGGCAACTGCCATTTGCGAAACTCCCAACAAAATTTGCAGCCCGCCCCATGCGGGCGGACCTTGGATAGTTTGAGCCTGTGGAACTATTTACCCGTCTTGACCTTGGTCCAGCTGCGGGTCATCAAGCGTTGGATATTGGGTGGCAACTCGGTGGACACGTAGGTCTTGTCGAGCACTTCCTGCGGTGGGTAGACCGCTTCGTCGGTGCGGATGGACTGCTCCATCAGCTTGTCCGACCCGGGGTTGGGGTTGGCATAACCGACATAGTCACTGACCTGAGCGATCACTTCAGGTTGCAGCAAATAGTTGATGAAGGCGTGGGCCTGCTTGACGTTGGTCGAATCCTTGGGGATCGCCAGCATGTCGAACCACAGGGCACCGCCCTCCTTCGGAATCGCATAGGCGATGTTCACACCCTTGCCGGCATCGGCGGCCCGGGCCTTGGCCTGGAACACATCGCCGGAAAACCCGATGGCCACGCAGATATTGCCGTTGGCCAGGTCCGAGATGTACTTGGACGAATGGAAGTAGGTCACGTAAGGACGCACTGCCAGTAACGTGGCCTCGGCCTTCTTGTAGTCCTGGGGGTTGGTGCTGTTGGCGTTCAGGCCCAGGTAGTTGAGGACCGTGGGCATCATCTCGTCGGCGGAGTCGAGGAAGGCCACGCCGCAGCTGTTGAGCTTCTTGATGTTCTCCGGCTCGAACAGCACGCTCCAGGAGTCGATCTTGTCCACGCCCAGGGCGGCCTTGACCTTGTCGACGTTGTAGCCGATGCCGTTGGTACCCCACAGGTACGGCACCGCGTACTGGTTGCCCGGATCGTTCATTTCCAGACGCTTGAGCAGTACCGGGTCAAGGTTCGAATAGTGGGTCAGCAGGCTCTTGTCGAGCTTCTGGAAAGCCCCGGCCTTGATCTGCTTGCCCAGGAAGTGGTTGGACGGCACGACCACGTCATAACCGGTACGGCCGGCCAGCAACTTGCCTTCCAGGGTTTCATTGGAATCGAATACGTCATACACCGGCTTGATACCGGTGGCCTTTTCAAACTCGGCCAGAGTGTTCTGACCGATGTAATCGGACCAGTTATAAATATGCACGGTCGGTGCAGCCTGGACGCCAGCCATCAGCGTCAGGCCGGCGGCGGCCAGCATGGCTTTGCGAAATAAAGAAATAGGCAAGTGGAGGTCCTCTTAAATAGTTGGGCCCAAGTTGCCCCGCGCTACCTGACAGCCTCCAAGCTGCCCAGCAACAAAACCGGCGCGCAACTTACCCTCGATAAACCAATCCAGCAAAACTTTCTGTCATTTAATTGTTTCCTGTTGCCGCCCTCGCCACGACGACGGCAACAGGGAGTGCTGCAAATCGGCTTATTTGCCGGATTTGATCTTGGTCCAGCTGCGGGTCAGGATGCGCTGGGTCGCGGCCGGCAGGTCGGCGATCGCGTACAGCTTGGCCTGCACCTCAGCTGGCGGGTAGACGCCCGGGTCGCTGGTGATGTCTTTATCGACCAATGGGGTTGCAGCCGCGTTACCGTTGGGGAAACGCACGGCGTTGGTGATTTCGGCCATGACTTCAGGCTTTTGCAGGAAGGTCATGAACTTGTAGGCGCCTTCGACGTTTTCCGCGTCTTTGGGGATGGCCACCATGTCATAGAAGCTGCCAGCACCTTCTTTGGGGATGTTGTAGCTGACCTTGACCTTGTCACCGGCTTCGGCGGCACGGGCCTTGGCCTGGTAGATGTCGCCCGAGTAACCCACGGCGACGCAGATGTTGCCGTTGGCCAGGTCGGAGATGTACTTGGAGGAGTGGAAGTAGGCGATCGAAGGACGGATCTTGAGGAACAGCGCTTCGGCTTCAGCCAGTTGCTTCTTGTCCTGGCTGTCGGTCGGGTAGCCCAGGTAGTGCAGCGCCACCGGAATCATCTCGGTTGGCGAATCGAGGAAGCTGACGCCGCAGGCCTTCAGCTTCTCAGCGTTCTCAGGCTTGAACAGCAGGTCCCAGGAGTTGGTCGGTGCATCGGCACCCAGCGCGGCCTTGACCTTCTCGGCGTTGAAGCCGATACCGATCGAGCCCCACATGTAAGGGAAGGCATGCTTGTTGCCCGGGTCGCTCACCGAAACCGCCTTGAGCAGCGATTCGTTGAGGTTCTTCCAGTTCGGCAACTTGGAGCGGTCCAGTTCCTGGTAGACACCGGCCTTGATCTGCTTGGCCAGGAAGTTGTTGGAAGGCACCACAACGTCATAACCGGACTTGCCGGCGAGCAACTTGGCTTCCAGGGTTTCATTGCTGTCGAACACGTCGTAGACAACCTTGATGCCCGACTCGGCTTCAAACTTCTTGATAGTGTCCGGCGCGATGTAATCGGACCAGTTGTAAACGTGCAGCACTTTATCGTCCGCTTGTGCCGCCGCCGCCATCACGCCCATCAGGGACATGGCGAGGAGGGTCTTGCCAGCTAACTTCATACCTAATGCCTTCATGCGTAATGCTCCAATTATTCTTTTTAACCACTCGCTCAGCGGCCAATATCCGGGCAACCAAAACGGCGGGTAGTCTGGCAAGATCCAAGGCCGGCTTTCAAGAAAAGACCAGGCTTTTACATCTGCTTTGAACGCAGTGCCCGCAAGCACCGCGCTCAAAGCCTAGCACTCAGCCCTCGAGCACACTCAAGGTCAGGTCCAGACACTTGCGCGCCTTGGCCACCAGCTCGTCGATCTCCGCCTCGCTGATCACCAGGGGCGGCGCAATGATCATGGTGTCACCCACCGCGCGCATGATCAGGCCGTTGTCGAAGCAGAACTGCCGGCAGATCATGCCCACGCCTCGGCCTTCGTAACGCGCCCGGGTGGCCTTGTCCTTGACCAGTTCGATGGCCCCCAGCAGCCCTACCCCGCGAACCTCGCCCACCAGCGGGTGGTCGCTCAACTCGCGCAGACGTTTCTGCAAATACGGTGCCGCTTTTTCATGGGCGCGCTGGATAATTTTCTCTTCGCGCATGATGCGGATGTTTTCCAGGGCCACGGCAGCGGCCACCGGGTGCCCGGAATAGGTGAAACCGTGGTTGAAGTCGCCGCCCTCGTTGAGCACCGCCACCACTTCGTCGCGCACGATCAGCCCACCCATGGGGATGTAGCCGGAGGTCAGGCCCTTGGCGATGGTCATCATGTCCGGCTTGAGGTCGTAGAAATCGCTACCGAACCACTCACCGGTGCGCCCGAAGCCACAGATCACTTCATCGGCGACGAACAGGATGTCGTACTTGGCAAGGATTTCCTTGATCCGCGGCCAGTAGCTGTCCGGCGGCACGATCACACCACCGGCGCCCTGGATCGGTTCGGCGATAAAGGCCCCGACATTGTCCACGCCCAGTTCGAGGATCTTCTCTTCGAGCTGGTTGGCGGCCCAGATACCGAACTCTTCGGGGCTCATGTCGCCGCCTTCGGCGAACCAGTAAGGCTGCGGGATATGGACGATACCCGGGATCGGCAAGTCGCCCTGCTCGTGCATGTAGGTCATGCCGCCGAGGCTGGCACCGGCCACAGTGGAACCGTGGTAGCCATTGACCCGGCTGATGATGGTTTTCTTGTTCGGCTGGCCCTTGATCGCCCAGTAGTGGCGGACCATGCGCAGCATGGTGTCGTTGCCTTCGGAGCCGGAACCGGTGAAGAACACGTGGTTCATGCCTTCTGGCGCGATATCGGCGATCGCCTTGGACAGCTCCAGCACCGGTGGGTGGGCAGTCTGGAAGAACAGGTTGTAATAGGGCAGTTCGCGCATTTGCTTGCTGGCGGCTTCCGCCAGTTCGTCACGGCCATAGCCGATGGCTACGCACCACAGGCCGGCCATGCCGTCGAGAATCTGATTGCCTTCACTGTCCCAGAGGTACACACCCTTGGCATGGGTGATGATCCGCGGGCCCTTTTCCTTCAGTTGCTTGAAGTCACTGAACGGTGCCAGGTGGTGATCACTGCTGAGGGTTTGCCACTCGCGGGTTTGCGGGTTTTTATGAGTCATCAATCTCTCCTTAGTGTCAGTGAAGGCGCCACTGGCGGGCAGTGGCGCCCGGCGGATCAGACGGCGAACAACAGGAACTCCCGCTCCCACGAACTGATCACGCGCTTGAAGTTTTCGTGCTCGGCCCGCTTCACCGCGACATAGCCGGTGATGAACTTCTGGCCCAGGTACTTCTCGATGGTCTTGCTGTTTTCCATACGCTCCAGCGCGTCTTCGATGGTCAGTGGCAGGCGCAGGTTGCGGCGCTCGTAGCCACGGCCCACCACGGGCGCGCTCGGGTTGTGGCCTTCGACCATGCCGATGTAGCCACACAGCAGGCTGGCGGCGATGGCCAGGTACGGGTTGGCGTCGGCGCCCGGCAGGCGGTTTTCCACGCGACGGTTCTGTGGCCCGGCATCCGGCACCCGCAGGCCCACGGTGCGGTTCTCTTCGCCCCACTCGACGTTCACCGGCGCCGAGGTATCGGGCAGGAAACGACGGAACGAGTTGACGTTGGGGGCGAACAGCGGCAGCAGCTCGGGAATGAACTTCTGCAAACCACCGATGTGGTTGAGGAACAGCTGGCTCATGGTCCCGTCTTCATTGGAGAAGACGTTCTTGCCGGTGTTGATGTCGATGATGCTCTGGTGCAGGTGCATGGCGCTGCCGGGCTCGCCGGTCATGGGCTTGGCCATGAAGGTGGCGGCCACGTCGTGCTTGAGCGCGGCTTCGCGCATGGTGCGCTTGAACACCAGGATCTGGTCGGCCAGGGACAGGGCATCGCCGTGACGGAAGTTGATCTCCATCTGCGCCGTGCCGTCCTCGTGGATCAGCGTATCCAGGTCCAGCTCCTGCAGTTCGCACCAGTCGTAGACGTCTTCGAACAGCGGGTCGAATTCGTTCGCAGCCTCAATGGAGAACGACTGGCGCCCGGTTTCCGGGCGGCCGGAGCGGCCGATCGGCGGCTGCAGCGGGTAGTCCGGGTCGTCGCTGCGCTTGGTCAGGTAGAACTCCATCTCCGGCGCCACGATGGGCTGCCAGCCGTGGTCGGCGTAGAGTTTCAGGACCTTCTTCAGGACGTTGCGCGGCGACAGCTCGATGGGGTTGCCCTGCTTGTCGTAGGTGTCATGGATCACCTGGGCAGTAGGCTCGATGGCCCAGGGCACAAGGTACACCGCGTTCTGGTCCGGGCGGCAGACCATGTCGATGTCGGCCGGGTCCAGCAGTTCGTAATAGATGTCGTCTTCGACATAGTCGCCGGTCACGGTCTGCAGCAGCACGCTCTCGGGCAGGCGCATGCCTTTTTCGGCAATGAACTTGTTGGTCGGCGAGATCTTGCCCCGGGTGATCCCGGTCAAATCGCCGATCATGCATTCGACTTCTGTGATCTTGTGGTCTTTCAACCAATCGGTGAGCTGGTCGAGGTTGTTACTCATAAATGCCTCTAGGCTGAGTTTCCTGACTCTCTATTAAGTCAGGCCTTGTGTGACGCTTCGGCGTCGCGTTGTCTTGCCCGCTTGCGGCAGGCATCACCAAAAGCCTGGAAGATGGCCAGGTAGTGAGGGTTGCAGCTTACCTGCCATTCGGGGTGCCATTGCACCCCTAGTGCAAAAGCCTTGCTGGCTTCTACCGAGACCGCCTCTACCAACCCGTCGGGAGCCAGCGCCTCGACCCGCAGCCCCGGGGCCAGACGCTCGACGCCCTGGGCATGGATCGAGTTGACTTGAATCCGCTCCGGCAGGCCCAGCTCCGCCAGAACACCACCTGCCTTGATATGCAGGTCATGGGCGGGCGCGTACCAGGCGTCCAGGGGTTGGCCGGGCTGTTCGGCGTGCCGGTGGTCCATGAAAGGCTGCACCTGCTGCACGTTCTGATGCAGGCTGCCGCCCAGGGCCACGTTCATTTCCTGGAAGCCGCGGCAGATGCCCAGCACCGGAACGCCACTCGCGACAGCGGCGTTCAGCAGCGGCAGGGTGGCAGCATCCCGTGCAGAATCATGAGCAGTGCCCGGCGCGCTGGCAGGACCCTGGTAATGGAAAGGTTCGATATTGGAGGGAGAGCCGGTAAAGAGAATGCCGTCCAGACCGTCCAGAATATCGGACGGGGAAAGCAGTTGCGCCATGGACGGGATAATCACCGGCACGCCCTGGGCTGCGCTGGCTACTGCGTGGACATACTCGTCGCCACTGATGTGATAAGCATGCAAACCGATCTGCCTGGAGCAGGCGGTGATGCCGATTAACGGCAGGCGAGACATGAAACACCCCGGTATTATTGCTGTTATGGGTTTGATTCGAGCTTAGCCTTGTTCATTTTTTTACACAACACCCCCGTAAAAAATACAACACGGCCCGCTCAAGCCTGCGGTACCCAAGGCGGCCGAGCCCCAAAAAACGCCCTGTTTTGCCCCAAAAGAGCCTTGCCAGCCCTTTATTAGGGCATAAAAGGCCTTACTTGACTTCGGCATGCCGTTCGGGTTGACTGAAACCAGAAAAGATCAATGATTGATATTTTTAACAACAAAGGTGTTGCATCATGTCGGTACCCCCGCGTGCCGTTCAGCTCAACGAAGCGAACGCGTTCCTTAAGGAACATCCTGAGGTTCTGTACGTTGACCTTCTGATTGCGGATATGAATGGTGTGGTGCGCGGCAAGCGCATCGAACGCACCAGCCTCCACAAGGTTTACGAGAAAGGCATCAACCTGCCGGCCTCCCTGTTTGCCCTGGATATCAATGGCTCTACGGTGGAAAGCACCGGCCTGGGTCTGGATATCGGCGACGCCGACCGGATCTGCTATCCAATCCCCGATACCCTGTGCAACGAACCCTGGCAGAAGCGCCCTACCGCGCAATTGCTGATGACCATGCACGAACTCGAAGGCGACCCCTTCTTTGCCGATCCACGGGAAGTCCTGCGCCAGGTGGTGACCAAGTTCGACGAACTGGGCCTGACCATCTGCGCTGCTTTCGAGCTGGAGTTCTACCTGATCGACCAGGAGAACGTGAACGGCCGGCCACAGCCACCACGCTCGCCGATTTCCGGCAAGCGCCCGCACTCCACCCAGGTCTACCTGATCGACGACCTCGACGAATACGTCGACTGCCTGCAGGACATCCTGGAAGGTGCCAAGGAACAAGGCATCCCGGCCGACGCCATCGTCAAGGAAAGTGCCCCGGCACAATTCGAAGTCAACCTGCACCACGTGGCCGACCCGATCAAGGCCTGCGACTACGCGGTCCTGCTCAAGCGCCTGATCAAGAACATCGCCTACGACCATGAGATGGACACCACCTTCATGGCCAAGCCTTACCCGGGCCAGGCGGGCAACGGTCTGCACGTTCACATTTCGGTTCTGGACAAAGATGGCAAGAACATCTTCGCCAGCGAGGATCCCGAGCAGAACGCCGCACTGCGTCACGCGATCGGCGGTGTGCTCGAGACCCTACCGGCGCAGATGGCCTTCCTCTGCCCGAACGTCAACTCCTATCGCCGTTTCGGCGCGCAGTTCTATGTGCCGAACTCGCCGAGCTGGGGCCTGGACAACCGTACCGTGGCCATTCGCGTCCCCACCGGCTCGGCCGATGCAGTGCGCATCGAACACCGGGTCGCCGGCGCCGACGCCAACCCCTACCTGCTGATGGCTTCGGTCCTGGCGGGCGTGCACCACGGCCTGACCAACAAGATCGAGCCGGGGGCGCCTACCGAAGGCAACTCCTACGAGCAGAACGAGCAGAGCCTGCCGAACAACCTGCGTGATGCCCTGCGCGAGTTGGACGACAGCGAAGTCATGGCCAAGTACATCGATCCGAAATACATCGATATCTTCGTCGCTTGTAAGGAAAGTGAGCTGGAGGAGTTCGAACACTCCATCTCCGACCTCGAGTACAACTGGTACCTGCACACCGTGTAAGCGCCAGCTGCATTGAAGAACGCCGCCGGGTTCATCCCGGCGGCGTTTTTTTTATGCCCGTGATTCGGATGCGCCCAGGCTGCGGCTACAGGGACAACGGCCCACTCGCGTACAATGCCCGCTGCCCTGTAGGAGAGACTGATGACGCGCACCGCCCCGCTTCGCAAACCCCGTGCACGCAGCCAGGCCCGGATCGACTCCATACTCGACGCCGCACGGACCCTGCTGGCAGCCGAGGGCGTGGCCAGCCTGTCGATCTACAGCGTGGCCGACAAGGCGCAGATCCCGCCATCCTCGGTCTATCACTTCTTCGCCAGCGTCCCGGCCCTGCTGGAAGCCCTTACCGCCGATGTCCACGCGGCGTTCCGCGCCTGCCTGCTGGAACCTATCGACCATGAGCGGCTCAGCAGCTGGCGCGATCTGTCACGCCTGGTGGAGCAACGCATGCTCGACATCTACGGCGAGGACGCGGCGGCCCGCCAACTGATCCTCGCCCAGCACGGCCTGACCGAAGTCACCCAGGCCGACCGCCAGCACGACATCGAGCTGGGGGACCTGATGCACAAGCTGTTCGATCATCATTTCGAGTTGCCGACGCTGCCCGTCGATGTGGACGTGTTCGCCCTGGCCATGGAGCTGGGAGATCGGGTGTATGCCCGCTCCGTGCAGCAGCACGGGCAGATCACCACGCGCATGGCCGAGGAAGGCATGCGCGTCTTCGATGCCTACCTGGGCCTGTACCTGCCGCCCTACCTGGCCAAGCGCCCCACCCCACCCTGAACGCCGGTTCAGGCCTGACGCAGCAGCAACCGGTCGATGCTGTGGTCCGCCGACTTGTGGATGATCAGGTTGGCTCGCTCCCGAGTCGGCAGGATGTTTTCAACCAGGTTCTTCAGGTTGACCCGGTCCCAGGTATCGGAGGCCACTGACAGCGCCTCGGAATCGGACAGGCCCTTGTACTTGTTGAAGTAGGAATCCCCCGACTGGAAGGCAGTGTTCTTCAGGTAGACGAACCGCTCCAGGTACCAGGTCTTGATGGTCGCTTCGGGAGCGTCGACATAGATCGAGAAGTCGATGAAATCCAGGGCGTTCAGGCCCTCGCCCTGCTCCCCCTGCAACACATTCAAGCCTTCCAGGATGATGATGTCCGGCGCCTCCACCGACTGCGCCTCATCGGCCAGGATGTCGTAGCGCACATGGGAATAGATGGGAATCCGCGCCGCTTCGCCACGGCGGCACACCGCCTGGAGAAAATCCAAGAACAGCGGCTCGTCATAGGACTCTGGAAAGCCCTTGCGGTGCAGGATGTTTTTTTCCTGCAGGGTGGCCAGCGGGAACAGGAACGAATCCGTGGTCACCAGGTGCACATTGGGCTTGCCCGGCCAATAGGCCAGCAGCGCCGCCAGGACCCGGGCAAAACTGCTCTTGCCCACCGCCACGCTGCCGGAAACACCGATCACGTAGGGGGCCTTGAAACCTGTCTGCGGCACCTTCAGCGATTGCACCTGCGCCGCATGCAAATGCAGCAGGCGCGACAGCGGCAGGAGGATCTGCCGCACTTCTTCGGACGCCATGGGCTGGGTCGGACTGGTCAGCGTCTCCATCTCGGATGGCGCAAGACTCATCGGCTCACCGGCCCGCAGAGCGGCCCAATGGTCGCGATCGAACTCCAGATACCCCACATTTGGACCCTGCTCTGTTGTCATGTTTACTGTTCAGGTCTTGCCGAAAGCAGGGAAAGTATCAAATCTGACCGGTATTTACAGCGCCCATGAAAAAGCCCCGAAGGGCTCGCACCGTTCGGGGCCGTGATCGGGCGCCGTTCACAACTTGGCGATCGATACCTCGGTGGACTTCACAAAGGCGATCACTTCGCTGCCAATCGACAGCTCCAGCTCTTTCACCGAGCGGGTGGTGATCACCGAAGTGACAATGCCGGAAGCGGTCTGCACGTCGATTTCCGACAGCACGTCGCCTTCGACGATTTCCTTGATGGTGCCCTTGAACTGGTTGCGTACGTTGATGGCCTTGATGGTCATGGTGTTTCTCCTGGGGTCGAAATGAGCGGCTGTTTTAAAGTGCCCAGCGCAGTTGCGTGGGCAAGGGTGAAACGGGTTCCGGTTCCGGCGGCGAGCCGGGCAATGACAGCACGCGGTTGAGGACTTCGGTTTCCAGCGCCGCCAGGCGATGGGAACCCCGTACCCGCGGGCGTGGCAGCTCGACGTGCAGGTCGAGACCGACCTCGCCGTCTTCGATCAGGATCACCCGATCGGCGATCGCCACCGCTTCGCTGACATCGTGGGTGACCAGCAACACGGTGAAGCCATGCTGCTGCCACAGGCGTTCGATCAACTGCTGCATCTCGATCCGCGTCAGGGCATCCAGCGCCCCCAGCGGCTCGTCCAGCAGCAACAGCCGCGGCTGGTGGATCAGGGCACGGGCCAGGGCCACGCGCTGCTTCTGCCCACCGGACAGGGCCGCCGGCCATTCCTGGGCGCGGTCCGCCAGGCCCACGGCTTCCAGAGCCTGCAGGGCTTGGGGGCGCCAGTTGCCCTTGAGCCCGAGCCCGACGTTATCGATGACCTTTTTCCAGGGCAGCAGGCGCGCCTCCTGGAACATCAACCGGGTGTCTTCAATGGCAGCGCTCAAGGGCGCGGAACCGGCCAACAGTTCGCCAGCACTTGGCTGGTCGAGACCGGCCAGCAGGCGCAGCAAGGTACTTTTGCCGCAGCCGCTGCGCCCCACCACCGCCACGAACTGGCCGGCGGGAATGTGCAGGTCGATTTCCCGCAGCACCTGCCGCGAGCCGAAGGTCTTTTGCAGTTTGCGCACCGCCAGGGGAATGCCCTGCAGCAGCCGCGGAGGTTGTTGAGCCGTCATTGGGCACCGCCTTTGGCGACCTGGTAGGCCGGATGCCAGCGCAGCCAGACCCGCTCCAGGCCACGCGCGGCCAGGTCCGCCAGCTTGCCGAGCACCGCGTACAGAACGATCGCCAGCACCACCACGTCGGTCTGCAGGAACTCCCGGGCGTTCATTGCCAGGTAGCCGATGCCGGAGCTGGCGGAAATGGTTTCGGCGACGATCAGGGTCAGCCACATGAAGCCCAGGGCAAAGCGCACCCCCACCAGGATCGAAGGCAGGGCGCCGGGCAGGATCACCTGGCGGAACAGGGCGAAGCCGGACAGGCCGTAGCTGCGCGCCATCTCCACCAGTGCCGGGTCGACGTTGCGGATGCCGTGGTAGGTGTTGAGGTAGATCGGGAACAGCGTGCCCAGGGCCACCAGGAAAATCTTCGCCGACTCATCGATGCCGAACCACAGGATCACCAGGGGAATCAGTGCCAGGTGCGGCACATTGCGGATCATCTGTACCGAGCTGTCCAGCAGCCGCTCACCCCATTTCGACAGGCCAGTGATAAAGCCCAGCGCCAGGCCGATGCCGCCACCAATGACAAAACCCAGGCCGGCGCGCCAGCCGCTGATGGCCAGGTGGGTCCAGATATCGCCACTGCGCACCAGGCTGACCCCGGCCTCGATCACCGCGCTGGGGGCCGGCAGGATGCGGGTCGACAGCCAGCCCGCAGACACCGACAGTTGCCACACCGCCAACAACAGCAGCGGCAGGCCCCAGGGCGCCAGACGCTGCACTATGCGTTGTCCGTTCATGGTCGCACCTCAGCTCTGGGACACGGCTTTGGGAATGATGTCGTTGGCGACCATTTCCCCGAACGGGCTGACGTAACCCGCCGCCTCAGGCAGCTTGGGACGTTCGATGTCCAGGTGCGGGAACAGCAGTTCGGCCACCCGGTAGGCCTCTTCCAGGTGCGGATAGCCGGAGAAGATGAAGGTGTCGATGCCCAGGTCCGCATACTCCTGCATGCGGGCCGCCACGGTCGGGCCGTCGCCCACCAAGGCCGTACCGGCACCGCCGCGCACCAGGCCGACCCCTGCCCAGAGGTTGGGGCTGACTTCCAACTGGTCGCGACGGCCGCCATGCAAGGCGGCCATGCGCTGCTGGCCTACGGAATCGAAGCGCGCCAGGGACGCCTGGGCCCGGGCGATGGTGTCGTCGTCCAGATGGGAAATCAGCCGCTCGGCAGCCTGCCAGGCCTCGGCGTTGGTTTCCCGCACAATCACGTGCAGGCGGATGCCGAAGCGTACGGTACGCCCGAGTTTGGCGGCCTTGTCCCGCACCTGCTGGATCTTCTCGGCCACCGCGGCCGGCGGCTCGCCCCAGGTCAGGACCATCTCCACCTGCTCGGCAGCCAAGTCCTGGGCAGCTTCCGAGGAGCCACCAAAGTACAGCGGCGGACGGGGTTGCTGCAGCGGCGGATAGAGCAGCTTGGCGCCCTTCACGCTGATGTGCTGGCCGTCGTAGTCCACGGTTTCACCTTCCAGCACCCGGCGCCAAATACGGGTGAACTCCACCGAAGCCTGGTAGCGCTCCTCATGGTCGAGGAACAGGCCGTCGCCGGCCAGTTCGTCCGGATCCCCCCCGGTCACCAGGTTGAACAGCGCCCGGCCGCCGGACAACCGGTCCAGGGTCGCTGCCTGGCGCGCCGCTACCGTCGGGGAGATGATCCCCGGGCGCAGGGCCACGAGGAACTTCAGACGCTGGGTCACCGGGATCAGCGACGCCGCCACCAGCCAGGAGTCCTCGCAGGAGCGTCCGGTGGGGATCAGCACGCCGCCGAACCCCAGGCGATCGGCAGCCTGGGCGATCTGCTGCAGGTAAGCATGATCGACGGCGCGAGCGCCTTCGGCGGTGCCAAGGTAATGGCCGTCGCCGTGGGTAGGCAGGAACCAGAAGATATTGAGGCTCATGGAGTTGTCTCCTAAGGGGTCGAATTACGGTGCTTTGGCCACGGCGGCGGTGGGCGTCCAGATCACGTCTTTGATGCTCAGCGGCTTGGGAATCAGCTTGAGCTGGTAGAAGCTGTCGGCGATTTTCTGCTGCGCGGCGATCACTTCCGGGGTCAGGAAGCCCGCGCCATAGCCCTGGCGCTTAACCGAAGTGAGGGTGATGTCGGCCGGCAGGCCCAAAAGCGGTGCCACCTGTTGGGTGACCTCCTGCGGATTGCCCTTGGACCACTCGCCCACCGCCCGTACTTCTTCCACCAGGGCGGTAATCACCTCGGGATGCTGTTGCGCGTAGGGTTTGGTGGCCAGGTAGAACTGGTGGTTGTCGACGATGCCCGAGCCGTCACGCAGGGTACGAGCCTGTAGCTGCTGCTCGGCGGCTGCCTGGTAAGGGTCCCAGATGGCCCAGGCATCGACGCTGCCCCGCTCGAATGCGGCGCGGGCATCAGCCGGCGGCAGGAACACGGTCTGGATATCACTGTATTTCAGGCCGGCGTCTTCCAGAGCGCGGACCAGCAGGTAATGGACGTTGGAGCCCTTGTTCAGCACCACCTTCTTGCCCTTGAGGTCCTGCACCGACTGGATCGGCGAACCCTTGGGCACCAGGATCGCTTCGCTATGGGGGGCCGGCGGCTCGTAGGCCACATACAGCAGGTCGGCACCGGCGGCCTGGGCAAAGACTGGCGGGGTCTCGCCGGTCACGCCGAAGTCGATGGACCCGACATTGAGGCCTTCCAGCAACTGTGGGCCTCCGGGAAATTCAGTCCACTGCACCTCGACGCCCTGCTGCGCCAGGCGCTTCTCCAGGGAACCCTTGGCCTTGAGCAGCACCAGGGTGCCGTACTTCTGATAACCGATCCGCAAGGTCTCGGCCTGAGCTTGAACAATGGCGCCGAAGGACACAGCCGCAGCAAACAGAGCGACCAGACCGCGACGCAAAATGACAGGGCGCATGGCGCTCTCCTTTTTGCTGTGGGGTTGTGGCTGCACCTGCTTGCCCGTTGGCGGGCGAGTAAGGCGAGTATTTCAATCGGGGGTGAGGCTCAAATACTCCAGCGAGCACTCAACAGGCGTTCATTGAGCAGATGCGGATCCAGCGGTTTGGGGCGACGGGCCATGGCGCTGTGGAACTGCTCGAGCGCTTCTTTCAAGCGTTGCTCCAGGGCTTCGGCCAATTGCGGCTGGGCGCTGCCCTCGCCGTAGGCGATCTGGCTGTCCTCGGCAAAGATGCCCTGGAGCATCTCCTGGGCCTTGAGGGCCGAAAGCACCGGCTTCAATGCGTAATCCACCGCCAGCATGTGGGCAATGCTGCCGCCGGTAGCCATGGGCAGCACCACCTTGTGGCTCAGGGCCCGCTCGGGCAGCAGGTCGAGCAGGGTTTTCAGGGCCCCGGAAAACGACGCTTTGTACACCGGCGTCGCAATCAGCAGGCCATCGGCCTGTTCGATCTGTTGCAGCAGGTCGATGACCTTGGGGCTGTCGAAGCGCGCGTGGAGCAGATCCTCGGCCGGGAAGTCCCGTACCTGGTAGCTGACCACTTCCACGCCTTGCTGCTGTAACCAGCGCTTGGCCAACTCCAGCAGCACCCCGGAACGGGAGCGTTGGCTGGGACTGCCACCGAGAGAGACCACCAGCATGCAGAGAATTCCTTGAACGAAGAAAGCGATTCGCGGGATGCGATCTCGCCGAATTGGAGAGACCTTAACAGCCTATTTTTATATCCATAAATCTTATTTATTCATTTGTTTATTCATTAAAAATATATAAGGAAGTATTTTCCGCAGGCAAAAAAATAGGCCGTCGGAACGGCCTTAAAACCCCTGCTTTATGGATCTGTTGCTCCTGCGTGCTTCGTAGGAGCGGGCTTGCCCGCGAAAGGGTCCGCGAAACTTGCGCCAGCCTCACGACCGCCTTTGTCGGCAAGCGAGCTCCTACGGCGGTTGGTGTATCAGCGGTTGGGTTGCGGCGTCAGGCGCAGATAGGGCTTCACTGCACGATAGCCCTTGGGAAAGCGACGCTTGATCTCTTCCTCGTCCTTGAGCGAAGGCACGATCACCACTTCGTCACCGTCCTGCCAGTTGGCCGGGGTGGCCACCTTGTAGTTGTCGGTGAGTTGCAGCGAATCGATTACCCGCAGGATTTCGTGGAAGTTGCGCCCGGTGCTGGCCGGGTAGGTGATGGTCAGGCGAATCTTCTTGTTCGGGTCGATGACAAACAGCGAGCGTACGGTCAGGGTGTCGTTGGCATTGGGGTGGATCAGGTCATAGAGGTCCGAGACCTTGCGATCGGCATCCGCCAGGATCGGGAAGTTGACCCGGGTGTTCTGGGTCTCGTTGATGTCTTCGATCCACTTGTGATGGGAGTCCACCGGGTCCACCGAGAGGGCAATGGCCTTCACCCCGCGTTGAGCGAATTCGTCCTTGAGCTTGGCGGTAAAGCCCAACTCGGTGGTGCATACCGGCGTGAAGTCCGCCGGATGGGAAAACAGCACGCCCCAGCTATCGCCCAGCCACTCGTGGAAACGAATCTTGCCGGCACTGGAATCCTGTTCGAAGTCGGGGGCGATGTCGCCCAGTCTGAGGCTCATGGGTGCTGCTCCTGTGAGTGCGTGATGAAGCTACTCTGCCTGCACGGGAGACTATTTAAAAAGAATATATATCGATTTATTAATAACTGAATTGAATATTAAAAATCTCTTCACTGGACTCGCGGACAAGCGAAGACCACCCTTCTCAACAAGGTTCGAGAAGGCCTTGAGTAGCTGTAAAAAGAGGGGGATTCAGGAAGGGCTCACGGGGGTGGGCCTGACTTGAAACAACACCTCGCCCGGCATTGCGCCGGGCGAGGCTTTATCACGCTATTACAGCAGCGGGATCGAATAGCTGACGATCAGGCGGTTTTCGTCCTGGGAACGAGTCGAAGCCAGGTCGGTACGCCACATAGCGTTTTTCCAGGCAAAGCCGAGGTTTTTCAGCGGGCCTTCCGGAATAACGTAAGCAACAGTCAGGTCACGTTCCCACTCAGTCTTGTCGCCGACGGTGGTCTCGATGTTGTTGCCGCGCAGGTAGATCACGTTAGCGGTCAGGCCTGGTACGCCAACCTTGGCGAAGTCATAGCCGTAGCGAGCCTGCCAGGTACGCTCGCCAGCACGGGCGAACTTCTGGATCTGCATGTCGGTGATGGTGCTGTTGGACGAACCATCACCCTGGTTCAGCCAAGGGAAATCGCTGTCGCCGTTGGTGTATTGATAACCGCCACCGAAGGTATGACCTTCAACCGAGTACAGAGCCAGGTAGCTGTACAGGTTGTTGTCGACCTTGCCCTTGGTGATGTTGCCGCCGTAGTAGCCTGGGGAGAAATAAGTGGCGGTGTCACCGTTGGCGCCGTTGTCACGGCTGCGGTAGTAACGCAAGTCGCTTTTCAGGACGCCCGGGCCGATAGCCCAGTTGTGCACCAGGCCCAGGAAGTTCTGGGTGTAGAAGTCTTTCAGCTCGCCGTAGTAGTAGGAAGCGGTCAGATCCTTGGTGATCTTGTAGTCCGCACCGGCGAAATAGAACTTGTTGGTGAACTCACCTTTGCTGTAGTTGGAACCAGCGTTGGCGTTGGCGATCGACAGACCTTCGTTGTTAGTCGAGTTACGGCCTTTGGCGTGCTCGATCTGACCTGCGGTCAGGGTCAGGTCCTTGATCTCGTTCGAAGTGATCTGGCCACCCTGGAAGGTTTGTGGCAGCAGACGACCATCGTTGGTCTTGATAACCGGGTTGTTCGGCTGGAGGGTACCGATCTTCAGTTCGGTCTGGGAAATCTTGACCTTGCCGGTCAGGCCCAGGCTGGCGAAGTCAGGAACTGCACGGTTGCCGTCGCTTGGAAAGATGGTGCCACCGGAAGCACTCCCGCTGGAGTTACCACTCTTGGCAGGGCTGGAATCCAGACGAACGCCGTACAGGCCAATAGCGTCAACACCGAACTGAACGGTACCTTGGGTGTAACCCGAGATGAAACGCAGATCGAAGCCTTGGCCCCATTCTTCGTTCTTGTTCGCGCCAGGACCGTCACGGTTATCAGTATTGATATAGAAGTTGCGCAAGCCCAGGGTGGCCTTGCTGTCTTCGATGAAACCGGCGGCGCCTGCCTGCTGCGCCAAAACCCCTACGGCCACAGCCAGGGCCAAGGTGGACTTGTTCATGTTTCGCTCCTCTCGTTTCTAATTCTTGTGGTTCCTGGCCCCGGATCGAACGCCCGGGTGCCACAGATGCGCGATTAGCGCCAGACCGTGACTGATAAGTCAATCGTAACGACCTGTGTCTACGACCATGGTCTAATCGCAGCGATTTGGTCCATGCAGGGTAATGAATTACTCATAAACCCAAAAAGAATTGTTTAATTCTTTTTCATACCTTTCAGGAATAAAGCTCGCCATTATCAAACGGCGAATCGCAGCGTAGACGCTCGCAAGCTTATTTCTGAAAAATATTCCCCTGACTCAGCCCCCAAGATCCCCTGCGTGTAGCAAGCGCAAAACATCATTCAGGATCAAAAAAGCGACGCAATCATGGCTAAGAGCCTATCCTCCCGTCAATTTGTTACAGTTTTTGTATCGAAATGAAATTTTTCTGACATGTGCAACTGGCCGCCACGGTTCGATCAATTGATCGGGCCGTGGCGGCCAGTTGTGCAAAGAGGCGGGTTCAGAGGGCTTTTTCGAAGATCTTCGAATTGCGCTGGTAGTTGTACAGCGAGGCCCGGGCCGATGGCAGGCGCTCGACACTGCTGGGCACGAAACCCCGCTCGCGGAACCAGTGAGCGGTACGAGTGGTGAGGACGAACAGCGTCTTCAAGCCCTGGGCCCGAGCGCGGGTCTCGATCCTTTCCAGCAACTCGTCGCCACGCTTGCCATGGCGATACTCGGGATTCACCGCCAGGCACGCCAGCTCACCGGCATCGGAATCGGCAATCTGGTACAGGGCCGCGCAGGCGATGATCATGCCCTCGCGCTCCACCACACTGAACTGCTCGATCTCGCGCTCCAGCACCTCGCGGGAACGCCGCACCAGGATGCCCTGCTCTTCCAGCGGGCTGATCAGCTCCAGCAAGCCGCCCACGTCCTCGATCGCCGCCTCGCGCACCCGCTCGAACTGTTCCTGGGCCACCAGGGTGCCGCCACCGTCGCGGGTGAAGAGTTCGGTTAGCAAGGCGCCGTCCTCGGCGTAGCTGACGATATGGCTGCGTCCGACCCCGCCGCGGCACGCCTCGGCGGCGGCATCCAGCAGCTCGGCCTGATAGTTGCCCCCCAAGCGCTGCAAATGCGCCGGCACCTGTTGCGGGCGCAATTCGCGCACCAGTTTGCCGTTTTCATCCAGCAGGCCCGGGTCGGCACCGAACAGCAGTAATTTGTCGGCCCCAAGGTCGATGGCGGCGCGCGTGGCCACGTCTTCGCAGGCCAGGTTGAAGGTTTCCCCGGTGGGGGAATAACCCAGGGGCGAGAGCAGGACGATCGAGCGCTCGTCCAGCAGGCGATTGATGCCCTTGCGATCGACCCGGCGCACTTCGCCGGTGTGGTGATAGTCGACGCCCTCCAGCACGCCGATCGGACGGGCAGTCACCAGGTTGCCGCTGGCCACCCGCAACCGCGAGCCCTGCATCGGTGAAGAGGCCATGTCCATGGACAGGCGCGCCTCGATAGCGATGCGCAACTGGCCCACGGCATCGATCACGCACTCCAGGGTTGCCGCGTCGGTGATCCTAAGGCCGTGATGGTAATGGGGCGTCAGGCCACGGGCCGCCAGGCGGGCTTCGATCTGTGGGCGCGAGCCGTGCACCAGCACCAGGCGCACCCCCAGGCTGTGGAGCAGCACCAAGTCGTGGACGATATTGCCGAAGTTGGGGTGTTCAACGCCGTCGCCGGGCAGCATGACCACGAAGGTGCAGTCGCGGTGGGCATTGATATAGGGAGACGCGTGGCGAAGCCAATTGACGTATTCGGGCATGAACCTGAGCCTGTAAATAAAAAGCAGCCTATGAAAGGACGAAACGGAAAACTCACAGCGGGCTGATGGTTATCGTCGGAACAGGCTTGGCAACACGCTTACTCTCCTCATGGGTACGGACAAGGCCACCGGCAATTTACTGAAATTGGGCCGGCGTCAGGCAGTAATGTTCAATCAATTCACGTAATAGATGCACGGTAGGCTGCAAGCGTGACATTTCGAGGTACTCCCCCGGCTGGTGGGCACAGGCGATATCACCCGGGCCGAGCACCAGGGTCTCGCAGCCAAGGCGCTGAAGATAAGGTGCTTCGGTGCCAAACGCTACTGCTTCGGTACGATGTCCGGTCAACCGCTCTGCCACTCGCACCAACTCGGCATCCTCGGGCTGCTCGAAAGGCGGGACCGCGGGGAACAGCGGCGCATAGTCGATCTTCACTTCATGGCGTTCGGCAATCGGCTTGAGCTTCTGCCGGATGGCCTCGCGCAGCACATCCGGATCCATGCCCGGCAGGGGCCGCAGGTCGAACTCCAGGGAACACTGGCCACAGATGCGGTTGGGGTTGTCGCCGCCATGGATGCAGCCGAAGTTCAGGGTCGGTTGCGGGACGCTGAACTGCGCATTGCGGTACTCGCGCTGCCACAGCAACCGCAGGCCCCGCAGCTCGCCAATGGCATCGTGCATGGCTTCCAGGGCACTGCGACCCAGGCTCGGGTCCGACGAATGGCCGCTGCGGCCGAGGATCTCGATGCGCTCCATCATCACCCCCTTGTGCAGGCGGATCGGCTTGAGCCCCGTAGGCTCGCCGATCACCGCCGCGCGCCCCAGGGGTCGGCCGGCTTGCGCCAAGGCCCGCGCCCCGGCCATGGAGCTTTCTTCGTCGCAAGTGGCGAGGACCAGCAGCGGCTGCTTGAAAGGCTGATCCAGCAGGGGCCGCACTGCCTCGATGATCAGGGCGAAGAAACCCTTCATGTCGCAACTGCCCAGGCCGACCCAGCGGCCGTCGACTTCGGTCAGTTTCAAGGGGTCGGTCTGCCACAGCGCGCTGTCATAGGGCACGGTGTCGCTGTGCCCGGCCAGTACCAGGCCGCCAGGGCCACTGCCGAAACTGGCCAGCAGGTTGAACTTGCCGGGGCTGACCTGCTGGATGTCACAGGCAAAACCCAGGTCGCCGAGCCAACCGGCCAGCAGGTCGATCACCGCACGGTTGGATTGATCCAGTGCTGCTTGAGTGCAGCTCACCGATGGCGCGGCGATCAGCGCGGCAAACTGATCCTTCATGGACGGCAGGGGCATGAGCTGTCTCCGGGAATCCCAATGTGAGGCCCATCATAGAGGCATCCCGCAAGCGGAAGGAACCGCCGCGGCACCTGCGGGCGCCTTGTCCTGTACACTGCACGGCCTTGGCAGCCAACTCTTCCCCGGCTGCGCTCCCGATCCTGGATTTTCCGGCCATGCAGAAAGAAACCGAAATCAAACTCCGCGTCAGCCGCGAAACCCTCGCCGCCCTGCGCGAGCACCCGCTACTGAAAAAACGCAATAAAAGTGGCTGGGAACGCCGTGAACTGATGAATCAGTACTTCGACACCCCAGAACGCGACCTGGCCCGGGCCAAAGTCGCCCTGCGCCTGCGTCGCGACGGTGACGCGGTGATCCAGACCCTGAAGACCAGCGGCCAGAGCGTCGCCGGCCTGTCCGAACGCAACGAGTACGACTGGCAACTGGCCAAGGCCAAGCTGGACGTGAAAAAGCTCGAAGGCCAATGCTGGCCCGAAGCCCTGGCCGAACTGGACAAGAAGACCCTCAAGCCGTTGTTCACCACGGATTTCGTCCGCGAGCGCGCGGAAATCGCCTGGGGCCGCGGCAAGGCCAAGGTGGTGATCGAAGCCGCCCTGGACTTGGGCCAAGTCATCGCCGGCAAGCAAAAGGAAGAAATCTGCGAGCTGGAACTGGAGCTGCGTGAAGGCGAACCGGCTGCCCTGCTGGAGTTGGCAGCGGAGCTGGCCCTGACCCTGCCGCTGATGCCCTGCGACATCAGCAAGGCCGAGCGCGGCTATCGCCTGTTCGACGCCGGCAGCTACTCCCTGAGCCTGCCCGCGCCGCAATTGAGCGCCGAGACGCCCCTGGACGAAGCTTTCGCCGCTCTGGCCTGGCACCTGCTGGGCAGCAGCCAGCGCCTGGCCGAGCAGTACCGCTTCAATGGCCACTGGCGCCTGCTGCAGGACTGGGTGGACAACCTTGCCGAGCTGCGAGCCCTGGCCAGCAGCCTGGGCCAGGCCGCACCGCGCCAGTCCACCGCTGAGTTGCGCAGTGCCCTGGACGCCCTGCTGGAAGACTGGCGTCCGCTGGTACAGGCCGGTCTTGATGACGAAGACGTGCGCAAGGCCGCGCCGGAGCAGTTCATCGAAGAGTTGCAGGACGTGCGCTGGGGCCTGTTCTCGCTGAATACCTCGCGCTGGCTGCTGGCCCGGGCCTGGACCGCTGACCGCAACACCCGGGGCAACCGCCAGGGCGCCGCACAGCTGGGCAGCTGGTTGCCACGCCTGCTGGCCGAGGAAGCCACCTCCCTGCAACTGCCGCGCTATCAGCAGCAACCGGAAGACCTGGCCGAGCAGTTGCCGCGCATTGAACGCATCCAGGCCTGGTTGCACCACTCCCGCTCCGCGCTGGAGATCCCGGAACTGGACCGTCTCTATGGCGAGTTGAACAAACTGGCCCAGCTGGCCAACGAGCCGATCACCGACGAAGCTCTCGACGCCCGCAAGCAGCAGGCCATCGCGGTGTTCCAGAACCGTGCCTGGAAAACCCTCCTGCGCCTGTAACCCCGCCCCTCAGCGCATGACCGGCAGGCTGGTGGTGGACTTGATCTCCGACAGGGCAACGATCGAGTTCACCTCCTGGATACCCGGCACCATGGACAGCTTCTCGAAGAAGAAGCGTTCATAGGCTTCGATATCCGCGGTCACGATCCGCAGCAGAAAGTCCACCGCGCCCATCAGCACATAGCACTCCAGCACTTCCGGAAAGCCGCGGATCGCCTCGGTGAACTCGGTGAAGTTGGAGCGCCCGTGAGCGTTGAGCTTGATCTCGGCGAAGATCTGCGTGTTGAGGCCGATCTTCTTGCGGTCCAGCAGGGTCACCTGGCCGCGGATCACCCCCTCCTCCTTCATCCGCTGGATCCGTCGCCAGCATGGCGACTGGGACAACCCCACCTGCTCGGCGATCTGCGCACTGGAAAGCGAGGCGTCCTCTTGCAGCAGCGCGAGGATGCGGCGGTCATAGGCGTCCAGGTCGCTATGCATAATAAATACCCATAAACATTAAAAAATGAATTGAACAATTCATATTTAAGCAAACAAACCCAATCTTAGATAAGAAATACCCGAAACCGAATGTAAAAATTTCTCCACTGACCTGGAGACCGCCATGCCCCCTTTCGAGCCAGCCCCCCGCGCCGATGCCTGGAACCTCAACAATGCTCACTGTCGCGTGCACTACCGGATAGTGGCCGACGCCGAGGCCGATGTGCTGTGCCGCATCCTCAACCACTTCGCCCTGCAGTTCCTGGTGCCGCAGCGGGTGTCGATGCAGCAGCAGGACGCCACGCTGTATATGGAGGTGGAACTCGACGACCTGAGCTGGCATCGGGCCCAGGTGATCGGCGCAAAGCTGCGCAACCTGATCAGTGTCTGTGACGTGGAACTGGAGCTGGCGGAACCTTCGCGCCTGCAGGCCGCGGGTTGATCCCGGCAAAACCCTGCAACCCTTGGCAAGCATTCCCTTGAGGCCCCGGGGACTATTCTTGGCTGTTCGTGGTCAGAGACCCACATCTGGACAACAGCCCCAAGGAATCGCCCATGAGCGCCGCGCACCTTCCCCAGGACCGCTGGCTGGACCTCAGCGAACTGCTGCGTGAACTGCTGGCCCAGGGCCGCATCAGCCAGGATGCCGCCGAACAGGTCATGAGCGTCCGGCATCAGGCAGCCGGTAACCTGCTGCATCCCCTGGAAGTGATCGCCGGCCAGCAATTGCCCGACCTGCAGCAACTCGGCACACATCTGGACCTGGACAGCCTCACGGCCTGGCTGGCCCGGCAAGCCGGTCAGCCTTACCTGCGTATCGACCCCCTGCGCATCGACGTGGCCAGCATCACGCCGCTGATGTCCTTCGCCTTCGCCCAGCGGCACAAGATCCTTGCCGTGGCCGTGGATGGGCAGAGCGTTACCGTGGCCAGCGCCCAACCTTACGTCAGTGCCTGGGAAGCAGACCTGGCCCATGTTCTCAAGCGCACGGTGCGACGGGTGGTGGCCAGCCCGCTGGACATCCAGCGCCTGACCCTGGAGTTCTATCGCCTGGCCAAGTCGGTCAGCGGCGCCAGCAGCGAACAGAAAGCCAGTGGCCTGGGCAACTTCGAGCAACTGCTGAAACTGGGGGCCAGCGACCAGGAGCCGGATGCCGACGATGCGCACATCGTCAATATCGTCGACTGGCTGTTCCAGTACGCCTTTCAGCAAAGGGCCAGCGACATCCATATCGAACCCCGCCGCGAGCACGGCACCCTGCGCTTTCGCATCGATGGCGTATTGCACAACGTCTACCAGTTCCCGCCCCAGGTCACCCTGGCCATCGTCAGCCGCCTCAAGAGCCTGGGGCGCATGAACGTCGCGGAAAAGCGCAAGCCCCAGGATGGCAGGGTCAAGACGCGCACCCCCGACGGCAGCGAAATCGAGTTGCGGCTCTCGACCCTGCCCACGGCGTTCGGTGAAAAGCTGGTGATGCGCATCTTCGATCCCCAGGTCCTGCTCAAGGATTTCGACCAGTTGGGCTTTGGCACCGATGACCTGAGCCGCTGGCAAGCCATGACCACCCAGGCCCACGGCATCATCCTGGTCACCGGGCCCACCGGCTCGGGCAAGACCAGCACCCTCTACACCACCCTGAAGAAGCTCGCGACCCCCGAGGTCAACCTGTGCACCATCGAGGACCCGATCGAGATGATCGAACCGGCGTTCAACCAGATGCAGGTCCAGCACAATATCGACCTGAGTTTTTCCAGCGGCGTGCGTGCACTGATGCGCCAGGACCCCGACATCATCATGATCGGCGAGATCCGTGACCTTGAGACTGCGGAAATGGCCATCCAGGCCGCACTTACCGGGCACCTGGTGCTGTCTACCCTGCACACCAACGACGCCCCCGGCGCCATCAGCCGGCTGCTGGAACTGGGCGTGCCCCATTACCTGATCAAGGCCACCCTGATCGGGGTCATGGCCCAGCGCCTGCTGCGCACCCTCTGCCCGTACTGCAAGGTTCCCGCCGAGCTGACGGCGGATGACTGGGAAAGCCTGACCGGAACCCGGCACCTGCCACCCGCTGCCGGCGGCCAGCGCGCGGTGGGCTGCGCCGAATGCCGGGGTACCGGTTACCACGGGCGCACCGGGGTCTACGAAATCATGCCCTTGGGTTCCCCCCTCAAGGCCCTGATCCATCGCGACCTGGATCTTGCCCGCCTGCACCACCAGGCCTGCGCGGAAGGCATGCGCAGCCTGCGCCTGGCTGCCGCGCACAAGGTTGCCCAAGGTCTGACCAGCCTTGAGGAAGTGCTACGGGTCACGCCCGGCAACCAGCCCCCATAGCGGCACAGGAGGCGAACCCCAGGCGCTGGACTACGCTTGAGTCACCGCCGAGATAAGCAGGGAGCCCGGTATGAACATTCGTCAAAACATGCTCGCCACCGGGGTTGTCAGCCTCCTGGCCATTGCCCTGGTGGCCGGGCTGGGTTTATGGGGCCAGTCACGCCTGGCGCGGGCACTGGTGGACAACGAGCTCAACGCCAGCGCCCTGCGCAACCACCTGGAGGCCGACATGATGCACGACGCCCTGCGGGCCGATGTGCTGGAGGCCCTGAGCAGCCAGCCCGGCGATGCCGCCGCGGGCGAAGAGGTCCGCAATAGCCTGCGCGAACACGGCGACTGGTTCCGCAAGGCCCTGGCGGAAAACGCCAAGTTGCCCCTGGCACCGGAAATCCGCAACGCCATCACCGAACTGCAGCCGGTGCTGGAAAACTACATTCACGCCGCCGAGAACATCGCCGGGCAGGCCCTCAAGGACCCACAGGCCGCGCGCCTGCAAATGCCGGAGTTCTCCCAGCGCTTCAGCGAAGTGGAGAGCCGCAACGCCGCCCTCAGCAGCCAGATCGAAGCCAGCACCGCCCAAACCCGCGAACTCAGTGAAAGTGCGGTCCGCCAGGCCGCCTGGTGGCTGATCGGCGGCAGCCTGCTGGCCGCCCTGGCACTGGCCCTGTTGACCCGGCAGCTGCTCACCCGGGTGCTCAAACCCCTGGAAAAATCCGTGGCCACCGCCCGGGCCATTGCCCAGGGCAACCTGACCACGCCCATCAGCGTCGACAGGCATGACGAGGCCGGCCAACTGCAACAGGCCCTTGGAGAAATGCAAGACAACCTGCGGCAGATGATCACCACCATCCGCCATGAAAGCGAAGAGTTGCGCGGCCGCTCCCACAGCCTCAGCGACACGTCGCTGAGCATTGCCGACGGCGCCAGCGAGCAGGCCGACGGCGCCACCAACATGGCCGCCGCCATGGAGCAGATGATCAGCAATATCGCCCAGGTGGCCGAACACGCGCGCAATGCCCAGGGCATTGCCGCCCAGTCCGAATCCCTGGCCGGTAGCGGCGGCCAGGTAATCCTCGGGGTCGTGGACGGCATGAGCCATATTGCCGAGGCGGTAAACCAGTCTTCCCGCAGCATCACCGCCCTGGGCCAGTCCTCGGAAGAAATCCACTCGATCATCCAGGTGATCAACGGCATCGCCGAGCAGACCAACCTGCTGGCCCTGAACGCCGCCATCGAAGCCGCCCGGGCCGGGGAAGCCGGCCGGGGGTTCGCCGTGGTGGCTGACGAAGTGCGCAATCTGGCAGCCCGCACCGCACAGTCCACCCGGGAAATCACCGGCATGATCGAACGCATCCGGGAAACCACCGAACAAGCCGTGAACAGCATGCAAACCGGGGTCAGCCGGGTCAACGACGGGGTCCAGATGGCCCAGCAAGCGGGCACCTCGATCAATGAGATCCGCCAGGGCGCCCAGCGCTCGGCGGTGATGGTGGAGGAGATTTCCCTCACCATCGGCGAGCAGTCCAAGGCCAGTAGCGAAGTGGCGCAACGGGTGGAGATGATCAGCCTGGTAGCCCGGCGCAACAGCCAGGCCATGCGTGAGCTGACCCAGACCGTGGAGCAGATGGAAAACTCCGTGGCCACCTTGCAGACCTCGGTCACTCGCTTCCAACTGTGAGGCCACGGGCACGCCGGTGATGTGTGTCCTGATGATGCAAGGGCCACGGTATCTCTGCGCGCGACCGGGCGCCGCCGTACACTCGCCCCCCTGTGCCCCTTGATCACATCTGAGCAGGAGAATGTTATGCAGATCGGAAGCGTGTTGTTACTTTTCGTCGGCCTCGCCGTGGCCATCGTCTTCATGGGTTTCAAGGTCGTGCCCCAGGGCTACCAATGGACCGTGGAACGCTTCGGCCGCTACACCAACACCCTGAAGCCGGGGCTGAACATCATCATTCCGGTGATGGATCGCATCGGGCGCAAGATCAACGTGATGGAAAGCGTGCTGGATATCCCACCCCAGGAAGTCATTACCGCCGACAACGCCACGGTGCAGATCGACGCCGTGTGTTTCTTCCAGGTGGTCAACACCGCCCAGGCCGCCTATGAGGTCAACAACCTCGAGCACGCCATCCGCAACCTGCTGCAAACCAATATCCGTACGGTGCTCGGTTCCATGGAACTGGACGCCATGCTCAGCCAACGTGACGGCATCAACGAGAAACTCCTGCGAACCGTCGATGAGGCCACCGCTCCCTGGGGGATCAAGATCACCCGGATCGAAATCAAGGACATCAGCCCACCCGCCGACCTGATGGCGGCCATGTCCGGGCAGATGAAGGCCGAGCGGGTCAAGCGTGCGCAGATCCTCGAAGCCGAAGGCCTGCGGGCCGCCGCCATCCTTACCGCAGAAGGCAAGAAGCAGGCACAGATTCTTGAAGCCGAGGGCGAACGCCAGGCGGCATTCCTCGAATCCGAAGCCCGGGAGCGCCAGGCCGAAGCCGAGGCCCGGGCGACCCAAGTGGTGTCCGAGGCGATTGCTACCGGCAACGTCCAGGCGATCAACTACTTCGTCGCGCAGAAATACATCGATGCCCTGGGCAAACTGGCGTCGGCCAACAACAGCAAGGTGATCCTGATGCCGCTGGAGGCCAGCCAGGTCATCGGCGCCGTGGGCGGCATCGGCGAGATCGTCAAGGCCACGTTCGACAGCAAGAAGGTCTGAGGCAGGCTTCATGTTGGCATTTGTGCAAGCTCTATCGTTCTGGGACTGGCTGGCCCTTGGCACCATCCTGCTGATCTTCGAAGTATTCGGGGCCGGCGGCTACCTGCTGTGGATCGGCCTCGCAGCCGCCACAGTCGGGGTCCTGACCTTTCTCATTCCCGGCCTGTCATGGGAGGTGCAGTTCCTCCTGTTCGGCCTGCTGTCGGTGCTCACCGCACTGTACTGGTGGCGCCGCCAGCGCAGCGTGGTACGCCCCAGCGATCAGCCGAACCTCAACCTGCGGGGCCAGGAGCTGATCGGCAAGACCTTTGTGGTGCACCAGGCGATTGTCGACGGCCGCGGGCGGATCAAGGTGGCCGACGGCGTGTGGATCGCCAAGGGGGCCGACGCCCCCGCGGGCGCCCGGGTGCGGGTGGTGGGCCAGGAAGGCGCAATCCTGTTGGTCGAAAACCTTGACTGATGAGTCACGGAACTCCGCGGGGTTATCTAGAATCAAACGATGCAGATACCCCCTTTCGGAGTCACCCATCATGCGTCTGAAAATTGCTGTCGCCACCCTTGCCCTGCTGTCTCTTCCCGTTGGTTCGGCAATGGCCGACACCTTCTGGCGTAACGTCATTTCCTCCGGGGCCACCACCGGCTCCACCTACCTGACCTTCAAGGACCACAAGTTGATCGTCGCCGCCCAGGATGACGCCGGCAGCTTCGTTGCCAGCGATGGCAGCATTCGCGGCCCGTACCTGGAAGCCGCCATGCAGAAAGTCCGCGCCGACAACCCCGGCCTCAAGGCCACCGACATGGAACTGGCCAACGCCATCCTGGCGAAGAACGCTGTCGCTCAGGAGTAACCGTTGCCCCAGGGATGGCCGACAGCAAACGCCGACCCCAGGGTCGGCGTTTTTGTGTGCCCGATCAGCCGGCTAGACCCCAGGTGTGCGGGACACTGCAGCCAGGCCGGCCAGGGCATAACTCATCATGTGCTCGATCAACGCCGGTGGATCCAGCTCCAGGCCGGGCAATACATTGCGCGCCAGCGGCTGATGGGCGATCAGCAGGAACAGGCAGGGCGCAAAAACGCTGACGGCGCTGCGCAGGGTAACCGGGTCCTCAGGCGATAGATCCATGATCTGGCCGAGGATGGTGCGCACGATCTTCGCCTTGGGAAACGCCTGCTCCTCCAGGATCGCCGGCAGCACCGCGGAGGGTGACAACAGTTCGCGGGTCAGGACTTTCAGCGCCCAGCCCTCACGCTGGTTGCCCAGCCCCTCGATGAGCACGGTGATGATCGCCCGCAGCTTGTCCTCGGGGCTGCCCTGGCTTTCACTCAGGCTGATCATGGTCTCGATCCGCACCAGGCGGTCGTGGGCCTCGCGCAGCACCGCCCGATACAGGCCGTCCTTGTTCTCGAAGTGGTAGTTGACCGAGGCGTTGTTGGCCCTGGAGTTCTCGCAGATCTGCTTGCTGGTGGTGTTGGCGTACCCCAGCTCAGCAAAAAGCTGGCCGGCCGTCTCCAGGATCTGTTGGCGGGTAGCCTGGCCATCCTGACGCGGCGTACGGGCCGCAGTTGGCTGCGGGGAAGCGGAAACGGCCATAGGCGCTCTCACTAAGTTAAATTCAAATTTGACTTTTGTTTATGGACTGCTTAGCTACAAAGCGCCAGTTTCTCGTTCAATTCCGTCAAGGGTTGCAGCGAAATGGCGGCTATCTGTCAATTCACGCCAAAGGATATCAGCATGGAAGCGCGCAACATGACTCCCTTCACCTACTTCTCACTGCCCATGCAGAAGCTGTTCCTACGCAATCAGGCGGCGGTCAGGAACAAGCCCTACGCCAAGTATTTCCGGTCGGAAATGCGCGTGCCGCTGTCCGCCGTCCGTAAGATTCAGCAAGGCCCCATGGCCCTGGAAGACACCCTGACCCCGAGCATCGAGGACATCAATCGCCTGCTCGAACCGGACTTCGTCAGCGAGGAATCCGGTTACGCCCTGCTACCGGGGCCGATGGCCTACGTGCAAAGCCGCAAGTTCTTCCCCGGCTGCACCGCGCAGATGTTCAAGTGGTGGTTCATCTGGCACCCCGCGGAATCGGAGCGCTACACCCTGTGGTTCCCCTATGCCCATGTCAGCAACCCATGCGTGCACCACCAACGCCTGTGCGATGAGTCCCTGAGTTTTGAGGAACGGCTGTATGGCAACACCTTCTGCGCATCGGAATATGTCGGTGATCGCCTGATGCACCTGCATATCGACTTCCAGCAGCCGGCCAGCCTGGGCCTGAACACCGATCTGTATCGCGAAGCGAAGATCGACGGCAGTGTCAGCGCCCTGATGAGCCTGGCGGATCATCCTGAGGTGCCGGTGTCGTTGATGGTGCATCTGTTCAAGGAAGTACCGGACGGCATGTACCTGACCAGCCGTTACTGGGTCGGGGCGCACCCGTCGATGGCCCGCTTTCCAGGGGCAGAAAAGGCTGCATCGCTGCTGAAGGAAAATGGCTTTGGCGAGGCCGAACTGGAGACCCTGGCCTACGAGTTCGCGGTGCACGACATGTGCGAGTTCAATCATCTGGCCAGCTTCCTGCCGGACCTGTATCGAGAGTTCGGCACCCCCGCGGCCTGAAACAACAGCCATTAAGCCCGAGAAACTCCAGGGCTTAATGGCTCGAAAGGATCAACGTTGCGTACCAGGACAAACACCGTTGATCAGCAGAGAAGTGAACTCCTCGATGTCCTGTTCCACCGTCAGTTGCTCAGTCAACAGCCGATACCAGCAAAAGCCGAAGATCATATCCAGCAGTAATTCACGGTTGGTGTCCTTGGGCAGCTCGCCGTTGCTGATGGCATTTTCCACCAGTTTTTTCGGCATTTCCCTTCTGCGCTCCATGAACTGATCCTTGAGCTGGGTCAAGGTTGCGGGATCCAGTTGCGCTTCGGCGATCACACAGCGAAAGGCCTCGCCACAAATAGTCTCCCTCCAGACTTTCCAGAGATTTCGCAGCAAAAAGTCGAGATCTGCCTTGAACGAGCCGAGATCAGGAAACTTTCTGACTTGTTCGCTCTCGTTTTCATAAACCTCGGCGATCAACGCCGCCTTGTTCGTCCACCAGCGATAGATAGTTGGCTTGCTGGCCCCCGCCCGACGGGCGACGGACTCGATACTGAGCCCGGAATAGCCGCATTCCTTAAGGATTTCGATGGTGGAAGTGAGAATGGCTTTATGAGTATGGGGACTTCGCAAAGAGCCGATGGAGCTGCGAGAGGGGGTACGAGCCACAATAAAAAATCTCCAGGCAGGGCGCTTGACAAACGCAACGCAGGGTATAGGATTCCCTCGAATCGAAATGAAACGGTCCGTTTCGTTTCATTCTTGAAAGAATCATGAATTTCTTACACCGATCTATCTAGTTTTTAAAATATCGCGTAAGGGTTGAGCAGCTCAGGCCTTGTAACTTGGAGTTCCTCGAATTCGAGGCTTCGGCCCTTTTCCCTTAAGAGATTAGATCGTCTGAAATTATTACTAAACGAAACGTTCCGTATCATAGCACAGTGAGGTGAATAAAAACAGCTTTCGAGTGGGTTTTCCCCTATTTGGAGTCTGCTGTTAAACCGCTCTGGCCTGCAGGTTTCATCAGGTGTGGCCAGGAGAAAGGCAGCAAAACTGTTTTCCGTATGTTTCAAGGGTGCTTCTGAGCAGGCACGACCCAGTTTTCTGAAAAGAATGGAATCAAGAGGAAAATGAACGTGAAAAAGATAGGTATTGTCAGCTATGGCGCGGGTATTCCGGTATGCCGCCTGAAAGTCCAGGAAGTGATCAACGTCTGGAAAAACACCGACCTCAAGCTGGTGGAGGAAAACCTCGGCGTCACGGAAAGAGCCGTGCTGCAACCGGATGAAGATGTCATCACCCTCGGGGTGCTGGCGGCGCAACGGGCCCTGGATAAAGTCCCCGGTCATCAGATCGAAGCCCTGTACCTGGGCACCTGCACCAATCCCTATGACTCACGGGCCTCGGCTTCGATCATCCTGGAAATGCTCGGCAGCGGCTACGACGCCTATTGCGCCGACGTGCAGTTCGCCGGCAAGTCCGGAACTTCTGCCCTGCAGATCTGCCAGGCGCTGGTGGCTTCCGGCATGACGGGCAGCGCCCTGGCCATCGGCGCCGACACCATCAACCGCAACACCGCGCCGGGCGACCTGACCGAATCCTATGCCGGGGCCGGAGCCGCTGCGCTGCTGATCGGCAGCCAGGATGTCATCGCCGAATTCGACGCCAGCTTCTCCTGCGCCGCCGATGTCGCCGACAACATCCGCCCCCAGGGCGATCGCTACATTCGTTCGGGCATGGGCCTGGGCTCGGACAAGAACAGCATCGGCCTGGAAGACCAGACCCGCCGCGCCGCCGAAGGCCTGATGGCCAAGCTGCACACCAGCCCCGCCGACTATGACTATGTGGTGTTCCAGCAAAACCTGGTGTCCACGCCCTACTCCCTGGCCAAGCACCTGGGCTTCAACCCCAAGCAGGTGGAACCGGGCATCTATGCCGGCAACGTTGGCGATGCCGGATCGGCCAGCCCGCTGCTCGGCCTGATCAACGTACTGGACCAGGCACGCCCGGGGCAGAAAATTCTTTTGGTGTCCTACGGTTTCGGCGCCGGCAGCGACGCCATCGCCCTGACCGTCACCGACGCCATCGAGCAGTACCAGAAGCACAACAAGCCTCTGCGCGAACTGCTGGAATCCAAGATCTACGTCGACTACGGCACGTCCATCAAGTACGAGTTCAAGTACCTGCGGGCTGACTACGCCCTGACCGCCTATCTCTGATTACGCCTGTCTACGCAAGGAGCATGCACATGTGCGCACGTCGTGTTGCAATCGTTTCGGCCGCCTATACGCCGAAACCCGGAAGTTCACGAGTTCGGCAGACGTTCAAGGAAATGATCGTCGAGTCCGCCTACAAGGCACTCAAGGACGCCAAGATGCACCCCCGGGAAATCCAGGCCGTGGCCTATGGTTATCACGGTGAAGGCATTTCCGAATATGGCGGCCTGGGCCCGACCATTTCCGACGCCCTGGGCATCAGCCCGGCGCCGACCTTCATGAGCACCGCCAACTGCACCAGCAGCTCGGTGTCGTTCCAGATGGGCCACCAGATGGTGGCGTCCGGGGAGTACGACATCGTCCTGTGCGGCGGCTTCGAGAAGATGACCGATCACTTCAACTACGCCGAATACATCGGCTCCAGCACTGAATGTGAATACGATTATTTCCTCGGCATTTCCCACACCGATGCCTTCGCCCTGGCCACCGCCGAGTACTTCCAGAAGTTCGGCTATGCCGGTCGCGAGGCCGACGTACTGGCCACCTTCGGCCGGCAGATGCGCATCTACGCACAGAACACCCCCACCGCCACCCGTTATGGCCAGCCGATTCCATCCCTGGAAGTGTTGAAGAACAGCGAAGCCTGCGGCTCGATGCTGGCCTGGGGCGAAGCCAGTGGCTGCGCGATCCTGGTGGCCGAACACCTGGCCCACAAGTACACCGATAAACCGGTGTTCGTACGCGGTTGCGCCTATACCGGGGTCTCCCACTATTTCGGTACGCGCTTTCACAACCCGACCCTGCATCATCCGGGCCTGCCCAAGGATGTGGGCATGGCGGTTTCGGCCAACTCCATCGCCTGTGCGGAGATCGCCTACAAGAAAGCCGGGATCACCGCCAAGGACATCGACGTGGCCCAGGTCTACGACCTGCTCGGCGCAGGGCTGATCCAGATGGAATCCATGGGCATCTGTGGCAAGGGCCAGGCCGGCGACTTCGTGCTCGAAGGCGGCATTGCCCTGGATGGCCAGCTGCCGCTCAATACCGACGGCGGCAACATCGGCCGCGGCCATGCCTCCGGCTGCGACGGCATCCTGCACATCACCGAGCTGTTCCGGCAGCTGAGGGGTGAATCCGACAACCAGGTCAAGGGCGCGCGCATCGGCGTGTCGCAGAACCTTGGCGGTTACGCGGCGCACAACTCAGTGATTGTCCTCTCGAACGACTAAGGAGCCCGGACCATGTCCATGTACCCAGAACAGATCCACAGAATGACCACCGCCAGCATGCTTCGCGAATGGCGCGAGCATGGCGGCAAGTACCGCCTCGAAGGCAGCCAGTGCGAAGAATGCAACGAAATCTTCTTCCCCCGGCGCACCGTCTGCGGCGCTTGCAACTCCCTGAGTGTGAAGCCGTATCGCTGCGCGCGCAGTGGCAAGATCGAGGTCATGGCCCCGGCCGAGAACCCGATCCTGGCCGCCATGGGCTATGGCGAAACCGTGCCGCGCATCATGGCCATGGTGCGCCTGGACGACGGCCTGGTGATCGCTTCGGAAATCGTCGATGTGTGCGATCAGCAACAGCTGAAAGTCGGTGCGCCGGTGCGCATGGTGATCCGCAAGCATGTGCGCGAAAGCAACCTGGCCTGGCAATACGCTTATAAGTTCGTACTCGATATATAAGTTGTTATTCAAGGTGCCTTTATATAAGGCACCTTGAAGTTAGCCATTAAAATAAAATCCAACTTAAAAGTTACATCAACGGCAACTTCACGCCCCGAAGTTGCCTTAAGGCCCTGATTTCCTTTAGGGCCTACAGATTCCTGTGCCTATAAACGGGGACTATCCCCACCCCTTAACTTGTTGGCTTACTTAAAGCCAAGGACCCATCATGTCTACACTTTGCCTTCCACACGTCATGTTTCCGCAACACAAGATCACCCAGCAACAGATGGTCGATCACCTGGAAAACCTGCACGCCGACCATCCACGCATGGCCCTGGCCAAGCGCATGATCGCCAACACCGAAGTCAACGAGCGCCACCTGGTGTTGCCGATCGACGAACTGGCAGTGCACACCGGCTTCACCCACCGCAGCATCGTCTACGAGCGTGAAGCCCGGCAGATGTCGTCGGCCGCGGCGCGCCAGGCCATCGAGAATGCCGGGCTGCAGATCAGCGACATTCGCATGGTGATCGTCACTTCCTGCACCGGCTTCATGATGCCGTCGCTGACCGCGCACCTGATCAACGACCTGGCCCTGCCAACCTCCACCGTGCAGTTGCCGATCGCCCAGCTGGGCTGCGTGGCCGGTGCCGCGGCCATCAACCGCGCCAACGACTTCGCCCGGCTCGATGCCCGCAACCACGTACTGATCGTGTCCCTGGAGTTCTCCTCGCTGTGCTACCAGCCGGACGACACCAAGCTGCACGCCTTCATCTCCGCGGCGCTGTTCGGCGATGCGGTATCCGCCTGCGTGCTGCGCGCCGATGACCAGGCCGGCGGCTTCAAGATCAAGAAGACCGAGTCGTACTTCCTGCCCAAGAGCGAGCACTACATCAAGTACGACGTGAAGGACACCGGCTTTCACTTCACCCTCGACAAGGCGGTGATGAACTCCATCAAGGACGTGGCACCGGTCATGGAGCGGCTCAACTACGAGAGTTTCGAACAGAACTGTGCGCACAACGACTTCTTCATCTTCCACACCGGTGGTCGCAAGATCCTCGACGAGCTGGTGATGCACCTGGACCTGGCATCCAACCGGGTCTCGCAATCGCGCAGCAGCCTGTCGGAAGCCGGCAACATTGCCAGCGTGGTGGTGTTCGACGTACTCAAGCGGCAGTTCGATTCCAACCTCAATCGCGGCGACATCGGCCTGCTGGCGGCCTTCGGCCCGGGGTTCACCGCGGAAATGGCGGTGGGCGAGTGGACCGCCTGATGTGACTGCCTGTGCCTGTCCCACCTGACGTTGCCGGGCTGCATGGCAACGTCGGGTGGCCTCCCACGGCGCTTGCGCCGGGTTCATGGTTTCACAAGGAAGCTGAGCGATGAACACTGGAATGCCGACCACGGCTGCCAACAGCCGTTACGAAAGATCCATGGTGCTGTTGCTGTCACTGAGTTTCGGGCTGGTGGGGCTGGATCGCTTCATCATCCTGCCGCTGTTTCCGGTGATCATGCACGACCTGCAACTGGACTATCAGGACCTGGGCTACCTGTCCGCCGCGCTGGCCTTCACCTGGGGGCTGTCCGCCCTGGGCATGGGCAGCGTGATCGAGCGCCTGGGCACCCGCCGCGTGCTGGTGACCTCGATTGCCGTGCTTTCGCTACTGTCCGGTTTTTCCGCGCTGGCCACCGGCGTGCTGGGGCTGGTGATTCTGCGCGGGCTGATGGGCATCTGCGAGGGTGCCTTCACCCCCACCAGCATCATTGTCACCAATGAAGTCTCGCGCCCCGACCGGCGCGGGCTGAACCTGGGTATCCAGCAGGCGCTGTTCCCGATTCTCGGCCTGTGCCTGGGGCCGCTGATCGCCGCATACCTCCTGCAAATCACTGGCTCGTGGCGTGCGGTGTTCGCCATCATTTCCCTGCCGGGCCTGCTGCTGGCCGGCTACCTGTGGAAAATCTACCGACCGCTGCCGGCGCCCCAGGCCGACCGCACCGCAGGCACCTGGCTGGCGGCCTTCAAGAGCGGCAACGTGAGCCTGAACATCCTGATCATGTTCTGCATACTCACCTGCCAGTTCGTCCTCTGCGCCATGCTGCCCAGCTACCTGACCGACCATATGCACCTGGAAACCCTGTCCATGGCCTTCGTCATCTCGGCCATCGGCGTGGGCGGCTTCATCGGCCAATTGATCATCCCCGGCATGTCCGACCGTCTCGGGCGCAAGCCGGTGGTGTCGGTGTGCTTCATGACCAGCAGCACCCTGGTGGGCCTGCTGATCGTCAGCCCGCCCCTTCCCTGGCTGCTGTTCCTGCTGCTGTTCCTGCTGTCGTTCTTCAACTTCAGCCTGATCTGCATGACAGTCGGCCCTTTGACCAGCGAATCGGTCACCCCGGCCCTGCTGCCGGCGGCGACCGGAATCGTGGTGGGGTTCGGCGAGATCCTGGGTGGCGGGTTGTCACCGGCCGTGGCCGGGTTCGCCGCCAGCCATTTCGGCCTGCCATCGATCCTGTACGTGGCCCTGAGCGGCAGCCTGGCCGGCTTGCTGCTGTCATTCCTGCTCAAGGAACAGGCCCTCGAACCGCGCCGTTCGCGCGTGCGCGAAGCGCTGCCCATCCTCCCCGCCCCCTTGCCCCTGAAGGACTAGAGAATCATGGACGATTACCTGCTGTTGCTGGATGTCTGCCACAAGGACCAGCGCGCCATCGGGCTGTTCGACTTTCACAATGGCCGCAGCGTGCGGGCCTATTCCGAACACGGCGGGCTGTACGAGACCCTGCTGTTCTGCAGCCGTCGCCATCTGGGCTGGAGCGAACACCTGCGCAGCCTCGCGCCCCACCCGCAACTGCCCGCGGACGGCCCCCAGCAAGGCCCGTTGCGCCCACCGCTCAAGCCTCGGGACAACCTGCTGGTGCAGGTCAGCGAAGTCACCCTGAACACTCCGCACACCCGCCAGGGCTGGTTCTACAAGGGCAATGGCAGCCTGCTGAAGACCGACGGCGAGCCGCTGATGATTCCGTACCACGCCCAGAGCATTTCCAGCCAGCCCGGGGTGGTGTGCGTGTACCTGGTGGACCCCTTCGGCCAGTTGCGCTTTGTCGGCTTCAGCCTCGGCCACGACATTCACGACCCGTTGCTGAGCCATCAGGACGCCAGTTCCTGCGCGCAATCGCGTTTGCGCCAGTGCGCCATCGCCCCGGCGCTGATCCTCGGCGAACTGCAGAACAGCCTGTCACTCAATGTCCGGGTCGAACGCCAGGGCACGCCGTTGCCGCAGCGCAGCTATCGCCTCGACCAGCAGAACTGGTGGGCTATTCGCAAATACTCCCAGGCCTTCCTCGAACAGCACGAACAGTTCCTGCAACCGGGCATGGTCCACTATGTGTTCCACAGCGCCAGCCGGCGCGAGAGCGACCTGCAGTTGCAGCACGGTGACTGGCTGGACCTGGACTGCCCGGAGCTGGAACTGGGCCTGAGCAACCAGGTGATCGAGGAAGAGTTGCTGCACCTCTATCCCCTGGAAACCCAACCTGCCCGTGCCAGTAGCCATGGCAGCCAGCCGGCGCGGACGCGCCACCACTACTGAGGCCCGTTCAGCGATAGTCCGCCAGCGGCACGCAGGCGCAGAACAGGTTGCGGTCGCCATAGACGTTGTCCACCCGGTTCACCGCCGGCCAGTACTTGTGGGCTCGGGTATGGGCGGTGGGCAGCACCGCCTGTTCGATACTGTAGGAGCGCTCCCAGACTCCGGTGATATCCGCCAGGGTATGGGGAGCGCCCTTGAGCGGGTTGTCCTCGGCCGGCCAGTTGCCCTCCTGCACCTGGGCGATCTCGGCGCGGATGCTCAGCATGGCTTCGATAAAACGGTCGAGCTCGGCCTTGGATTCGCTTTCCGTGGGCTCCACCATCAGGGTGCCCGGCACCGGGAAGGACATGGTCGGGGCATGGAAGCCGTAGTCCATCAAGCGCTTGGCCACGTCTTCCTCGCTGATCCCGGTCTGGGCCTTGAGCGGGCGCAGATCTAGGATGCATTCGTGGGCCACCCGGCCGTTGCGGCCGCTGTAGAGCACCGGGAAGGCACCGCTCAATTGCTCGGCCAGATAGTTGGCCGCAAGGATCGCCACCTCGCTGGCATCCGCCAGCTGCGGCCCCATCAGGGCGATGTACATCCAGCTGATGGGCAGGATACTCGCACTGCCCCAGGGCGCTGCGCTGACGGCGCCGTTCTCCGGTAACGGCCCGTCGATGGGCACCACCGGGTGGTTGGCGACAAACGGCGCCAGGTGCGCGCACACGCCAATCGGTCCCATGCCCGGGCCACCGCCGCCATGGGGAATGCAGAAAGTCTTGTGCAGGTTCATGTGCGAGACATCGGCGCCAATGTCCGCCGGCCGGGCCAGGCCTACCTGGGCGTTGAGGTTGGCGCCGTCCATGTACACCTGGCCGCCGTGGCTGTGGATAACTTCGCAGATCTGGCTGATGCCCTCTTCGTACACGCCGTGGGTGGAAGGGTAGGTAGCCATCAGGCACGACAGGCGCTCGCCGGCCGCCTGGGCCTTGGCCTTCAAGTCTTCCAGGTCGACGTTGCCGTCCTCGTCGCACTCGACGATCACCACCTGCATCCCGGCCATCTGCGCCGAGGCCGGGTTGGTGCCGTGGGCCGACGCCGGGATCAGGCAGACATGCCGGCCGCCTTGCCGGCGGCTCTCGTGGTAGCGACGAATCGCCAGCAGCCCGGCGTACTCGCCCTGGGCCCCGGAGTTGGGCTGCATGCAGACGGCGTCGAAACCAGTGATGGCGCACAGCCAACGCTCCAGCTCCGCGATCAGCAGGCCATAGCCGGCAGCCTGCTCCCGGGGTGCGAAGGGATGCAGGTTGGCGAACTCCGGCCAGGTGATGGGGATCATCTCGCTGCTGGCATTGAGCTTCATGGTGCAGGAGCCCAGGGGAATCATCGACTGGTTGAGCGCCAGGTCCTTGTTCTCCAGCTGCTTGAGGTAGCGCAACATTTCGGTTTCGCTGTGATGGGCACTGAACACCGGGTGGGTCAGGTAGCGCGTGCGTCGCAGCAACGGGTCGGGAATCCCCGACTCCAGCGCCTCGGCGTCCAGGCTGCTGACATTCAGCCCGTGATCGGCACCCAGGAACACGTCGAACAAACGGGCCACGGTGCTTTCGTCACAGGTTTCATCCAGGCTCAGCCCCAGCCGGCCACGGCCGAGAATCCGCAGGTTGATCTGCTGCGCCCTGGCGCTTTCGATGATCGCCGTCTGGCTGCCGCCGACCTCCAGGGTCAGGGTGTCGAAGAAGTGCCGATTGACCCTGGCAATGCCGTGGCGCTCCAGGCCGACCGCGAGGATGCAGGTCAGCCGGTGTACCCGCTGGGCAATGCGCTTGAGCCCGGCCGGGCCGTGATAGACGGCGTAGAAACCAGCGATATTGGCCAGCAGCACCTGGGCGGTGCAGATGTTCGAGTTGGCCTTCTCGCGGCGGATATGCTGCTCGCGAGTCTGCAAGGCCATGCGCAGGGCCACCTGGCCGCGGGCATCCTTGGACACGCCGATGATGCGCCCGGGCATCGCGCGCTTGTACTCGTCGCGGCAGGCGAAAAACGCCGCATGGGGGCCGCCGTAGCCCATGGGCACGCCGAAGCGCTGGGACGAACCGAGCACCACGTCGGCCCCCAGTTCGCCCGGCGGGGTCAGCAACAACAGGCTGAGCAGGTCGGCCGCGACACAGGCCAGGGCCTGCTGGGCGTGCAACTGGTCGATCAGCGGCCGCAGGTCGCGGATCTCGCCATGGGTGTCCGGGTACTGCAGCAACGCGCCGAACACCTGGTGCCCGGACAATTCGTCGACCCCGCCGACCACCAGCTCGAAACCGAAGCCTTCGGCCCGGGTGCGGACCACGGAAATGGTTTGCGGGTGGCAGTGTTCATCGACAAAGAACAGGTTGCTCGAAGACTTGCTCACACGCTTGGCCAGGGCCATGGCTTCGGCGGCGGCGGTGGCTTCATCCAGCAACGAGGCGTTGGCCAGGTCCAGGCCGGTGAGGTCGATGGTCATCTGCTGGAAATTCAACAAGGCTTCGAGCCGGCCCTGGGCGATTTCCGGCTGGTAGGGGGTATAGGCGGTGTACCAGCCGGGGTTCTCCAGCACGTTGCGCAGGATCACCGTCGGCGTCAGGGTGGCGTGGTAACCCATGCCGATCAGGCTGGTCCAGACCTGGTTCTGCCCGGCATAACCCTTGAGCCTGGCCAGGGCGGCCGCTTCGTCCAGGGCCGGCGGCAGGTCCAGTGCGCGGTTGAAGCGGATTCCCGGCGGCACCGTCTGCTCGATCAGTTCGGCCCGGCTGCCCAGCCCGAGGCTGGCGAGCATCGCTTGCTGCTCCTCGGCGTCGGGCCCCAGGTGCCGGTTGAGAAAAGCGTTGGGCTCGCGTAACTGGCTCAAAGATAGCAACTGGGACATGACCGGCTCTCTCCGATAAACGGCGCTCAGCGTCGCTGCAACAGGGTGCCAAGCAGCATAGCAGTCGATTTCCCGCGTCGATGCTCTGGCGTCCCGGGGCAATCGGTACCATCATGCTCGACGTCAACGCGCCAGCCCCGGCGCATCGCAACCTGTGCCCCTATCGTCCGCTTATCGGGTGTCCCATCGTCATGAGCCAACTGCCTTTCCTGCCGTTCTCCAAACCCACCATCGATGAACCCACCATCGCCGCTGTCGGCGAAGTCCTGCGTTCGGGCTGGATCACCAGCGGCCCCAAGGTCCAGGCCTTCGAAGCCCAGCTCTCGGAGTTTTTCGGCGGGCGCACGGTACGCACCTTCAACTCCGGCACCTGCACCATGGAGATCGCCTTGCGCATTGCCGGCATCGGTGCCGGTGACGAAGTCATCACCACGCCGATTTCCTGGGTGGCCACCGCCAACGTCATCCTCGAAGTCGGGGCCACGCCGGTGTTCGCCGATATCGACCCGGTCACCCGCAATATCGACCTGGCCCAGGTCGAAGCCGCCATCACCCCACGCACCAAGGCCATTATCCCGGTGTACCTGGCCGGGCTGCCGGTGGACATGAGCCGCCTCTACGCCCTGGCCAACAAGCACGGCCTGCGGGTAGTGGAAGATGCCGCCCAGGCCCTGGGCTCCAGCTGGAACGGCCAGCGCATCGGTGCCGGTGGCGACTTCGTGTCCTTCAGCTTCCAGGCCAACAAGAACGTCACCTCGTCCGAGGGCGGCTGCCTGGTGCTCAACACGCCAGAGGAGGTGCGCCTGGCCGAGAAGTACCGCCTGCAAGGCGTGACCCGCAACGGCTTCGACGGCCTGGATGTGGATGTCCTTGGCGGCAAGTTCAACATGACCGACGTGGCGGCCGCCATCGGCCTGGGGCAGTTCGCCCATATCGAGGCGATCACCACCCATCGCCGTGAGTTGGCCCGGCACTACTTCGAATGCTTTGGCAGCGATTTCGAAGCCCGCTATGGCGCCCAGCTACCGCCGGCGGACTTCACCAACAGCAACTGGCACCTGTTCCAGCTGGTACTGCCAGAGCGCAAGGATGGCAAGCCGGCCCGCGCCACCTTCATGGAGCAGATGCAGGAACGCGGGATTGGCATCGGCTATCACTACCCGCCGATTCACTTGCTGAGCCTGTACCGCGAGCGCGGCTTCAAGGAGGGGATGTTCCCGGTAGCGGAACGGGTCGGTCGGCTGATCGTCTCGTTGCCGATGTTCACCGCCATGAGCAAGGCTGACGTGGAACGCGCGGTGGCGGCGGTGAAAGAGGTGTTGCAGGCTTAAGAGCCTTCGCCAGCAAGCCCGCCCTGCGCAAACAGGGCGGACGTGCCGGCGAGAACGGCTTACTCGCCGATGGCGGCCTTGTAGCCGGCGGCGTCCAGCAGCTTGTCCAGATCGCCCGGGTTGCTTGGCTTGAGCTTGAAGATCCAGGCACCGTACGGATCGCTGTTGAGCAGCTCGGGGCTGGCGCTCAGCTCTTCGTTGACCGCAATCACTTCACCGGCCACCGGCGCATAGATGTCGGAAGCGGCTTTCACCGACTCCACCACACCGGCCTGGTCCCCTGCGCCAAACACGTTGCCGACTTCAGTCAGCTCGACGAAAACCACATCGCCCAGGGCTTCCTGAGCGTGGTCGCTAATACCTACGGTCACGCTGCCGTCGGCTTCCAGGCGGGCCCATTCGTGACTGTCGGCAAAACGCAGGTGGGCAGGGATATCGCTCATGTTCTGTGTCCTCAAGAAGAAGTGTCAGCGGCGCAATGCCTGCTGGAAATAGTTAGATCAGGGTTTTGCCGTGGCGCACGAAGGTCGGTTTGACCACCCGGACCGGGTACCACTTGCCGCGGATTTCCACTTCGGCACGGTCGGCGGTGGCCATCGGCACCCGCGCCAGTGCGATCGATTTACTCAGCGTAGGGGAGAAACTACCACTGGTGATCTCACCTTCGCCAACATCGGCGATGCGAACCACCTGATGCGCGCGTAAAACCCCGCGTTCTTCGAGCACCAGGCCCACCAGTTTCTGCTTCACCCCGGCCGCCCGTTCGGCTTCCAGGGCACTGCGACCGATGAACTGACGTGACGCCGGTTCCCAGGCAATGCTCCAGGCCATGTTCGCCGCCAGGGGCGAGACATCCTGATGGATGTCCTGGCCATAGAGGTTCATGCCGGCCTCCAGGCGCAGGGTGTCCCGGGCGCCCAGGCCGATGGGCGAGATCCCCGCCCCCACCAGGTCGTTGAAGAAGGCCGGGGCCTGGTCGGCAGGGAGGACGATCTCCAGACCGTCCTCGCCTGTGTAGCCGGTCCGGGCAATGAACCAGTCGCCGTCAAAGCCGGCTTCGAATGGCTTGAGCTGCTGGATCAGGGTGCCGCGGGACTGGGTTACCAGCTCGGCAATCTTGTGCCGCGCCTGAGGGCCCTGGATCGCCAGCATCGCCAGCTCCGGGCGCTCGTGCAGCTGCACCTGGAAATCCCCCAGCTGCGCCTGCATCCAGGCCAGGTCCTGATCACGGGTGGCGGCATTGAGCGCCAGGCGATAAGCGTCTTCGAGGCGATAGACGATCATGTCGTCAACGATGCCGCCCCGTTCATTGAGCATGGTGCTGTACAGAGCCTGGCCGGGGTTGTGCAGGCGTTCGACATCATTGGCCAGCAACCGCTGGAGCCAGGCCTTGGCCTGGGTACCGCTGACATCGATCACGGTCATGTGGGATACATCGAACACACCGCAATCACGTCGCACCTGATGGTGCTCCTCGACCTGCGAGCCGTAATGCAAGGGCATATCCCAACCGCCAAAATCGACCATTTTCGCGCCGAGGGCGAGATGCAGGTCATACAGAGGCGTACGCTGTCCCATGGGTTTCTCCTTCCGGGCGTGGCGAGGGTGCGGACTGGCGCTGTTGGTGTGAAAGCCTTGAAATAGATGGCTTTCAGCCGATTTCAGCGTCCCGGCCAAACAACAGGCCGCACCGAATGCCGCGCATTGTAGCTGCAAGGTGCAAGGCTGGCACCTAACCGATTCGATGGGCCGAGCGGCGGATCAGGCCAATCACCGGCAGCAGGCCCACCAGCACCAGGGTCAGTGCCGGCAGCGAGGCCCGGGCCCACTCCCCTTCACTGGTCATCTCGAAGATCCGCACCGCCAGCGTGTCCCAGCCAAACGGGCGCATCAGCAAGGTGGCGGGCATTTCCTTGAGCACATCGACGAACACCAGCAAGGCGGCACTCAAGGTCCCGGGCAGCAACAACGGCAGATACACTTTGAAAAACAGTCGCGGGCCAGCGACCCCCAGGCTGCGCGCCGCTTCGGGGAGCGACGGGCGGATCCGCTCCAGGCTGTTTTCCAGCGGCCCGTAGGCCACGGCGATAAAACGCACCAGATAGGCCAGCAACAAGGCGGACAGGCTGCCCAGCAGCAGCGGCTTGCCGGCCCCGCCCAACCAGCCGGACAGCGGGATCACCAGCTCGCGATCCAGGTAACTGAAGGCCAGCATGATCGATACCGCCAGTACCGAGCCGGGCAAGGCGTAGCCCAGGTTGGCCAGGCTGACCCCGGCGCGGATGCCCCGGGTCGGCGCCAGGCGTCGGGCAAAGGCCAGGAGCAGAGCCACACTGACAGTGATCAGCGCCGCCATGCCGCCCAGGTACAGGGTGTGGATGATCAAGCCGGCATACCGCTCATCCAGGTCGAAGCGCCCGCGCTGCCAGAACCACGCCAGCAACTGCAGCAGCGGAATCACGAAGGCACAGGCGAATACCAGCAGGCACCAGCCCGTGGCCGCCAACGCCTTGAGCCCGCGCAAGTGGTACAGCGCCTTGCCCCGGGGCCGCTCGTTACCGGTACGGCTGGCGCCACGGGCGCGGCGCTCGCCGTACAGCACCAGCATCACCGCCAGCAGCAGCAGGCTGGCCAGCTGGGCGGCGCTGGAAAGGCTGAAGAAGCCGTACCAGGTCTTGTAGATAGCGGTGGTGAAGGTATCGAAGTTGAACACCGACACCGCACCGAAATCCGCCAGGGTTTCCATCAGCGCCAGGGCCACCCCGGCGCCGATGGCCGGCCGCGCCATGGGCAGCGCCACCCGCCAGAACGCCTGCCAGGGCGATTGCCCGAGGACCCGCGCTGCCTCCATCAACCCCTTGCCCTGGGCCAGGAAGGCGTTGCGCGCCAGCAGGTAGACATAGGGATAGAACACCAGCACCAGCACCAGGATCACCCCACCGGTGGAACGTACCCGCGGCAGTCGCAGGCCGCTGCCGAACCATTCCCGCAGCAGGCTTTGCACCGGCCCGGAAAAATCCAGCAGGCCGACAAAGACGAAAGCCAGCACATAGGCCGGGATCGCAAAGGGCAGCATCAAGGCCCAGTCCAGCCAGCGCCGTCCGGGAAACTCGCAGAGACTGGTGAGCCAGGCCAGGCTCACGCCCAGCAGCGTGACGCCAACGCCCACCCCAAGCACCAGGGTCAGGGTATTGCCCAACAGCCGCGGCATTTGCGTGTCCCACAGGTGGGACCAGATCTGCTGGTCGACGGCCTGCCAGGACAATAGCAGCACGCTCAGCGGCAAAAGGACCAGGGCCGCTACGGCAAAGACCAGGGGATACCAGCGACGTTGAGCGGGATGGGCCACAAAAAACTCTCGGGCAGGTGGAACAGACAAAAATACTTGCGCAAAACGCGTGGGGCCAGGGAGCGGCACCCGCTGGACGCCATGGCCGCCCCAACGGCTACAACCACGTTACGCCAGTTGAATCACGTATTCAGGGCTGGCCACCGCTGCGCGGTGGAACGGGAGCCAGCTCCCTCGCCACAAAAGCCCAGCCGCTAAAGAAAACGCCCCGCAAAAGCGGGGCGCAGTATAACGGCAGGCTCAGTTCCAGCCAGCGCGGTCCATCAGGCGAATGGCTTCGGCCTGGCGCTTGCCGGCGATTTCAACCGGCAGGGTGTCGGCTACGAACTTGCCCCAGCTGGCCACTTCCGCGGAAGGCGCTACCGCCGGGTTGGCCGGGAACTCCTGGTTGACGTCGGCAAAGATCTTCTGCGCCTCAGGCGTGGTCATCCATTCCACCAGGGCCTTGGCCGCTTCCGGGTGCGGTGCGTGTTTGGTCAGGCCGATGCCCGACAGGTTGACGTGCACCCCGCGATCGCCCTGGTTCGGCCAGAACAGCTTCACCGCCAGGTTCGGTTTCTGCTTGTGCAGGCGGCCGTAGTAGTAGGTGTTGACGATGCCGACGTCGCATTGCCCGGCGTTGATCGCCTCGAGCACCGCGATGTCGTCGGAGAACACATCGGTAGACAGGTTGTTGACCCAGCCCTTGATGATCTCTTCGGTCTTCTCGGCACCGTGGGTCTCGATCAGCGTGGCGGTCAGCGACTGGTTGTAGACCTTCTTCGCCGTGCGCAGGCACAGGCGACCTTCCCACTGCTTGTCCGCCAGGGCTTCATAGGTGGTCAGTTCTGAAGGTTTGACCCGGTCGGTGGAGTAGGCCAGGGTCCGCGCCCGCAGGCTCAGGCCGGTCCAGGCGTGGTTGGAGGAGCGGTATTGCAGGGGAATGTTGCTGTCGATGACCTTGGAGGTGAACGGCTGCAGGATGCCCATCTGCTCGGCCTGCCAGAGGTTGCCGGCATCCACGGTGAGCAGCAGGTCGGCGGTGGCGTTCTCGCCCTCGGCCTTGATCCGCTGCATCAGCGGCGCTTCCTTGTCGGTGATGAACTTGATCTTCACCCCGGTCTTCTGGGTGTAGGCATCGAACACCGGCTTGATCAGCTCATCGATACGCGAGGAGTAGACCACGACTTCATCGGCGGCGTAGGCGGTGCCACCGATGAGTGTGAGGGCCAGGGCGGTCAGTAGACGCTTCGGTGCCAACATGGGAGCGGTCTCTCGATTTCAAAGTGAGGCGAAATGATAAGGACTCCCATTTGCCATCTCAACCGAACCCGGCGCTGAGGAGTTACCAGATGTTGCGTAGGCTCGTCCTCGCGACGCTTGGCCAGCAAGCCGGCGCCTAGGCTCTGGCCAGTTCCGGCAAGTCGCCGCTCAGGCCCAGGGCCTGGCGCACGAACAGGGCCTTGGCCTCGGGCATCTGGTCGATCACCTTGAGGCCGGTGTTGCGCAGCCAGCGCATGGGCAACGGGTCGGCCTGGAACAGCCGCTCGAAGCCCTCCATGGCCGCCATCAGCGCCAGGTTGTGGGGCATGCGCCGGCGCTCGAAGCGGCTCAGCACCTTGACCTCGGCCAGGCGCTCACCGCGGCTGGCCGCTTGCAACAGCACTTCGGCCAGCACGGCGGCATCGAGGAAGCCCAGGTTGACCCCCTGCCCCGCCAACGGGTGGATGGTGTGGGCGGCGTCGCCGATCAGCGCCAGGCCTTCGGCCACGTAGCGCTTGGCATGGCGTTGGCGCAACGGCACGCAGAGCCGCGGGTCGGCGCTGATCACCGAACCCAGGCGGCCTTCGAAGGCGCGCTCCAGTTCGGCGCAGAAGCTCTCGTCGTCCAGCGCCATCAGGCGCTCGGCCTCACTCGGGGTGGTCGACCAGACGATCGAACACCAATCATGCTGCCCGTCCCGTACCAGGGGCAGGAAGGCCAGCGGGCCGGTATCGGTGAAGCGCTGCCAGGCGGTCAATTGGTGAGGCTGGCTGCTGCGCACGCTGGTGACGATGGCGTGATGCAGGTAATCCCACTCGCGAGTGGTACAACCGGTAAGCCGGCGCACGGCCGAGTTGGCGCCATCGGCAGCGATCACCAGCGGCGCACGCAATTGCCGGCCATCCGCCAGGGTCAGCAGCCAGTCGTCGCCGGAGCGGCGCATCTGCTCCAGACGGGCATTGGCCAGCAGGCCGATATCGCATTCATGCAGGCGTTCGAGCAAGGCGTCCTGAACCACCCGGTTCTCGACGATATGACCCAGCACCTCGGCATGCACGCTGGACGCCGAGAAGTGGATCTGCCCGGTGCCGCTGCCGTCCCAGACCTGCATGTCGCAGTAGGGGCTGCTACGGCGCCGGGCAATGCCGTCCCAGGCGCCCAGGCGCCCCAGGATGCGCTGGCTGGCCGCCGACAAGGCACTGACCCGAGGCTCGAACGGCGCCTGGTCATCGAAGGGTTTGACACTCAGGGAACCGCCATCGAGCAGCAGCACTTCCAGGCCGCTGCCCTGCAACGCCAACGCCAAGGCACTGCCGACCATTCCGGCTCCGACAATCAGCACATCTGCGCGCATTTCCATGCTTTAGGCCTGTCTCACTGGCGGCTTGAGCCGCACATAAAGGGTTTTATCGACCCGCGCCACCAGGGTGCCGGAGCCGTCATGAATCTCTACCTGCCACTGCGGCAGGTACTTCTCGCCCGTTGCGGTCTGCTGGCGAACATCGTCGAGCAGCGCCTGGTCGATACTGAGCCGGGCAAACACCGGCCCTCTGCCCGGGGCGATGAAATCGATGGTCGCGGCCTTGTCCCAGACGATGTAGTCGGGGCCCAGGTTCTCCATCAGCATCAGCATGAAGAATGGGTCCACCATGGAATACAGGCTGCCGCCGAACTGGGTGCCGACATAGTTGCGGTTGTACCAGCCCAGGCCCATGCAGACCTGGACGTCACGGAAATCCGCGCTGATGTGCCGAACCCGCACGCCAGCCCCGAGGTAGGGCGGGTACAGGTTCAACACCCAGCGCAACAGGCGGGCCTTGCCGAACCGCCGGGTCAGCCAGTCACGCATCCGGGCGAGTGCCCAGGCCCATGGCCTGGCGAGCGAACCAGCGTTTGGCCGGTGGCAGCAGGTCCAGGCCGAGCAGGCCCAGGTTGCGCCCCACGGACAGCAGCGTCAGTTTGCTGCCGAACAGCCGGGTGACCTGATCGGAGAAGCCCACGGTCAGGTTCTGGTCCAGGCGCTGACGTTCGCGGTAGGCCTGCAGCACGGCAAAATCCCCCGGCAGCGCTTCGCTGGCCAACAAGGCGTCCGCCAGTGCCTGGGCATCGCGCAGTGAAAGGTTGAAGCCCTGGCCGGCGATCGGATGCAGGCTGTGGGCCGCATTGCCCAGCACCACCAGGTGCGGGCGCACCTGTTCCTCGGCTTCCACCAGGGACAGCGGGTAGAGATGGCGGGCGCCGACTTGTTTCAGGGTTCCCAGGCGGTAACCGAACACGCCCTGCAATTCACTGAGGAAGCTGCGCTCGTCCAGGTCGGCCAGACGCTGTGCATCCATGCCCTGGCGGGTCCAGATCAGTGCACAGCGATTATCCGGCAGCGGCAGCAAAGCCATTGGGCCATCGTCGGTGAAGCGCTCGAAGGCCATGCCGTTGTGGGCTTCGCTGGGGGTGATGTTGGCAATCAGCGCACTCTGGTTATAGGGGCGGTTCTTGACCCCGATGCCCAGTTGTTCGCGCAGGCCGGAGCGGCCGCCGTCGGCCAGCACGGCGAGATCGCATTCCAGGGTGGTTTCGTCGTTCAGGGTCAGGCGATAGCCGCCTGCCAGGGGCTCCAGACGGGTGACTTCGGCCGGGCAGCGCCAGCTGATCACGTCCTTGTCCAGCCCTTGCCACAGGCATTGGCCGAGCCAGGCGTTTTCCACCACATAGCCCAGGGCCGGCACCCCTTCTTCCATGGCCGACAGGCGCGCGGTGGAGAACCGCCCACGGTCGGACACGTGAATCTGCTTGATCGGCTCGGCCCGCCGGGAGATCGCCTGCCACAGCCCCAGGCGCTGGTAGATCTGCCGGGCGCCAAAGGACAGGGCCGAGGAGCGGGCGTCGTAGCTGGGCTGGAAACTGTCGCCCGGGGCGAAGGGCTCGATCAGCACGATCTTCCAGCCCCGGGCCTTGGCCCCGGCCTGCAGCGCCAGGGCCAGGCTCGCGCCTACCAGACCGCCACCGATGATGGCCAGATTGACCCGGCTCATGACGCCTGGGTCCGCGCAGCGGCCATCAAGGCCTCGATCTCGGCCACGCTCTTGGGCACGCCACCTGTCAGAATTTCACAGCCCTGCTTGGTCACTACCACGTCGTCCTCGATGCGCACGCCGATGCCGCGCCACTTCTTCGCTACCTGCTGGTTGTCCGGGGATATGTAGATGCCCGGCTCCACGGTCAGCGCCATGCCGACCTCCAACACCCGCCACTCGCCGCCGACCCGGTACTCGCCGACGTCGTGTACATCCATGCCCAGCCAGTGTCCGGCACGGTGCATGTAGAACGTCTTGTAGGCCTCGCTGGCAATCAGCTGGTCCACATCGCCTTCCAGCAGGCCCAGTTGCACCAGGCCGGCGGTGATCACCTGGACCGTCGCCTCATGAGCCTGGTTCCAGTGCTTGTTCGGGGCGATCTGGGCAAACGCCGCTTCCTGGGAAGCCAGCACCAGTTCGTAGATCGCCTTCTGCTCCGGCGAAAACTTGCCGTTGACCGGCCAGGTGCGGGTGATATCGCTGGCATAGCAGTCGATCTCGCAACCGGCGTCGATCAGCACCAGGTCACCGTCCTTGAGCACGGCGTCATTCTGTTGGTAATGCAGGATGCAGCTGTTGCGGCCCGCCGCGACGATCGAGCCATAGGCCGGCATCTTCGCCCCGCCCTTGCGGAATTCGTAATCCAGCTCGGCTTCCAGGCTGAACTCATGCAACCCGGGACGGCTGGCCTGCATTGCGCGGATATGGGCCTGGGCGGAAATCCGTGCGGCCTCGCGCATCACCTTCACTTCTGCCGCCGATTTATACAGGCGCATGTCGTGCAGCAGATGATCCAGGGCAACGAATTCGTTCGGCGGCTGGGCGCCGAGGTGCGCTTTAGAGCGGATCACGTTGATCCAGTCCATCAGGTGACGGTCGAATTCGGGGTTGCTGCCCATGGCCGAGTAAACCCGGTCGCGGCCTTCGATCAGGCCCGGCAGGATGTCGTCGATATCGGTGATGGGAAATGCGTCATCGGCACCGTAGTCGCGAATCGCGCCCTCCTGGCCGGCCCGCAATCCGTCCCAGAGTTCGCGCTCCGGGTTGCGCTCGCGACAGAACAGCACGTACTCGCCGTGCTCCCGGCCGGGGATCAGCACAATCACCGCCTGGGGCTCGGGAAACCCGCTGAGGTACTGGAAATCGCTGTCCTGGCGGTAGACGTGCTCCACATCGCGATTGCGAATGGCCACGGCCGCCGCCGGCAGGATCGCGATGCTGTTGGGCTCCATCTGCGCCATGAGCGCCTTGCGGCGACGGCTGTATTCCGCTTTCGGGATATGAATCATGGGCGGACGCAGTTCCCTGTCAGTCAGTGCAGAGAAGGCTTGGCAGCCGGCGCAACAGTCTTGTTGGTCTCGGTGAATAGCAGCAGAGGCGCAACCCGCAGGTACTCCATCACTTCCATGTAGTCGCTTTCACCGTCATCGGATTCCTCCAGCGCGTCCTGGACCTGAGCAATGGCTGCAAGGTCCTGCAACACTTCCGTGGCCTCGACGCTAAGGGCACTGCTGTCGCGGGAGTTGAGGCCGAAACCGGCGAGGAAGCCCTGGCACCACTGGCCCAGGGCAGCGGCACGCTCGGCCAGGGGGGCGTCGTCGCTGGGCAGCAGCAGGACCACGGTCATGTCATCGCTGGTGAGCTCGCCCTTGACCATCTCCTGCAGGCCGATCAAGGCGCTGCGCACGTTGTCTTGCGGCTCGCCTTCGAGCAGTTCGGCGGCGTCCACCAGCCAGCCGTCGACTTCGAAGCCGGCGCCGGCGCAGCTGCGACCCAGCAACAGGCCGTGCAGCTCGGCAGGAGAAACAGGATGACCGCTGCTGCTGAGCAGGGTGGCGAAGGCGTTGTACGGGGAATTCTGAATGGGCATGGGCAGCTAGGCGCCAAGCGGCGCAATGTCTAGAATGAAGGCCTTGTATCGTAGGGCGTGTCATCATTCATTGCCAGCGCCGCGTTGTGCTTTGCGCCCCGTTACAGTGGCCCGCAGGGCCTCGGGCGACAGACAGATCGCCGACCGGACAACGCCAGATGCGCCACGACTGCTCAGGCCATTGAGGCGCTGCCCAGCCAGTTGCCACTCATCAGACCAACTTCAGTGGGACACAATGGAAGACACCGACCTGCACGCACTGATGGCCAGACTCGAACTGCTTATTACCCGGGTCGAGCAACTAAAGAGTCAAAACGCACTCTTATTAGCTCAGGAAAAGACCTGGCGCGAGGAACGCGCGCACCTCATTGAAAAAAACGAAATCGCCCGGCGTAAGGTCGAATCGATGATTTCGCGCCTCAAGGCCCTGGAGCAAGACTCATGAGTTCAAGCAATAGCGTTACCGTGCAGATCCTCGACAAAGAGTATTCGATCATCTGCCCCCAGGAAGAGCGCAGCAATCTGGTGAGCGCCGCCCGTTACCTGGACGGCAAGATGCGCGAGATCCGCAGCAGCGGCAAAGTCATCGGCGCCGATCGCATCGCGGTCATGGCCGCCCTGAACATCACCCACGACCTGCTGCACCGCCAGGAGCGTCCGGATGTGCAGGCCAGCGCCACCACCCGGGAACAGGTGAGGGATCTGCTGGAGCGTGTTGACCTGGTTCTGGCCACCGATTCGGACACAAGCAAAGCTGATTCCTGACAGCGGTTGCGGTATACTCCCGCCACTCCCTGGGGTGCTTGCCAGTTGGCGATGTCCCTGAGCCGATTCGCACTACCCTGGAAGTTGCACGTTGGGCTGGTGTGCATGTCCGCTAGACGGAAAGCCTTAAAGCCTGCTGCATCTTCCGCCTTGAACTTTCGGGTTCAAGGGCTAAGTCGACAGCGGTTCGCCTGGGGAGCCTGAATTGTCAGCCAATGCCAGTTATCCATGCTGGCATTGGTTTTTCCGGGTAGGCTGTTCTGCCAAATCCGACCTTCTCATAGCCTCTTTCATGACCGAACCTGCGCCGCTTTCCCGCCCGCAACTTCGCCGCATGCTGCGCAAGGCCCGTCGCGCCCTGAGCCCTGCCGAGCAACGCCAGGCAGCCCTTGGCCTGTACCGCCAACTGGCTCAGGACCCGGTGTTTCGTCGGGCACGGCACCTGTCCCTGTATCTGCCCACCGACGGTGAAATCGACCCGCGCCTGCTGCTGCGTGCCGCCCAGCGCCGGGGCAAGGCCACCTACCTGCCGGTGCTCAGCGCCTGGCCCCGGACCAAGATGGTTTTCCAGCGGGTCCTCCCGGGAGAAACGCTGCGGCCCAATCGTTTTCGCATTCTCGAGCCCCGGGTCAATTGCGCGCGGCAACGCAAGGTCTGGGCCCTGGACCTGGTGCTGCTGCCCCTGGTTGGCTTTGATGAAGAAGGTGGACGCCTGGGGATGGGTGGCGGCTTTTATGACCGCAGCCTGGCCTACCTTGCGCGGCGCCAGAACTGGCGCAAGCCGAAGCTGCTGGGGCTGGCCCATGAATGTCAGAAAGTCGGAAAGCTGGACCAGGCCAGTTGGGATGTACCCTTGCACGGTACGGTGACGGACCGGGGGTGGTACTTCGCTCGATAGGTGCCGCGTTCGATCAGCGGCACCCGAGCTGGTTCAGCGCTTGAAAGGCTGCGGCTGCTGTTGTGCGATTTCGATGGGGGCATCGGTCTTGCTGGCCCATAAGCTCTGCGCATAACCGGTGGTCACAACGCCCAAACCGAACAAAATAACCAAAATCCATAGTAAATCCGGTTGGCGTTTCATCGATTGCCCCCCCTCAGGCAAATCACACACGCTCCAGGCATGGTTTCCATAACAGGCCATGCAGCAGCGTCAAGCTTAAAATCCCGGCATTCTGCGATAACGTGAACCGACACGCAAATGCTGACGTCAACCGACCGTCGGTTTGTCATAAAATTGCCCGACAACCTGCCCAATCACCCTTTGGAGGGTAAGAAAGATGGCCTATTGGCTGATGAAATCCGAGCCCGACGAACTCTCGATCCAGGGTTTGCAGCAACTCGGCCAAGCCCGTTGGGACGGGGTGCGCAATTACCAGGCGCGCAACTTCCTGCGCGCCATGGCGGTAGGCGACGAGTTCTTCTTCTACCACTCCAGCTGCCCGGAACCGGGTATCGCCGGCATCGGCCGGATCATCAAGGCCGCCTACCCGGACCCCACCGCCCTGGAGCCGGACAGCGTCTACTTCGACCCCAAATCCAGTGCCGAAAAGAATGCCTGGAGCGCCATCGACGTGGCCCATGTGGAAACCTTCACCAAGGTGCTGCGCCTGGATTACCTCAAGCAGCAGGCAGCTCTCGCCGAAATGCCTCTGGTGCACAAAGGCAGCCGCCTGTCGGTCATGCCGGTCACCGCCGAACAATGGGCTGCCGTACTCGCCCTGCGCTGACCACCCCGCCCCCCTGGCGCCGGGAGTCGGATCTGTCCACGGCGCCGGCCCGAACGTTTTTTTGCCCCGATCATCATGCAGCCTGCAAACAATAGGTTTAGGCTTGGCCCTTTCATTTGACGGGCATCAAGCCGTAGAAAGCCTTGAGCCGTCAGACTTGGACGCTATTGCCGCAGGACGCAGAACACATGTCGACGAACCACCGTTCCTCCCGCCTTTTTGCTGTTTCCCTGTTGATTCTGTTACTCGCCGCCGGTGCTTTCGGCTACTGGAAATCCCTCCAGGATCGCCTGCCCGAAGGCCTGAGCATGGGCAACGGCCGGCTCGAAGCCACCGAAGTGCAGATCGCCAGCAAGATTCCCGGGCGCCTGGCGGAAGTGCGGGTCAACGAAGGCGACAAGGTGCTTCAAGGCCAGTTGCTGGCACGCATGGACACCCGCACCCTGGAAGCCCAGCGCAATCAGGCCGAGGCCGAAGTGCTGCGCGCCCGAGAGAACCTGTCTGCGGCCGAAGCCAATGTGCAGTTGCGCCAGAGCGAACTGCTGCTGGCCAATCAGGAACTCAGGCGCTCTCAGGAGCTGTTCAAGCGCGGCTTCGCCAGCCAGCAGATCATCGACCAGCAGCAGGCCCGCCTGAACACCGGCAACGCAGCAGTCCTGGCGGCCCAGGCCCAGGTCGCAGCGGTGAAGGCCGCCATCGGCGCCGCCCAGGCCCAGGTTGCCCAGCTCACCAGCGAAATCGACGACAGCAGCCTGCGGGCGCCCATCGACGGCATCATCCAGCTGCGCCTGGCCGAACCCGGCGAAGTGCTGGGCGCCGGCGGCCGTGTGCTGCTGCTGATCGACCCCAATGACCAGTACATGAACCTCTACCTGCCGGCTTCGGTCACCGGCCGCCTGACCGTTGGCGACGAGTCGCGGATCCTCCTCGACGCCCTGCCCAACCAGCCCCTGCCGGCGAAGATCAGCTTCGTCGCGGCCAAGTCCCAATTCACCCCCAAAGAGGTGGAAACCCGGGACGAGCGCCAGAAGCTGGTGTTCCGGGTCAAGGTGCGCCTGACTCAACCCGCCGCCGTGCCCCAGGCCAAACCGGGCATGCCCGGCGCCGGTTATGTGCGCACCGCCCCCGTGGACTGGCCGGCCAACCTGCAATGAGCGCCCTGGCGCTGCAAGCGAACGGCATCAGCCATCGCTATGGTTCACAGCAGGCCCTGAGCGACATCAGCTTCAACCTGCCAGCGGGCACCCGCTGCGGCTTGATCGGCCCGGACGGTGCCGGCAAGTCGAGCCTTCTGGGGCTGATCGCCGGGGTCAAGAAACTTCAGCAGGGCGAGCTCGACGTGCTCGGCGGACCGATCTCGCAACGGCGCCACCGCAGCAGCCTCTATCCGCGCATCGCCTTCATGCCCCAGGGCCTGGGGGGCAACCTGTATCCCGAGCTGTCCATCAGCGAGAACATCCGCTTCTTCGCCACCCTGTTCGGCCTGCCCAAGGATGAATGCGAACAGCGCATGCACAGCCTGTTGCTGGCCACCGACCTGCTGCGCTTCGCCGAACGCCCGGCGGGCAAGCTGTCCGGCGGGATGAAGCAGAAGCTTGGCCTGTGCTGTGCGCTGATCCACGAACCGGACCTGCTGATCCTCGACGAGCCCACCACCGGGGTCGACCCCCTATCGCGCCGGCGTTTCTGGGAATTGGTCGAAGACGTACGCCGGCAACGCCCGCAACTGACCCTGCTGGTGGCAACCGCCTACATGGAGGAGGCCGAACAGTTCGAGCACTGCCTGATGCTCGACCAGGGCAAGTTGATCGCCCAGGGCCTGAGCCAGGAGCTGGCGCAGATCACCGCCAGCGGCAAGCTGGACGACGCCTTCACCCATTTCCAGGGCGACAGCGGTCATGACAACCAGCCCCTGGTGATTCCGCCGCGTTCCGGCGACAACCAGGACATCGCCATCGAGGCCCATGAGCTGACCCTGCGCTTCGGCGACTTCACCGCGGTCAACAAGGTCAGCTTCGCCATCGGCCGCGGGGAGATCTTCGGTTTCCTCGGTTCCAACGGCTGCGGCAAGACCACCACCATGAAGGTCCTCACCGGGCTGATGCCCGCCAGCGAGGGCAGCGCCAAGCTGTTGGGCAACCCGGTGGACGCCAAGGACCTGGCCACCCGCAAGCGGGTCGGTTTCATGTCCCAGAGCTTTTCCCTGTATGGCGAGCTCAGCGTGCGCCAGAACCTGGAACTGCACGCCCGCCTGTTCGACCTGCCGAAAGCCGAAAGCGGCCCGCGCATCGAGGAACTGATCCAGCGCTTCGACCTCGGGGCGATTGCCGAGCAGCAGTCCGGCGCCTTGCCTCTGGGCCTGCGCCAGCGCCTGTCGCTGGCAGTGGCAGTGCTGCACCGCCCGGAAGTGCTGATCCTCGACGAGCCCACTTCCGGGGTCGACCCGGCGGCCCGAGACGACTTCTGGCGCCTACTGATCGAGCTGTCCCGGGAACAGGGAGTGACCATCTTCCTGTCCACCCACTTCATGAACGAGGCCCAGCGCTGCGACCGCATTTCGCTGATGCACGCCGGCAAGGTGCTGGCCTGCGACACCCCGGCGGCGCTGCAGCAACAGTTTGCCGGCGACACCCTGGAGGCCGCCTTCGTCCGCTGCCTGGAAGAGGCCCAGGGCACGCCGGACACACCTGCGCCATCACCGGAGGCGGCTACCCCCACCGCTGCCGGCACCCTAGCCGCCCCGCGTTCGGGCCTGAGCCTGGCGCGCCTGCTGGCGGTGGCCAGCCGCGAGGGCAAGGAACTGCTGCGGGACAAAGTGCGCCTGGGCTTCGCCCTGCTGGGGGCGATCTTCATGATGGTGATCTTCGGCTATGGCATTTCCCTGGACGTGGAGAAACTGGCCTTCGCCGTCTACGACCAGGATCAGACGCCACAGAGCCGTACCTACCTGGAAGCCTTCCGCAGCTCACGCTACTTCGAGGAGAAACCGACCATCCGCAGCTCCGCCGAACTGCATCGGCGCCTGCAACGCTCGGAGATCAAGCTGGCACTGGAGATTCCTCCCGGCTTTGGCCGTGACCTCTATGCCGGACGCCAGCCCGCGGTGGCGGCCTGGCTGGATGGCGGCATGCCGTTTCGTGCGGAAACCAGCCGCAACTATGTCGAGGCCGTGCACCAGGCCAACCTCGAGCTGCTGGCGGAACAAAGCAGCCCGGCCCTCAGCACCAGGCCGGCGGCCAAGCTGGAAACGCGCTTTCGCTACAACCAGGACGTGGTCAGCGTGAATGCCATCGGCCCCGGGGTCATGGCGCTGATCCTGGCGTTCATTCCGGCGATGCTCACGGCCCTGGGCATCGTCCGCGAAAAGGAGCTGGGCTCGATCACCAACTTCTACGCCACGCCCCTGACCCGCCTGGAGTTCCTCCTTGGCAAACAGGCGCCCTACCTGGCCGTCAGTCTGATCAACCTGGCCCTGCTGGTGGCCATGAACCGCTGGCTGTTCGGCGTGCCCTTCAAGGGCAGCGGCCTGACCCTCGCCCTGGGCGGCGTGCTCTATGTGCTGGCCACCACCAGCATGGGGCTGCTGATCTCGGCATTCACCCGCACTCAGATCGCAGCGATTCTGGGCACCATGATCATCACCAGCCTGCCCACCATCCAGTTTTCCGGGCTGATCGTGCCGCGCTCGTCCCTGGAAGGCTCGGCGGCGGTCATGGGCCAGCTGTTTCCCGCCGGTTACTTCCTCGACATCGCCGTCGGCACCTTCACCAAGGCCCTGGACCTGCGCGAACTCTGGCCCCAGTGCCTGGCCCTGGTGGGCTTTTTCCTTGGTTTCACCGGGCTCAGCCTGGTCATGCTGAAAAAGCAGGAGGTCTGATGAATCGTCTCGCCCATATCCTGCGCCTGGGCTTGAAGGAGCTCACCAGCCTGCGCCACGACAGCGTGCTGCTGCTGTTCTTGATGTATGCCTTCACCGTGGCCATCTACCTGCCCGCCGCCGGCTCGGTGATCGGCGTGCACAACGCCAGCGTGGCCCTGGTGGACGAAGATCACAGCGCCCTCTCCCGGCAACTGGCCGAAGCGCTGCAACCCCCCGAGTTCCAGGCTCCGGTGCCGCTGCCCTATGACCAGCTGGACTCGGTGATGGACAGCGGCCAGTACACCTTTGTGATCAATGTCCCGGCCAACTTCCAGAGCGACTTGCTGGCCGGGCGCCAGCCTGCGGTACAGGTCAACGTCGATGCCACCGCCATGAGCCAGGCCTTCATGGGCGCCGGCTACATCGGCCGGATCTTCCAGCGCGAGCTGCTCACCTACGCCAACCAGGCGGACGCCACCAGCAAGGCCCCGGCACTGCTGACCACCCGCGCCCTGTTCAATACCAACCTGGAGGGCGGCTGGTTCCTGGCGGTGATCCAGATCGTCAACAACATCACCATCCTGGCCATCGTGCTCACCGGCACCGCGCTGCTGCGCGAACGCGAGCACGGCACTCTCGATCACCTGCTGGTGCTGCCGCTGACAGCGCTGGAGATCATGCTGGCCAAGGTCTGGAGCAACATGCTGGTGGTGGTGCTGTGCACCTGGGTATCGCTGGAGGTGATAGTCAAGGGTGTGCTGGGGGTGCCGCTGGCGGGGTCCATGGCGCTGTTCCTGATGGTTACTGCGCTCTATCTGTTCGCCAGTACCGCCCTGGGGATCTTCCTCGCCACCCTGGCCCGCTCGACCCCGCAGTTCGGCCTGCTGGCGATTCCGGTGATCATCCCGATGCTGCTGCTGTCCGGCGGCAGTACGCCGCTGGACAGCATGCCGCAGTGGCTGCAGTGGGTGATGCAGGGTTCGCCGTCGACGCACTTCGTCAGCCTCAGCGCGGCGATCCTGTTCCGCGATGCGGGAGTCAGTGTGGTCTGGCCCGACCTGCTGGCCCTGGCGACCATCGGCCTGGTGTTCTTCGCCATCGCCCTGGCGCGCTTTCGCAAGAGCCTGGCTTCATGACCCACACCACGTAGGAGCCGGTTTGCCGGCGAAGGGCCGCAGGGACGCCTTCGCTGGCAAGCCAGCTCCTACGCCTGTAGCGGGGGCAGGCTTACTGAATGATCAGGTTGTTGAACAACAGGTCTTCCACCACCGGCTTGCCGGTTTCGTCGTTCATGACTTGCTGCACCTGCTTGAGGGCTTCCTGGCGCAGCTTTTCCTTGGCTTCGACGTTATTCATGGTGTCGCTGGTCTGCTGGGCGAACAGCGCCACCAACTGGTTGCGTATCAGCGGCTCGTTGGCCTTGACCGCCTGGGCCGAGGCGTCGCCGGTTACTCGCAGGGCCACGTCGGCCTTGTAGACCTTGAGTTTAGGGCCGCCGTCCAGGCCGTAGTTGCCCACGAAGGGTGGGTTCAGGCTGATGTAGCTGACTTTCGGTGCTTCACCTTCTTTGGCCTCTTCGGCCATCGCTGCCATGGGCAGGGAGAGGGCCAGCAGCAACATGATCCACGCTTTCACAATTCGCTCCTTAATCCGGTTTGCGGCCTAGCATAAAGGCCCGCCCGCCTGAGCCCAAGCACAAGCTTATGGCTGGTCATCAGGACCGGGCATGCTCGTTGACCGCCTGATTCACACTCCTACACTTATCGGCCACCACTCCCAAAGGAATAGCCCTGATGAAAGCCGTGCTGTGCAAAGCCTTCGGCCCTGCCGAAACGCTGGTGCTGGAAGAGGTCGCAAGCCCCGTGCCGAAGAAGAACGAGATCCTGCTGGAAGTGCATGCCGCAGGCGTCAACTTCCCGGACACCCTGATCATCGAGGGCAAGTACCAGTTCAAGCCGCCATTCCCCTTCTCCCCGGGGGGCGAAGCGGCCGGCGTAGTCAGCGCAGTGGGTGAGAAGGTCGGCCACCTCAAGGCCGGTGACCGGGTCATGGCCCTGACCGGCTGGGGCAGCTTCGCCGAGCAGGTGGCCGTCCCCGGTTACAACGTGCTGCCGATTCCCGCCGCCATGGACTTCAATACAGCCGCCGCCTTCAGCATGACCTACGGCACCTCGATGCACGCCCTCAAGCAGCGCGGCAACCTGCAGCCCGGTGAAACCTTGCTGGTGCTTGGTGCCTCGGGCGGGGTCGGGCTGGCCGCCGTGGAAATCGGCAAGGCCATGGGCGCCCGGGTGATTGCCGCTGCCAGCAGCGCGGAAAAGCTCGCCGTGGCCAAGGCCGCCGGTGCCGACGAGCTGATCAACTACAGCGAAAGCAGCCTGAAGGACGAGATCAAGCGCCTGACCGGCGGCAATGGCGCGGACGTGATCTACGACCCGGTGGGCGGCGACCTGTTCGACCAGGCCATCCGCTCCATCGCCTGGAACGGCCGGCTGCTGGTGGTGGGGTTCGCCAGCGGGCGCATCCCCGAGCTACCGGTGAACCTGGCCCTGCTCAAGGGTGCAGCGGTGGTGGGTGTGTTCTGGGGCTCCTTCGCCCAGCGCCAGCCCCAGGACAACGCGGCGAACTTCCAGCAACTGTTCGGCTGGTTCGCCGAGGGCAAGCTCAAGCCGCTGGTCTCCCACGTCTATCCGCTGACGGAGGCTGCGCGAGCCATCGATGATCTCGGCCAGCGCAGAGCGGTGGGCAAGGTCGTGGTGCAGGTGCGCTAAGACCGGCTACAGGGCCTCAATGGGCGTCCGCCCCCTTGCAGCGCTTGAGCCGCGCCTCCAGGTTGCGATCCGGCATGGCGTGGCTGCGCAGGGCCTGGACCGTCTGTTCGACATAATCGCGGGTGGTGCCATACCGCCCGCAAGCGCTTTCGAACACCTGGTTCAGCACATCGTCCGGCAGATTGCCGGCATAGCTGGGCAGGTGCCGCTCCAGCACAAAGCCCAGGGCCTGAACCTGGCTGCCATCCTCAAGGCGGCAGTTGAGCCAGTGCGGGCGATAGGAGGGATAAGGCATTTCACGCTGCCACAGGGCGTACAGCGAGGCGTCCAGTTGCTCTTCCGGCAGCCGATAGGCGAAGCCGCTGCAGGAGCCGCCACGATCCAGGCCGAACACCAGCCCCGGCAGCTCCGGCGTGCCGCGATGCTCGTGGGACCACAGGTACAGGCCGCGATGATAACCATGCACCCTGCCCCGCTTGCGTTCGACCGCCGAGCATTCCGGCCGCCAGATCAGTGAACCGTAGGCGAACAGCCACACCGGCCCACCCTTGTGCCGGGCCATGGTGGATTGCATGGAACTGCGAAGTTGGTCGTGCGTCAGCTGCGGGCCCAGATCGAGCCGTGGAGGGTAAGCCAGATTCAGATAACTGGATTCAAGGGCTGTCATGGCGAATAGCGTTCGGCTCCCCGCGTAAAAGAAGTTACTTAATAGAACGCTTGGCAGTAACTGCAAGACACATGAGTTTCAAGGCAAGTTAAGTGCCACTAAGCAGTGGCACATAAGTTGGAGGCTTATATATAACCTACCGGCATTTATTTAATTAGATAAATACCGATAGGCTATATACAGAGTTATAACGCGCCGCGCAGGCCCGATGCAGTCAGGGCCGCGGGGCGTAGGCAAACACGTCGGCGCGCATTTGGTGGGCATCCATCCCGGCACTCACCAGCGCATCCAGGGTGGCGTAGATCATCGCCGGCGAGCCGCTGGCGTAAACGTGTACCGCCGACAGGTCGGTAATGTCCTCGCACACCGCTTCATGCAGCATGCCGCAGCGCCCCTCCCAGCCACACAGGTCGCTGACCACTTTGTGCAGGTAGAGGTTGGGCAGTTGCTGCCACTCGTCCCAGTGTTCCAGCTGGTAGAAATCTTCCGGCCGGCGCACGCCCCAGTACAGGTGCACCGGATGCTTGAAGCCGGCGGCCCGACAATGCTCGATCAGGCTGTGCATCTGCGCCATGCCGGTACCGGCGGCGATCAGCACCAGCGGCCCATCCGGCAACTCGGCCAGGTGGGTGTCGCCAAAAGGCAACTGCACCCGAGCCATGCGGTTGCGCTGCAGTTGCTCCATCAGGCTTTGCGCACTGTTCTCGCGCACCAGCACATGCAGTTCCAGATCTCGCCCGCTGTGAGGCGCCGATGCCAGGGAAAAGGCCGACTTCTCACCGTTATCCCGCTCCAGCATCAGGTACTGCCCGGCGTGATAGCGCGGCGGCTTGCCGGCCGGTGCCCGCAGCCTGACCCGCCAGACATCGCCGCCGACCTCCAGGCATTCAGTAAGCTGACACGACAGGCTGCGCACCGGCAATTCTCCCAGCGCAAGGACGCCATCCCACAGCACGATGCAGTCTTCCAGCGGCTCTGCAATGCAAGTGTAGAACTCGCCGTGATCACGCACGTCGCCAGCTTGCTGCACGCTGCCCTCCACCAGCAGCGCCGCACAGACATGACAGTTGCCATTGCGGCAGCTCTGCGGGCATTCATAGCCCAGGCGCCGCGCCGCATCGAGAATCCGCTCGCCGGGCAGCGTCTCAAGCACGGCTCCGGAGGGCTGCAAGGTTACACGCATCAATCTATTCCTAACTGATTCCAGATGGCATCGATCCGGCGGGTGACCGCCTCATCCTTGACGATGACCCGGCCCCACTCTCGGGTGGTTTCTCCAGGCCACTTGTGAGTCGCATCGAGCCCCATCTTCGAACCCAGGCCAGACACCGGCGAGGCGAAGTCGAGGTAGTCGATCGGGGTGTTGTCGATCATCACCGTGTCGCGCTTGGGGTCCATGCGCGTGGTGATGGCCCAGATCACATCGTTCCAGTCCCGGGCATTGATATCGTCGTCGGTGACGATAACGAACTTGGTGTACATGAACTGTCGCAAAAACGACCAGACACCCAGCATGACCCGCTTGGCGTGGCCCGGGTACTGCTTCTTCATGGTCACCACCGCCATGCGGTAGGAACAGCCTTCGGGCGGCAGGTAGAAGTCGGTGATTTCCGGAAACTGCTTCTGCAGGATCGGCACGAAGACCTCGTTCAGCGCGACGCCGAGGATCGCCGGCTCATCGGGCGGCCGGCCGGTGTAGGTGCTGTGGTAGATCGGCTTGATGCGGTGGGTGATGCGCTCCACGGTGAACACCGGAAAGCTGTCGACCTCGTTGTAGTAGCCAGTGTGGTCGCCGTACGGGCCTTCATCGGCCATCTCGCCGGGATGGATCACCCCTTCAAGGATGATTTCAGCCGTGGCCGGAACCTGCAGGTCGTTACCGCGGCACTTCACCAGCTCAGTGCGGTTGCCCCGCAGCAGGCCGGCAAAGGCGTATTCGGAAAGGCTGTCCGGCACCGGGGTCACGGCGCCGAGAATGGTCGCCGGGTCCGCGCCCAGCGCCACCGACACCGGGAACGGCTGGCCCGGGTGCTTCTCGCACCACTCGCGGTAATCCAGCGCGCCGCCGCGGTGGCTCAGCCAGCGCATGATCACCTTGTTGCGGCCGATCACCTGCTGACGATAGATACCCAGGTTCTGCCGGTCCTTGTTCGGGCCCTTGGTCACGGTCAGGCCCCAAGTGATCAGCGGGCCGACATCGCCCGGCCAGCAGGTCTGCACCGGCAGCATGCCAAGGTCGACGTCGTCGCCTTCGATCACCACTTCCTGGCACACCGCATCCTTGACCACCTTGGGCGCCATGGAAATGATCTTGCGGAAGATCGGCAGCTTGGACCAGGCGTCCTTGAGCCCCTTGGGCGGCTCCGGCTCCTTGAGGAACGCCAGCAGCTTGCCGATCTCGCGCAGTTCGCTGACCGCTTCGGCGCCCATGCCCAGGGCCACGCGCTCGGGGGTGCCGAACAGGTTGCCGAGCACGGGGATGTCATAACCGGTGGGGTTTTCAAACAGCAGGGCCGGGCCTTTGGCACGCAAGGTGCGATCGCAGACCTCGGTCATTTCCAGCACTGGGGACACCGGAACCTGGATGCGCTTGAGTTCCGAGCGCTGTTCCAGGCCGCTGATAAAGTCGCGCAAGTCGCGATACTGCATGCGTGAGCCTCGTTTTCGCCGTGGCATTCGGGGCAGGCAGTTTAGCGCCGAACCCACAGGTTCAGAATAGAGAATGTCAGATAGCAAAAAGCCGGGTTTCCCCGGCTCTTGCTGGCCTGATCGATTTACTTGCGTTTCATCGACAGGAAGAACTCATCGTTGGTCTTGGTCTGTTTCAACTTGTCGACCAGGAATTCGATGGCAGCGACTTCATCCATGGGATGCAGCAGCTTGCGCAGGATCCACATGCGCTGCAGCTCGTCGTCGGCGGTCAGCAACTCTTCGCGGCGGGTGCCGGAACGGTTGATGTTGATGGCCGGGAAGACGCGCTTTTCAGCGATCTTGCGGTCCAGGGGCAGTTCCATGTTGCCGGTACCCTTGAACTCTTCGTAGATCACTTCATCCATCTTCGAGCCGGTTTCAACCAGCGCGGTGGCGATGATGGTCAGCGAGCCGCCTTCCTCGATGTTCCGCGCGGCGCCGAAGAAACGCTTCGGTTTCTCCAGGGCGTGGGCATCGACACCACCGGTCAGGACCTTGCCGGAGCTCGGGATCACGGTGTTGTAGGCACGGGCCAGACGGGTGATGGAGTCCAGCAGGATCACCACGTCCTTCTTGTGTTCGACCAGGCGCTTGGCCTTCTCGATCACCATCTCGGCCACTTGCACGTGGCGGGTTGGCGGCTCGTCGAAGGTGGAGGCGACCACTTCGCCGCGCACAGTGCGCTGCATTTCGGTCACCTCTTCCGGACGCTCGTCGATCAGCAGCACGATCAGATGAACTTCAGGGTTGTTGCGCGTGATGTTCGACGCGATGTTCTGCAGCATGATGGTCTTGCCCGCCTTTGGCGGAGCAACGATCAGACCACGCTGGCCTTTACCGATCGGGGCGCACAGATCGATCACACGACCGGTCAGGTCTTCGGTGGAACCGTTGCCGGCTTCCATCTTCATGCGCACGGTCGGGAACAGCGGCGTCAGGTTTTCGAACAGAATCTTGTTCTTGGCGTTCTCTGGGCGGTCGTAGTTGATGGTATCGACCTTGAGCAGCGCGAAGTAACGCTCGCCTTCCTTGGGAGGGCGGATCTTGCCAACGATGGTGTCACCGGTGCGCAAGTTGAAGCGACGGATCTGGCTTGGCGAGACGTAGATATCGTCCGGGCCAGCGAGATAGGAGGCGTCAGCAGAGCGAAGGAAGCCGAAGCCGTCCTGGAGGATCTCCAGCACGCCATCACCGGAGATTTCCTCACCGCTTTTCGCGTGCTTTTTCAGCAGGGAGAAAATCACGTCCTGCTTGCGCGAACGGGCCATATTTTCTATGCCCATCTGTTCGGCCAATTCGAGCAGTTCGGTAATCGGCTTTTGCTTGAGTTCAGTCAGATTCATATAGGAATGACGTAATCATTTATAGAGGGGGGAAATTAAGCTTTTGGCTTAATGAGGCCGCGCCGCAGAGAAGGCGACAGGATCGCGTACTAATTCGAAAAGGAGAGCGTCGGCGACGGCTTGCAGGGGGCAATGGAGAAACCAGTGCGGGGCCGAATGTAACACCTGAGTTTCGGAGCGTCTAGCCCTCAATTACGAAAAAGCCCCGCATTTTGCGGGGCTTTTCCAGGGCACTGAAAATCGACGCTTAGATGTTGGCGTCGAGGAAGGCAGCCAGTTGCGACTTCGACAGTGCGCCAACCTTGGTAGCTTCGACGTTGCCGTTCTTGAACAGCATCAAGGTCGGGATACCACGCACGCCATGCTTGGCCGGGGTTTCCTGGTTCTCGTCGATGTTCAGCTTGGCAACGGTCAGCTTGCCCTTGTAGGTTTCAGCAATTTCGTCCAGAACCGGAGCGATCATTTTGCATGGGCCACACCACTCGGCCCAGTAGTCGACCAGTACAGCGCCTTCGGCTTTGAGTACGTCGGCCTCGAAGCTGGCGTCGCTGACGTGTTTGATAAGATCGCTGCTCATGGAATTCTCCAGGTTGTAAGCAAAAAAACGTGGCCCATCATATCTGCCCTTCCCGCGTTCAGGAAGCCGGAGATGATTGACTCTAACTATGGTGCCCCACGAGTTTGGGTATAGCTCAGCTGGGGACGTTGCGCGGGTTGCACAGGCCATTCGGCAACCCCGGCCGGCACCACGCACCTGTTGTAGCTGGATCTTTGCCTGGCTGCCAAGGAGCGGCTCGCCCGATTGAACGGGATCTTTACTGGCCAGGGAACCGCCGGCCCACCGCCCCGGCGCAGGCTTTTATGCGTTGAATCAACGCATTGGACACTGCGCGTTGGCGCGAGCCGTTGATCGTGGCAGGATGGCGAGGTTATCGACCGAGACCCCCAACCATGCCCCAATCCCAAGCCAAGAATCTGTCCCTGATCGCCGCGATCGATCTGGGCTCCAACAGCTTTCACATGGTCGTGGCCAAGGCCCGGAACGGTGAAATCCGCATTCTCGAGCGGCTCGGAGAAAAGGTTCAACTGGCCGCCGGCATCGACGAAGAACGCCAGCTCAACGAAGAATCCATGCAGCGCGGTCTCGACTGCCTCAAGCGCTTCGCCCAACTGATCAACGGCATGCCCCAGGGCACGGTGCGCATCGTCGGCACCAACGCCCTGCGCGAAGCCCGCAACCGCGGCGAGTTCATTCGCCGTGCCGAGGAAATCCTCGGCCACCCGGTGGAAGTCATCTCCGGCCGTGAAGAAGCCCGCCTGATCTACCTCGGGGTGTCCCACACCCTCGCCGACACCCCGGGCAAGCGCCTGGTGGCCGACATCGGCGGCGGCAGTACCGAATTCATCATCGGCCAGCGCTTCGAACCCCTGCTGCGCGAAAGCCTGCAGATGGGCTGCGTAAGCTTCACCCAGCGCTATTTCCGCGATGGCAAGATCACCCCTGCCCGCTATGCCCAGGCCTACACCGCCGCACGCCTGGAGATCATGAGCATCGAACATGCCCTGCATCGCCTGACCTGGGACGAAGCCATCGGCTCGTCCGGAACCATTCGTGCCATTGGCCTGGCCCTCAAGGCCGGCGGCCAGGGTAGCGGCGAGGTCAACGCCGAAGGGCTGGCCTGGCTCAAGCGCAAGCTGTTCAAGCTCGGCGACGCCGAGAAGATCGACTTCGAAGGTATCAAGCCCGACCGCCGGGCGATCTTCCCCGCCGGCCTGGCAATTCTCGAAGCGATCTTCGACGCCCTGGAACTGCAACGCATGGATCACTGCGAAGGCGCCCTGCGTGAAGGCGTGCTCTACGATCTGCTGGGCCGCCATCATCACGAAGACGTCCGTGAACGCACCCTCAGCTCGCTGATGGAGCGCTACCACGTCGACCTGGAACAAGCCTCGCGCGTAGAAGGCAAGGCCCTGCGCGCCTTCGACCAGGTTGCCGCGGACTGGGACCTGGAAGACGGCATCTGGCGCGAACTGCTGGGCTGGGCGGCCAAGGTCCATGAAGTGGGGCTGGACATCGCCCACTATCACTACCACAAGCACGGTGCCTACCTGATCGAGCACTCAGACCTGGCGGGTTTCTCCCGGGAAGACCAGCAGATGCTGGCTCTCCTGGTGCGCGGCCACCGCCGCAACATCCCCAAGGAAAAATTCGCCGAGTTCGGCGACGACGGCATCAAGCTGATCAGGCTGTGCGTGCTGCTGCGTTTCGCCATTCTCTTCCATCACATCCGTGGCACCCAGCAGATGCCTCAGGTGAGCCTCAGCGCCCTGGGCGATCAGCTGGACGTGGAGTTCCCGGAAAACTGGCTGGATGAAAACCAGCTGACCCAGGCCGACTTCGCCCTGGAGGCCGAATGGCTGACCCGGGTGGGCATCGTGCTCAACGTCAACTGACCCTGCCACGGAGCTGCAGGAGCCGGCTTGCCGGCGAAAAGGCCGCGAACCCTTGCATCGCCCTCAGGGGCGCCTTCGCTGGCAAGCCAGCTCCCACAGTTCTTGCAAGCCGCACAAAAAAGGCCAGCCCGGTGATCGGGCTGGCCTTTTTATTATCGGCGACGCCTGACGCGCTTAGCGCACCGGCAGTACCGGGCTGCCAAGGCGCTCCAGCAGGGTTGCCTGGGCACTGCGCGGGTTCTGGTTGCCGGTCGGCGTGTTGCGGATATAGCGGCCGTCGGACTGCAGGCTCCAGCTGTGGGTGTTGTCGGTGAGATAGCTCTCCAACTCTTTCTTGACCCGCAGAATCAGCTTCTTGCCCTCCACCGGGAAGCAGGTTTCGACCCGCTTGTCGAGGTTGCGCTCCATCCAGTCGGCGCTGGAAAGGAACATCTGTTCCTCGCCGCCATTGAGGAAGTAGAACACCCGGGTGTGCTCCAGGAAGCGGCCGATGATCGAGCGCACGTGGATGTTGTGCGAGACCCCGGCAATGCCCGGACGCAGGCAGCACATGCCACGCACCACCAGGTCGATGCGCACGCCCGACTGGCTGGCCTTGTACAGCGCGCGAATGATCTTCGGATCGGTCAATGAGTTGAACTTGGCAATGATGTGCGCCGGTTTGCCGTCCAGGGCGAACTGAGTCTCCCGGGCGATCATGTCGAGCATGCCCTTCTTCAGGGTGAACGGCGCATGCAGCAACTTCTTCATGCGCAGGGTCTTGCCCATGCCGATCAGCTGGCTGAACAGCTTGCCCACGTCCTCGCACAAGGCATCGTCGGAGGTCAGCAGACTGTAGTCGGTGTACAGACGGGCGTTGGCCGCGTGGTAGTTGCCGGTGCCCAGGTGCGCATAACGCACGATCTCGCCGGCTTCGCGACGCAGGATCAGCATCATCTTGGCGTGGGTCTTGAACCCCACCACGCCGTAGATCACCACCGCACCGGCCGCCTGCAGACGGCTGGCCATCTGCAGGTTGGACTCTTCGTCAAACCGCGCACGCAATTCGATCACCGCGGTGACCTCCTTGCCGTTGCGCGCCGCGTCCACCAGGGCGTCGACGATCTCCGAGTTGGCACCACTGCGGTACAGGGTCTGGCGCACTGCCAGCACATGCGGGTCCTTGGCAGCCTGGCGCAGCAGGTCGACCACCGGGGTGAAGGATTCGAACGGGTGCAGCAGCAGGATGTCCTGCTTGCTGATGACGCTGAAGATGTTCTCGCTGTTCTGCAGCAGCTTGGGGATCTGCGGAGTGAACGGGGTGTATTGCAGCTCCGGGTGGCTGTCCAGGCCGGTGATGCTGAACAGCCGCGTCAGGTTCACCGGGCCGTTGACCTGGTACAGCTCGGTCTCGTGCAGGTTGAACTGCTTGAGCAGGTAGTCCGACAGGTGCTTGGGGCAGGTGTCGGCCACTTCCAGGCGGACCGCGTCACCGTAGCGACGGGAGAACAACTCGCCGCGCAGCGCACGGGCCAGGTCTTCGACGTCCTCGGTGTCCACTGCCAGGTCGGCGTTTCGGGTCAGGCGGAACTGATAGCAGCCTTTTACCTTCATGCCCTGGAACAGGTCATCGGCGTGGGCGTGGATCATCGACGAGAGGAACACATAGTTGTCGCCAGGGCCGCCGACTTCTTCCGGCACCTTGATGATCCGCGGCAGCAGGCGCGGCGCGGGGATGATCGCCAGGCCCGAATCGCGCCCGAAGGCGTCGATGCCTTCCAGCTCGACGATGAAGTTCAGGCTCTTGTTCACCAGCAATGGGAACGGGTGCGTCGGGTCCAGGCCGATGGGGGTGATGATCGGCGCGATCTCGTCGCGGAAATAGCGGCGAACCCAGGTCTTGAGCTTGGTGGTCCAGTAGCGGCGACGGATGAAACGGATCTGATGTTTTTCCAGTTCCGGCAACAGGATGTCGTTGAGGATCGCGTACTGGCGGTCGACATGCCCGTGCACCAGTTCGCTGATGCGCGCCAGCGCCTGGTGCGGCTGCAGACCGTCGGCACCGGCCTGTTCGCGAGCGAAGGTGATCTGCTTCTTCAGGCCCGCCACGCGGATCTCGAAGAACTCGTCCAGGTTGCTGGAGAAGATCAGCAGGAACTTCAGGCGCTCCAGCAACGGATAGGACTCATCCAGTGCCTGCTCCAGCACGCGGATGTTGAATTGCAGCTGCGACAGCTCGCGGTGGATGTACAGGCTGCTGTCATCCAGGTTGGGAATGACGATGGCCGGTGCCGGTTGCGTCTCGGCCACCGCGGCCGGGGCCACTGGCTCCAGTTCTGGCGGGGTCTCCACCACTTGCTCGACCACCGGCTGAGCTTCTTTTACGGCAACTTCTGAGAGTCCTTCAGTATTCATCGCGTGTTCCTGGGAGGGCTATTTTTGCTCTCGTAACAATTGAGCAGCACGAACGGCAAAGTAAGTCAGGATGCCATCGGCACCTGCACGTTTAAAAGCGGTCAGGGATTCAAGAATAACCCCCTCACCCAACCAACCATTCTGGATTGCTGCCATGTGCATGGCGTATTCGCCGCTGACCTGATAGACAAAGGTCGGCACCTTGAATTCATCTTTGACCCGCCAGAGGACGTCCAGGTACGGCATGCCCGGCTTGACCATGACCATGTCCGCGCCTTCGGCGAGGTCCGCCGCCACTTCATGCAGGGCTTCCTGGCCGTTGGCCGGGTCCATCTGGTACGAGGCCTTGTCGGCCTTGCCCAGGTTCAGCGCCGAGCCCACCGCATCGCGGAAGGGGCCGTAGTAGGCGCTGGCGTACTTGGCCGAGTAAGCCATGATGCGCACGTTGGCATGCCCAGCCAGTTCCAGGGCCTCGCGGATCGCCTGGACCCGCCCGTCCATCATGTCCGACGGTGCCACCACCTGGGCGCCGGCCTCGGCATGGGACAGGGCCTGGCGCACCAGGGCGTCGACGGTGATGTCGTTCTGCACATAACCCTGTTCGTCGAGGATGCCGTCCTGGCCATGGGTAGTGAACGGGTCAAGGGCAACGTCGGTGATCACCCCCAGGGCCGGAAAGCGTTCGCGCAGGGCGCGGGTGGCACGCTGGGCGATGCCGTCGGGGTTCCAGGCCTCGGCCGCATCCAGAGACTTGAGCGCCCCGGGCGTCACCGGAAACAGCGCCAGTGCCGGAATTCCCAGTTCGACCCAGTTCGCCGCCTCTTCCAGCAGCAGGTCGATGGTCAGGCGCTCGACCCCGGGCATCGAAGCCACCGCTTCGCGGCGATTCTCACCCTCGAGCACGAACACCGGCAGGATCAGGTCGTCCACGCTCAGGCGGTTTTCCCGCACCAGACGGCGGGAAAAGTCATCGCGACGGTTGCGCCGCAGACGAGTGGCTGGAAACAGACGGTTGGCGGGGGTAAAGCTCACGGCGGACTCCAGGGCTCGCGCTGGCGGACGAGCGGGACAGTTATAAGCGGGCATTATGACGAACAGATGACAGTTGTGCTCAAGCTGTTGACCGGCAGCAACACTCATTGTCATTGGCCGGATTGTTCACGTCGAGACACATTTCGATACTTTCCCGAACGTCGTCGAAGGGGTAGGCTGCGCGTTCATTTCGCCAGCATCCAGACAATGCTCCAACAATTTCTTCAGGATTTCGGCTACTTCGCCCTCTTTCTCGGCACGTTTTTCGAAGGCGAAACCATTCTGGTTCTTGCCGGATTTCTCGCGTTCCGCGGATACATGGATATCAACCTGGTGATGGTGGTTGCCTTCTTCGGCAGCTACGCCGGTGACCAGCTGTGGTACTTCCTGGGGCGCAAGCATGGCCGCAAGCTGCTGGCGCGCAAACCGCGCTGGCAAATGATGGGTGACCGGGCGCTGGAGCATATCCGCAAGCACCCGGATATCTGGGTACTGAGCTTTCGCTTCGTCTACGGGCTGCGCACCGTGATGCCGGTGGCCATTGGCCTGTCCGGCTATCCGCCGGGCCGCTACCTGCTGCTCAACGGTATCGGCGCAGCGATCTGGGCCATAGCCCTGGCCCAGGCGGCCTACCATTTCGGCGCAGTCATGGAAGGCATGCTCGGCAGCATCAAGAAGTACGAGCTGTGGGTGCTGGGCGCCCTGCTGGTCCTGGGCTTCGGCCTGTGGCTGCGCCGGCGCTTCAAGAACGCACGCCTGGCCAAGCAGATCTACGAAGCCGAACAGGCCTCCGCCCGGGAACCTAAGACGCCAGCCGAGTGACACGCGAGCCGCAGCCATAAAGCCCGCAGACACTCAGCAGGCTGTGGCTGCCCAGCGCCACCCAGGCCAGGGGGCTGGCCGGCCACAGACCGACCAGCGGCGCCAGCCAAACCAGGGGCAGATTCAGCAGCAGCCGCGCCCCTTCCAGTTTCAGGCTCCAGGGCCGATCCTCCAGAGCCGCGCCCAGTACGAACAGACCCATGGCCATCGCGCCCCCGCCCAGCAGCAGTGCCTGGACCGACAGGCTGCTCTGGGCATTCATCAGGTAGCTGCCCAGGGCTACATACACCGCGAACTGCAGCACCACGTACACCTGACGCCGCACATCCAGGGCCACCTCGAATTTGCGAAACTGGCTCAGCTCCGGCTTGGCCAGGGGATAACGGGCCTGCACATCCGCCGGGCGCCAGCCGGTGCGCATGAACCAGATCCGCAGCTTGTCCCGCACATGCTCGGTGCGCCGGGCATCATTCCAGAGCTGGGAATAGAACTGCAGATTGGCCCACAGCGGGTTCCAACTGGCCAGCGGGGTCGTCACGCCGAACACCACGGGCTCGTTGTCGTCCTCTTCCTGGTAGGTGCCGAACAGCCGGTCCCAGAGAATGAACACCCCGCCGTAGTTGCGATCCATATAAAGAGCGTTCTGCGCGTGATGGGCCCGGTGATTGGAGGGGGTCACGAAGAACCATTCATACCAGCCCAGCTTGCCGATGTGCCGGGTATGCACCCAGAACTGATACAGCAGATTGAGGGCTGCCACCGTGACGAACACCACCAGCGGCACCCCGAGTACCGCCAGGGGCAGGTAGAAGATCCAGCTCAACAGGAAGCCGGTGCTGGTCTGGCGCAGAGCCGTGGAGAGGTTGTAGTCCTCGCTCTGGTGGTGCACCGAGTGAGCGGCCCAGAGGATATTGCGTTCATGACCGCAGCGATGCAGCCAGTAGTAGCAGAAGTCGTACAGGACAAAGGCCCCGATCCACACCCAGAGGCTGTGCGCCGGCAGCTCGAACAGCCCCCAGTGCTGGAGGGCGAAGGTATAAGTGACCAGGCCCAGCCCCTTGGTCAGCAGGCCCGTGGTGGTGGACAACACGCCGGTGCTGATGCTATTGACCGCATCGGCAACCCGGTAGTTATTCACTCCCCGCCAGCGATCGGCCAACAATTCAGCAACAATCAACACAAAGAAAAACGGCACCGCATAGAGGATGAGGTTCATGGCGCGACCCGATCGAAATCGATAACCAAGATTAGGTCCGACGACTCCATCCCCCTATGGCCAGGTGTGACAAACAGGCGGACATTTAGCGCCATGAATCTGGAGAAAAACCCATGAGCAAAAAAGTTGCAGTGATCCTTTCCGGTTGCGGCGTGTTCGACGGCGCCGAAATCCACGAAAGCGTGATCACCCTGCTGCGCCTCGACCAACGCGGCGCCCAGGTGCAGTGCTTCGCCCCGAACATCCCCCAGATGCATGTGCTCAACCACCTGACCGGCGAAACCATGGCCGAGACCCGCAACGTGCTGGTGGAATCGGCGCGCATCGCCCGGGGTGAGGTCAAGGACCTGCGCGAAGCCCGCGTCGAAGACTTCGATGCGCTGATCATTCCCGGTGGCTTCGGGGCAGCCAAGAACCTCTCCAGCTTCGCCACCGAAGGCGCTGCCTGCACAGTCCAGGCCGACGTCCTGGCCCTGGCCGAAGCCTTTGCCGAAGCCGGCAAGCCGGTGGGCCTGATGTGCATCGCCCCGGCCATGGCCGCGAAGATCTACGGCCCCGGCGTGACCTGCACCATCGGCAACGATGCCGACACCGCAGCCGCCCTGGGCAAGATGGGCGCCACCCACGCCGAATGCGCAGTGGGCGAGATCATCGAAGACAAGGCGCGCAAACTGGTGAGCACCCCCGCCTACATGCTGGCGAAATCCATCAGCGAAGCGGCCTCGGGCATCAACAAACTGGTGGACCGGGTGCTGGAGCTGACCCACGAAGGCGACAAGTGAGCCTCTAGCGAGCGCCCCTCAGGCCTGGCGCGCCAAGCGCGTCAGGATGCGGTCCAGGGCGTTGGCGAAGGCCTGTTTTTCCCGGTCGCCATAGGGCGCTTGCCCACCACTGACCTGCCCCTGTTCACGCAGGTCGGTAAACAGGTTGCGTACCGCCAGCCGCTCGCCCATGTTCTGTGCGTCGAACTCCTTGCCCCGCGGGTCCAGGGCCGCCACGCCCTTTTTCACCAGGCGGTCGGCCAGCGGCACGTCACTGCAGATCACCAGTTCACCGGGCACTGCGTGCTCCACCAGGTAATCGTCGGCGGCATCCGGGCCGCTGGGCACCACGATCAGCCTGACGCAGGCGAAGGCCGGCTTGATCTGCGCCTGTCCGGCCACCAGCACCACTTCGAACTGGCGCTTCAGGGCGAAGCGCACTACTTGATCCTTGGCCGCCTTGGGGCAGGCATCGGCATCGATCCAGACACGCATTGAATGTTCTCCCTCCAGAATGCAGAACGGGCAAGCCGCCCCTTCAGGAGCGGGCTTGCCCGCAATCAACTACGCCGGCTCAGGAAGCCTGCACGCGGCGCTTCTCACTCATGCGACTGCGGCTGTAGAGCACCACGATCGCCAGGATCGCCACCGCCTGGGCACCCAGCGAGTAGGCGTCGGCATGAATACCCAGCCAGTCGAAGTCGAAGAACGGCACTGGCCGCGTACCGAAGATACCCGCTTCCTGCAACGCCTTGACGCCGTGCCCGGCGAACACCACCGACAAGGCGCAGAGCAGTGCCGCGTTGATGCCGAAGAACAGCGCCAGGGGCAGCTTGGCCGAGCCCCGCAGGATCACCCAGGCCAGCCCCACCAGCAGCACCAGGGCGGTGGCGCCACCGGCCAGTACCGCGTTGTGCCCGGCAGGGCCGGCCTGCAGCCACAGGGTTTCGTAGAACAGGATCACTTCGAACAGCTCGCGATAGACCGAGAAGAACGCCAGCACCGCAAAGCCGAATCGCCCGCCGCCGCCCACCAGGCTGCTCTTGATGTAGTCCTGCCAGGCCGCCGCATGCCGGCGGTCATGCATCCACACCCCGAGCCACAGCACCATGACACTGGCGAACAGCGCGGTGGCGCCTTCGAGCAGTTCACGCTGGGAACCGCTGACATCGATCACGTAGGCCGCCAAGGCCCAGGTACCCAGGCCGGCCAGCAAGGCCAGTCCCCAGCCGACGTTGACACTGCGCACCGCCGATTGCTGGCCGGTGTTACGCAGGAAGGCGAGGATGGCCGCCAGCACCAGGATCGCTTCCAGGCCTTCGCGCAGCAGGATCAGCAGGCCGGAAATAAAACTCAGAGACCAGCTCAGGCTGTCGCCGCCCAGAAGCTCGGCGGACTCCTTGAGCTTGGCCTTGGCCGCGTCCAGACGCTGTTCGGCCTGGGCCACCGGCAAACCGTCCTGCAACGACTGCCGGTAGGCCATCAGGGCCTTTTCGGTGTCTTTGCGGACGTTGGCATCGACGTTGTCCAGGGAGCTTTCTACCAGCTCGAAACCTTCCAGGTACGCCGCTACCGACAGATCGTAGGCCTGTTCGTGATCACCGCTGCGATAGGCCGCCAGGCTCTTGTCCAGGGTCGATGCGGTGTAGTCCAGCAACTGCGCCGGCCCCCGCTTGACCTGAGGCGGCTGGGCCCGCTGGGCGCGGAAAGTCGCGGCTGCCTGAGGGCCCTGGGCGGCCAGTACTTCACCCGGTGTCTGCCGGGCCAGGTCGGCCAGATTGAAGCTCTGCTCGCCCTTGGCGGCCGCAGGGTCGGCGCTGAAACTGGCGATGTAGGTGGCCAGGTCCCAACGCTGGCGATCATCCAGTTGATCAGCGAAGGACGGCATGTCGGTGCCTTCCACGCCCAACCCCAGGGTGTTGTAGATGGCATACAGGCTCAGGCGGTCGAGACGTTCGACATCCCGCAGGTTGGCCGGTGGTGGGGTCATGCCCACGCCCGCCGGACCATCGCCGGCGCCCTGCTCGCCATGGCATACCGAGCAGTGCTGGGCGTACAACGGCGCGCCACGGGTCGGATCCGGGGTGATGATCGGCGCCTGGCTGACCTCATAGGCTACCGCCAGCCGAGCCCCCATCTGCCGCGCCTGGCGAGCTACCTGATTGCCATCGACGCGGTCATCCACCGCTTTGCGCAGGCTGACAACGCCTTGCTCCAGTTCAGCCTTTTCCGGTTTGGCCGGCAGATCGGCGATCAACCCCTGCAGGACGCCGAGAAACTCCACCTGCTCACGGTACTCGGACTCGTCAATGACCTTGCCCCCCTCGACCGTGGCGGGATAGTCCGCGCCAATGTAATCCAGCAAATGCAGGGCCTTGGGCGCGCCGTCGACGGTATCGGCCAGCAGGTTGAAGCTGAAAAGCGCCAGCACCGGCAACACTAGCAACGCCAGTAAACGGGAAGGGGCAATCATGAATAAATCTCAAAGGGAAATAAGAAGTAACATATTGTTCCCTCCCAACGAGTTTCACTCAAGGCTTATCAGCCCCGCTGAAACATCTTCGCTCACAGGCCACCAGCCCCACGCCCAGCTAGCACCCGCTCTCCTTGCTTGTGCAAAGTGTCCAAGCCCCTGGGCGAAGACGTCACCCGGCAGTTGGGTCGTGACAGCTGCGAGCAACCGCGCCAAGCGCCGATGCACAACAACCAGCCGCCGGACACGGCGCCAGTGATCCTGCGCTAAACCGCACGCAAACGAAAAAGGCGACCCGGTGGGTCGCCTTTTCTTGTTCCTGCAAACCTAGGCCGCCGCTTTGCGGATAGTTGCCAGAAAACCCGCAGCGCCGAGGAACAGGCCGGCGAAGGTGCGGTTCATCCGCCGCTGCTGGACCGGGGTGCGCAACAGGCGCAGGACCTTGGACGCCAGCCCCGTATAGCCGGCCATGACGATCAGGTCGACCACGATCATGGTGGCGCCGAGAATCAGGTACTGCTTGACCAGGGGGGCATGGGGGTCGATGAACTGCGGCAACACCGCCAGCATGAACACCAGCGCCTTGGGGTTGCTGATGTTTACCAGGAAACCGCGAAACACCAGGGCCAGGGGTTTGCCGATGGGGCGAATGGCGGCGTCATCACTGAGGTCGCTGGGCAGCGCGCGCCACTGCTTGACCGCCAGGTACACCAGGTAGGCGACACCGAACCACTTGATGGCATAGAAGGCAGTGGCAGAGGCCGCGAGAATGGCCCCGACACCGGCCGCGACAATGGCAATCTGCATGGCCAGGCCCAGTTGCAGCCCCAGGGCGTTCCAGTAGCCGCGCCAGAAACCGTATTGCAGGCCGCAGGACATCGACGCAATGGCGCCGGCGCCCGGAGAAAGACTGATTACCCAACTGGCGGCAAAGAACGCCAGCCATGTCTCAAGCACCATCGCACACCTCGGATCGAATTGGTCGTGACTGCCTAAGCTAATCCTCCGCTTGGCGGCTGACCATATTTTTTTCGCCCAAAGGTGATGCAACGGCTACAGAGGAAGGGGTTACTTTTCGCCGCTGCCCACGGGCAGCACATCAGTGCCACGCCAGCGGCGCACCGAGCGCTGGAAGAACAGGCTGTTGGGCACCTGGACCATGGCGCTGCCGGTGCCGGCTTCCTCGGCTTCGATCAGGGTGGTGTACAGCAGGTTGATCGCCACGACCCGGCCCTTGACCCCAGGCTTGTCGACGGTGTCCACCAGCTCCACCACGTCACCCAGGCGGAACGGACCAACCGTGAAGATCAGGATCGCGCAGAGCAGGTTGGAGAGCACGCTCCACATGGCGAAGAAGGCCACCGCCGCCACGGCGACGAAGCCTGAAAGGGCGGTCCACAGCACCGTGGCGGAAACCCCCAGCCGCTCCAGCACGAAGATCACCGCGCTGCCCATGATCAGCCAGCGCAGGCCGCCCCGCAGGGGCATCAGCAACTGCGGCGGGAACGGGTAGCGCTCGCCCAGGCGGGTCAGGCCACGGGCCACGAAGCGCTGGGCCAGGTAGCCCGCCAGGAGGATCAGCAGGATCTGCACGCCAATCCACAACGGGCCGATCCACTGGGCCGGCAACGGTAATTGCAGCGCCTCCATCAGGACAGCGCCTCCAGCTCGGCCTGCATGCTTTCCAGCAGTTCCAGGGCCTCCATCCAGGCTTCTTCCAGCTCGGACTCACGGGTCTTGAGCTTGGCCTGCTCGGCCAGCAGATCCCGCAACTCATCCTTGCGCGCAGCCTCGTACAAACCGCTGTCGCCCAGGCTGGCCTCGATCTTGGCCAGGCGCTCATGCACCTTGCCCAACTCGGCTTCCAGCTTGTCGGCCTCGCGCTTGTGCGGTGCCAGTTGCTGACGCAACGCCGCGGCGGCCTGGCGCTGGGCCTTCTTGTCGGTCTTGTCCGGGTTCACCGGTGTGTTGCTGACCGGGGCATTGCGCTGGCGGTAATCCACCAGCCAACGGGTGTAGTCGTCCAGGTCGCCGTCGAACTCTTCGACCTTGCCGTCGGCCACCAGGAAGAAGTTGTCGGTGGTGCTCTTGAGCAGATGGCGATCGTGGGAGACCACCAGCACCGCACCACTGAACTCTTGCAGGGCCATGGTCAGGGCCAGGCGCATCTCCAGGTCCAGGTGGTTTGTGGGTTCGTCGAGCAGCAACAGGTTGGGCCGCTCCCAGGCGATCAGGGCCAGGGCCAAACGGGCTTTTTCACCGCCGGAGAAGTTCAGCACCGGCTCGTCGATCCGTGCGCCGCGGAAGTCGAAACCGCCGAGGAAGTCGCGCAGGGTCTGCTCGCGCTCGGTGGGCGCCAGGCGCTGCAGATGCAGCAAGGGGCTGGCCTTGGAGTCCAGGGAATCGAGCTGATGCTGGGCGAAGTAACCGACAACGGTGTTCTCGCCCCGGGTCAGGCGCCCGGACAGCGGCTGGAGTTCGCCGGAGAGGTTCTTGATCAGGGTCGACTTGCCGGCGCCGTTGGGCCCCAGCAGGCCGATCCGCGCGCCCGGAGTCAGCTGCAGCTTGACCTTCTCCAGGACCGCACGCTCGCCATAGCCCAGGCGGGCATCGGAGAGGTCGATCAGCGGGCTGGAGATCTTCGTCGACTCACGGAAGGTGAAATCGAAGGGCGAATCGACGTGTGCCGCCGACAGCTCCTCCATGCGCTCCAGGGCCTTGATCCGGCTCTGTGCCTGCCGGGCCTTGGTGGCCTGGGCCTTGAAGCGGGCGATGTAGCTTTCCATGTGCGCGCGCTGCGCCTGCTGCTTCTCGTAGGCTTGCTGCTGCTGGGCCAGACGCTCGGCACGGGCGCGTTCGAAGGCGCTGTAGCCACCGCGATAGAGGGTGATCTTGCGCTGGTCGACGTGGGCCACGTGATCGACCACGGCATCAAGGAAGTCCCGGTCGTGAGAGATCAGGAGCAAGGTGCCGGGGTAACCCTTGAGCCACTCTTCGAGCCAGATGATGGCGTCGAGATCCAAGTGGTTGGTAGGTTCGTCGAGCAGCAGCAGGTCCGAGGGACACATCAGCGCCTGCGCCAGGTTCAGGCGCATCCGCCAGCCCCCGGAGAAGTCGCCGACCTGACGGTCCATCTGCTCGTTGGTGAAACCCAGGCCAGCCAGCAGCTTGCGCGCCCGCGCGTCGGCGGTGTAACCGTCGGCGCTGTCCAGCTCGGCATGCAAGCGCGCTTGCGCGGCGCCGTCCTGGGCCGCTTCTGCAGCGGCCAGGTCACGCTGCACCTGGCGCAGGCGCAAGTCGCCGTCGAGCACATAGTCCACCGCCAGGCGCTCGAGGGTATCGACCTCCTGGCGCATGTGGGCGATGCGCCAGTCGGCCGGCAGGAAGCAGTCACCCGAGTCCGGGTGCAGCTCACCGCGCAGCAAGGCAAAGAGGCTGGATTTGCCGGCGCCGTTGGCACCGATCAGGCCGGCTTTCTGGCCGGCGTGCAGGGTTAGCTCGGCGTCTTCTAGCAGACGTTGCGGGCCACGCTGTAAAGTCAGGTTCTGAAGTCGAATCATAATGGCGGCGGAGTCTACCAGCTTCGTTAGCAACTGGCGCGAGTAGCAATATGTCCCCTGACCTGTGGAGCTTTGCCCTGAAGACCTACGCCCTGCCCGGTGTGCAGGAGGCCTGCCTGCAGCTGCAGGATGGCGGGGCCAATGTCTGTCTGCTGCTCTGTGGCGCCTGGCTTGGCCAAAGGGGGGTCGACTGCGATAAGCAGCGCCTGCAAGCGCTCGAAGAGTTGGCTGCGCCCTGGTATCAGGAGGTGGTCGAACCCCTGCGCAAACTGCGGATTGAGTGGCGAGCCGCCGCGGCCAGCGACGTGCAACTGAGCACCTTGCGCGAACAACTCAAGGCCCTGGAGCTGGATGCCGAACGGCAGTTGCTGCTGCGTCTGCAGGAAGGGGCACGAAAGTGGCCCGAAGCTCAGGCCCGGAGCCTGAATGACTGGCTGGAAGGACTGGCGGCCGAAGCCGCCGTCCGGAACCGCAATGCGCTGCAGGTACTGCGCATCGCGGTGGCCGGCGCTTAGGAAGCGCTGGAAGGGTTGCTGGCTGGAGCCGACGCAGGAACAGCAGGTGCACTTGCAGCTGGTGCCGGCGAGGCAGCCGGAGCAGGAGTTGCAGGCTTGGCCGCTGCGGGCGCGGGAGCTGCAGGTTTGGCAACTGGAGCAGTTGGCTTGGCTACAGCAGGCTTGGCGGCTGCGGGCTTGGCAGCAGGCTTTTTCGCGGCCGGCTTGGCAGCGGGTTTTGCTGCGGGTTTGGCGGCAGCAGGCTTGGCGGCAGGCTTGGCCGCCGATGCCGCGGCTGGCTTGGCAGCTGCAGGTTTGCTCGCGGGTTTGGCCGGAGCTTTTGCAGCGGCGGGTTTCGCTGCTGGTTTAGCGGCCGGTTTGGCGGCAGCCGGTTTAGCCGCAGCGGTCTTGGTGGCAGCAGGTTTCGCTGCTGGCTTGGCGGCTACGGGCTTGGCGGCAGGTTTAGCAGCTGGCTTGGCCGCAGCGGCTTTGGTCGCAGGCTTCGCAGCGGGCTTGGCGGCGGGCTTGGCGGCTGGCTTGGCGGCTGGCTTGGCAGCTACCGGTTTGGCAGCCGCCGCTTTGCCGGCAACAGGCTTGGCCGCTGGTTTGGCAGCAGGCTTGGCGGCTGCGGTTTTGGCCGCGACGGGCTTGGCTGCACTGGCAGCAACAGGTCTTTTCGCCGCCGGCTTGGCAACAGGTTTGGCCGGTGCCTTGGCAGCAGGCTTGGCCGCTGGTTTTTTAGCTGCTACCGCTGCCGGCTTGGCATCACGAGAGCTCAATGCCTTGCCTACCGCTTCCTTCACACGACCCACGCCTTGAGCCAGTTTCAGGCTCTCCTGGGCATCGCGCTTGAGTTGCAGAATGTAGCTGCGGGTTTGTGCCTGACGCTCTTTCAGGGCGTCCAGCAAGTCTTCGAGTTCCTTGACCGCGGTCTTCGCCTTGGCTTGTGCCTTGGCCTTGCCGGCCGCCGCAGCGTCCTGCAGTTTGGTGCGCGATTTGTGCAGTTTTTCCTGCGCCTTGCCCCGTTGTTTTTCCAGCTTGGCGAGCAGTTTTTCAGCATCAGCCAAGGCTTGGGAACAAGCGTTTTCCAAATGTTCGAGCAAGCTGCCCGACAGCTGTTGGAGCAAATGCAACGGAGTATTTACAGGCTTCTTATTGGCCGACATGGTTTACCTCCTGGCTGACGTGAGTTGCGGCTCATACTAGACCTCTGCTGCTACCGCCGCTAGGGCATGTTGACAGTATCGAAAGCCTGGCGTTGCAGCCGAACGAAAATGTTCTTCGCCCCCATCGAAGTTGCTCACCAACGAGCGCTTTGTCGCTGGCATAATCCACCGCAACTCAGGCCGGAGAGTGCCCATGTCGCGTTACCTGTTTTTATCCTTGAGCCTGTTCTTGCCACTGGCTCAGGCGGCTGCCGAAGCACCATCCAACAACGCTCACGATCTTGCCTACAGCCTGGGGGCAAGCCTCGGTGAACGCCTGCGCGATGAGGTGCCCGACCTGCAGATCCAGGCCCTGGTCGAAGGCTTGAGGGCCGCCTATCAAGGCAAGCCTCTGGCGCTGAAAAGCGAACGCATCGAACAGATCCTTGCCGAGCACGACGCACAGATCAGCGAACAGTCGGCCAAGTCTCAGACAGAGATCGCGCTGAAAAACGAACAGCGCTTTCTCGATGAAGAAAAGGCCAAGCCCGGGGTCCGCCAACTGGCAGACGGCATCCTGCTGACCGAGTTGAGCCCTGGCAGCGGCAACAAGGCCAGCCCCAACGGCTCGGTCCAGGTGCGCTACACCGGGCGCCTGCCAGACGGCACCGTGTTCGATCAGACCCAGCAGCCGCAATGGTTCCGCCTCGACAGCGTGATCGCCGGCTGGCGTAGCGCACTGTCGCAGATGCCCACCGGAGCCCGGTGGCGCCTGGTAATCCCGTCGAACCAGGCCTATGGCACCGAAGGCGCCGGGGACCTGATCGCGCCCTACACCCCACTGGTGTTCGACATCGAATTGCTCGGTGTCGCTGGCTGAAGCGCCACAACGAAAAACGGCACGCCGAGGCGTGCCGTTTTTCCTGGTAGGTTCCTGTGCTCAGGCCTGAGCCACAGCTTCCTGCTTGTGGGCGTTGTGCAGCACTTCGATCAGGCAGTCTTCCAGCTCGAAGCGTTCGTGCAGCAGGCCACCGAGTTCCTTGAACTTCTGCGCCACGCACTGGCCGGCGTCGCACAGGTCATTGAACGCCAGGAGCTTTTCGGTGATCACGTCGATGCGTGGGTAGAGGGTGTCGGCCAACTCCAGCCCGCGCTTGTCGCCAAACGCCTTGGCTTCGCTGGTCAGCTGTTCGTAGATTTCAAAATGGCCGGCGGAAACGTAGTCCACCAGGATCCCGCAGAATTCCTGCAGCGGCTTCTTGCTCTCACTCAGTGCCTCGGGCTCCGCGCCCAGCGCATCATAGGCTCGAACCAGTTCGTGACGCTCCTGCAACCAGCGGTCGATCAGCAGATGCACTCCACCCCAGCGTTCCTGAGCATTCTGACAACTTTCGAGCATGGTGATCTCTCTTCCCTTATGGGTCATGCCGCTTGCCCGCCGCTCCTTTCTGGAGACTCTGGATCCGGTCAGGCACAACAGCATCGAGCAACATAATTCCAGTGACAGGTGCGGGCCAGATTATGCCCGCTCGACTACAGCATCAAGGTACGCAGGAGATAAAGTTCATACAAGCGTTTAATCCCCGCCCTCCTGCCAAACACTGACTCAGGGCAACGCCACGGCCTTGCGCACGCCCCGTAGCTGACGCCACAGGCGGTAGCCGCTAAAGATCAGCATGATCACGAAAAACAGCAGGCTCCACTCCGGCAAGCTCATGTCCAGCAGGGTCCAGGTGACCTCAGCGCAATCGGAGGTGCCCATGAAAGTCAGCTTCAACGCCTGCCACCAGGACAGCTGGCGGAGCATGAAGGACATGTCCGGCAGGCAGGCCAGCAACTGTTCGGAAGGAATGTTCTGCAACAGCACATGGCGTCCCGCGGTGACCACCCCCAGCAGGCCCAACAGCAGGTTGAGCCCCCAGTAGACCGCCCGCCCCACGCGCCCTGGCCCCTGGATCACGGCCAGCAGATTGACCCCACCCAATGCCAGCAACAGCAGGCGCTGCACGCCCCACAGCGAACAGGACTCGAGGCCGCCACCCGTTTGCAGGTTGAACGCCGCCCACGAGGCCAAGGCCCCCACCAGGAACACCAGGGAGAACAGCAAGCGGGAGCCGGCCAGCGACATGAGATATCCGTAACGGGAGAAACAGGCAGCCACGGTAGAGAAAGCGCTCGCTGCTTTCAAGAAGCGCTATGTCGCAACCGATCGACAACAGCGCCGCAGGTACAGCAGCAAAAGGGCCGGTTGCCTGAAACAGGCAACCGGCCCCGGGCCACCTCAGGCCCGCACCGGGACCGGCAGCGGTGAGGCCAGTAGGCGCTCATCGAGCATGCCCAGACCTTCCTGGAACAGTTGGTTACTGCGCTCGGTATCCCCCAGCTGTGCCAACAGGCGCGCCAGCTCCGCACAGGCTTCGGGGTTGCGTTGCAAGCGCAGGCTGCTTTCCAGATAGTCCCGGGCCTTGCCCCACAAGCTGTTCTGCAGGCACAGGCGGCCCAGGGTCAGCAGCAGGCTCGGATCGTCCGCATGCTCTTTCAGCCAGTGCTCGGCAGTCTGCAACTGGCGCGACGGATCGCTGCCACGCACCAGGCCATAGAGCCGTGCCAGGTGGCTTTCGTACTTGCGTTTAATTGCCGTGCGCAGGGCCTCTTCCGCCTCGGCCCCCGCGCCCAGTTGACGCAGTTGTTCGGCATAGGCCAGCACCAACTGCGGCTCCTGGCGCTGTGCCGAGGTCAACTGTTGCCAGGCACGATTGAGAGATTGCAGGCCGGCAACCTCATCTTCTTCACGACGCGCGGCCAGGGACAGGTTTTCACCCCAGGCCCGACGTTCCAGTTCCTGCAGTTCGCTGGCCGGCAGCGCCTTGTCCTTGCGCAACTCGGGCAACAGACGGATCAGGGCCGACCAGTCGCCACGCTGCTGATGCAGGCGCTGCAACTGGCGCAGCACCTGGACACTATGGGGATGGCGCTCATGCATGGCCTGCAGGGTGCTCAGGGCTCCCTCGGTATCGCCGCGATCCGTCTGCAGTTGGGCGTGGCTCAGGGCCACGGCCAGCTCTGCCTGGGGCTGGCGGGTCAGCGCCCGCTCCAGCAACCGGTCGCATTCTTCATAGTGGCCCTGCTCGTTGGCCGCCCGGGCAGCGCCGAGGTAGTAGAGCAGCGGCTGGCGCTCGGCCTCGGCGGCACGCTGCAGGTGCTTTTGCGCGCTGGCCCAGCGCCCTTCGGCGAGGTCCATCTGGCCCTGCTCGATGGCGATCTGCACCCGGCGGCTGCGATTGCGCCGTGACCAGGGATTGACCACACCACCGGACACCATCACCAGCTCGATCAGCAGCTTGATGCCCCATACCACCAGCCAGACCAGCGCCACCAGGGCCAGGGTTGCCCACAGGCTCGATTCGTAACGGAAGTTGCTGTAGGCGATCAGTACGTACCCGGGATGCTCGGCAATGGCCAGACCCAGCAGGCCGATGGCCGCAATGACCAGCAGGACGATCACATAGGTACGCTTCATGGGCTCGTCTCCTGGGCGTTGTTCGCCGCAGGTTTGGCCAGAGGCTTGACCGACTCCTCGACATTCAGGTTACGCCGCTCCAGGTAGGCCTGGACCGTACTCAGGGTCTTGGCCAGGTCCGGGGTGACGACCGTCACCGGCTGCTTGCTCAGCTCGGCCAGGCGCTCGAGCATGATCTTGCTTTGCGGGTTGTCCTGATTGAAGTTGCCGGTGAGCACGTCGCGGGCTTCGGTCAACGCCTGGGTATAGACCGCGGCCTGGCCGTTCAGGGCAGCCCACTGCGCCTGCTCCAGCGCCAGGCTCAGGGCCAGGCGCACTTGGGTCAGGCCCTGACCGGCCAGCAAGGGGCGGATGTTCTTGTCGGCGTTGAAGTCAATGCGGAAATAGCGCGAGATCTGATCCCACCACTGGGCCCAGCGGCTGGCGCCGTCACCATCGGCTGTCAGGCCGAGCAGCGATTCACCGCGGTCCTTGTACTCCGGAGCCACGGCGCTCAGTTCCAGCACCTGGTCACGCAAGGCCCCCAGTTGCAGGAACAGCCCGGTGCGGTCCGGCTGCTCGGTGCTGCGCAGGGCCGCCAGGCTCTTGGCCAACTGCTCGCGGGCTGCGAAGGCTCCCGGATCGTTTTGTTCCCGCAGGATATCGTCGGCGCCCTGGACCAGGGCCCTAGCGCTGCTGATGTCCTGCAGCGCCGAAAGACGCAGGCTGGCCAGGCGCAACAGGTGCTCGGCTTCCGCCAAGCGCCAGTCCTTGCGGCTGGCGCCCAGTACGGTTTCCAGGCGCTGGTTCAGGCGCTGCTGGTCACCCTGCAACTGGGCCACCAGACGCCGCCGGTCTTCCAGCTCATCGGCCGCGGGCAGTTGTTCCAGGCGTTCGCTCAAGCGCTGTTCGCTGAGCTTGAGACTCTGGGCCTGATCCCCCAGGGCCTGCAACTGACTGAACTGCTGCTGGTTATTGGCTTGCAGGTGGCGCACCTGCCAGATCCCCCAGCCACCAACGGCGACGCCCGCCGCCCCCAGCAGCAGGGCCAGAATTGCCAACCCGTTGCCACGACGCTCAACGGTTGGTTTCGTGGGTTCAGCAGGTGTCTCGGGCACCGGCTGGGCTTCATCTTTAGGCAAGGCTGTTTCGCTCACGTATCCATCCTTTGCGTTTAGAGAACGGGCACGGGTTGCTCCCGTAACGCCGTTAGCAAAGCCGCGGCACTGGCGCCGCGACAATCCACAACTTTTTCCGCCCCTGCGGCGTGCGCCATGTCGGCGACCCGGGGGCTTGGAACAAACAACGGCATCTTCGCCAGTTGCGGCCAGGCGGGCCCCGCCAGCTGCCGCAAGTGGCTGAAACCTTGTCCACTGCTGACCACCAGCCCGTTCAAGCGTTCCACTTCAATCCGCTGGAGCAACGCGCCTTCGGCGTAGTGCGGCAGGCAGCGGCGGTAGAGTTCCAGATAATCGACACTAGCACCTAGGGCGCGCAAGCGCTCAGAGAGCAGCTCGCGCCCACCCTCCCCGCGCACGATCAACACCCGTGGATCAGGCCGGCGGATAGCCTCGCGCAATTGGGGAAGTTCAAGCAAGGCTTCACTGTCATCGCCCTGCTGGGGATAGGCCACTGGCAAGCCGGCATCCGCAAGGATCTGCGCGGTAGCGGCGCCTACGGTGAACCAGGCCTGGTCTGGTGGTTGCGGCCAATACTGGCGCAACAGCTCCAGGCCAAGATGCGCCGCCGGCTTGCTGACCACAATCACCGCACAGTACTGGTCGAATGCCAGCAGGGTAGCCCGCTGCGAGTCACTGACCGGCAACGCCTGGATTTCCAGCAATGGCAGGCTGCTGCTCAAGATCTCGGACTGCGCCAGGATCGCCGCCAGCGCGGCGCAGTCCTCGGCCGGCCGGGTCAGCAGCAGGCGCCAGCCAGTCACTCCTCGCCCGCCTCGCCGTAGACCGCGCGCAGAATGTCATCGGCGCCCTGGGCCAGCAGGGCATCCGCCACTTGCACACCCAGCTCGGCGGCCGATGCGCGAGGGCCACGAGCTTCGGCGCTGAGCAGCAGGCCGCCGCTAGGCTCGCCCACCAGGCCGCGCAGCCAGATCTGCTCGCCTTCCAGCACCGCATAGCAGGCAATTGGCACCTGGCAACCACCGTTGAGGTGCTTGTTCAGTGCGCGCTCGGCGGTTACCCGGCTGGCCGTGTCGGCGTGATGCAGGGGGGCCAGCAAGGCGTGGATTTCAATGTCGGCACTGCGGCACTCGATGCCGACGGCGCCCTGGCCACCGGCGGGCAGGCTGTCGTCGACACTGATGGAGGAGCTGATGCGATCCTCGAATCCGAGGCGGATCAAGCCAGCGGCCGCGAGGATGATGGCGTCGTATTCGCCAGCGTCCAGCTTGGCCAGACGGGTATTGACGTTGCCCCGCAGAAAACGGATCTGCAGGTCGGGGCGACGGGTCAGTAACTGAGCCTGACGGCGCAGGCTGGAGGTGCCCACCACGCTGCCTTCAGGCAACTCGTCGAGGCTGGCGTAGGTGTTGGAAACAAAGGCATCACGCGGGTCTTCGCGCTCGCAGATGCAGAACAGACCCAGGCCTTCGGGGAAGTCCATGGGCACATCTTTCATCGAGTGCACGGCGATATCAGCCTGGTTTTCCAGCAGCGCGGTTTCCAGTTCCTTGACGAACAGACCCTTGCCACCGATTTTCGACAAGGGCGAGTCCAATAGTTTGTCGCCGCGGCTGACCATGGGCACCAGGGTCACGACAAGACCCGGATGGGCCTCTTGCAGACGGGCTTTGACGTATTCGGCCTGCCACAAGGCCAGAGCACTTTTGCGGGTAGCGATGCGGATTTCGCGAGAGGACATGGATCAATCCGTACTGAATAGATACGGCAGATAATAACAGCTCAACCAAATCAGCTTTGACTTGTATCAGAAACCTAGCCTCCTCCCGACGCCAGGCTTCACCCATTGCAGGGGTCAAACCCTGGCCTAGAGCTGTTGCATCATCTTGCGCACGCCCGCCACATGCCGCCGGCTGACAATCAGCGCATCGCCATTGAGGCCCTTGAGGTACAACTGGAAGTGCCCCAACGGTGTGCGCTGCAGACGCTCGATACGCTCGCGGGCCACCAGCGCATTGCGGTGGATACGCACAAAGCGGTCGCCGAATTCATCTTCCAGAGCCTTCAGGGGCTCATCCAGAAGCACCTCGCCGCCCTCGTGGCGCAGGGTCACGTATTTATGGTCGGCGATGAAATACACCACCTGGGCCAGGGGGATGAGCTCGATGCCTTTGCGCGTACGGGCGCTGATATGGCTGCGCGGGCCGTTACCGCTTTCGGCCGCGGGCCGGGTCAGTGCCGCCAGTTGTACACGGTTGGGCTTCTCGGCCTTTTTCAAGGCCTCCAGCAACAGCTCGGAGCGCACTGGCTTGACCAGGTGGACGACGCCGCTGGCATCGAAGGCCTCCAGGGCGAATTCGTCCGGCGCAGCGCAGAACACCAGCGCCGGAGGCGTCTCGCGCTCGCACAGCTTGCCGGCGACCTGCAGACCGTCCAGCCCTGGCATGCGGACGTCGAGCAAGACGATATCCGGCTTCAGGCTGTCGATCAGGCTCAACGCCTCTTCGCCATTGGTGGCGCTAGGCTCCAGGACACTGTATCCCTCGAGCTCACTGACCATCCGGCTCAGGCGCTCGCGGGCTAGGGGTTCGTCATCAACGATCAGGACATTCATATTGCGCTGGATTCCTGCGTGAGTCTCGCACAAGGATAGCGTAGACAGGTGGAGTGACGTCCGTCACCGCGATCCACGCTAAGACTAGTGCGAAGGCCAAAAAGTGCCGCAAGTCGGGCACCAATATTTGCCCGTGCCTGCCCGATACCGCTCAAGGTCGGCTGATGCGCGACGACGTCGCAGGGAATGCTGGTATTCAACACAAAGCCCCCCTCGTGATTGTGGTCGCCGCCCACCCTGCCCGCACCCGTCTCGTTTGGTGGACGGATTGCCTGGCCCTGTGCGGTGTGAACTTGCTGGAGGGGCCCACTGCGAACACGCGAGGGGTGTTACGCAATTGTGCCGGTCCTCCTGTCCAACTGTAGACGGTTGCCAAGACGATATTGCTCAATCGATAAATATCGTTTGACCGATATCACCTTCCGCACTCAAGGCGCTCACCTCGCAGGAAGCACCTACGACTGCGCCGACCTCAGTCTCTGCGCCCCCGAGGCCGGCGACAAGCCACCCAGGTGTCCGGCGCAGAAAAAAGCTGCCGACCAGCGCCAGCGACAGCCCGGGCAACCCTGTTATTATCGGCGCCTGTTTTTCACGCCATCTTCCTTCAGCAGATCACGAGCGAATTCATGAGCACTGACAAGACCAATCAGTCCTGGGGCGGCCGCTTCAGTGAACCCGTCGACGCCTTCGTCGCCCGCTTCACCGCCTCTGTCACTTTCGACCAGCGCCTGTATCGCCATGACATCATGGGCTCCATCGCCCACGCCACCATGCTGGCCAAGGTCGGCGTGCTCACTGATGCCGAGCGCGACAGCATCATCGACGGCCTGAAGACCATCCAGGGCGAGATCGAGGCTGGCCGTTTCGACTGGCGCGTGGACCTCGAAGACGTGCACATGAACATCGAAGCGCGCCTGACCGACCGCATCGGCATCACCGGCAAGAAACTGCACACCGGCCGCAGCCGCAACGACCAGGTGGCCACCGACATCCGCCTGTGGCTGCGGGACGAGATCGACCTGATCCTCGGTGAAATCACCCGCCTGCAAAAAGGCCTGCTGGAGCTGGCCGAGCGTGAAGCCGAGAGCATCATGCCGGGCTTCACCCACTTGCAGACTGCCCAGCCGGTGACCTTCGGCCACCACATGCTGGCCTGGTTCGAGATGCTCAGCCGTGACTACGAGCGCCTGGTGGACTGCCGCAAGCGCACCAACCGCATGCCCCTGGGCAGCGCCGCGCTGGCCGGCACCACCTACCCGATCGACCGCGAGCTGACCTGCCAGTTGCTGGGCTTCGAAGGCGTGGGCGGCAACTCCCTGGACAGCGTTTCGGACCGGGACTTCGCCATTGAATTCTGCGCCGCTGCCAGCGTAGCGATGATGCACCTGTCGCGGTTTTCCGAAGAGCTGGTGCTGTGGACCAGCGCGCAATTCCAGTTCATCGACCTGCCGGACCGTTTCTGCACCGGCAGCTCGATCATGCCGCAAAAGAAAAACCCCGACGTGCCGGAACTGGTACGGGGCAAGAGCGGCCGGGTATTCGGCGCGCTGATGGGCCTATTGACCCTGATGAAAGGCCAGCCCCTGGCCTACAACAAGGACAACCAGGAAGACAAGGAACCACTGTTCGACGCCGCCGATACCCTGCGCGATTCGCTGCGGGCCTTCGCCGACATGATCCCGGCCATCAAGCCCAAGCACGCCATCATGCGCGAGGCGGCCCTGCGCGGTTTTTCCACCGCCACCGACCTGGCGGACTACCTGGTACGCCGTGGCCTGCCGTTCCGCGACTGTCACGAAATCGTCGGCCATGCGGTGAAGTACGGCGTGGAAACCGGCAAGGACCTGGCGGAAATGAGCCTGGAAGAGCTGCGCAAGTTCAGCGACCAGATCGAACAGGACGTGTTCGCCGTGCTGACCCTGGAAGGCTCGGTGAATGCCCGTAACCACATCGGCGGCACCGCACCGGCCCAGGTCCGGGCGGCAGTGGCCCGCGGCCAGGCCCTGCTGGCCAGCCGCTAAGCCCTTGCGAGCCTGCCCACACCGGCATCCTCTGCCGGTGCGAGCAGGTTCCTAGCGCCCTGACCTTCTGGCGGCCATCAGTGCCGCCTTGTCAGCGGCGATGCGCCGAGCGTTGGGGGTCTGCTCCAGGCGCTCGAGCAAGGCCCGGGCCTCGGGCATCTCGGCCAAAAAATCGATTCCGAACAACTTGTCCCCGACTATCAGGGCAAGGTTCACGCTGTACTGAAAATACAGGTCCGCCACACTCAGGCTGGCGCCCGCTACATAAGGGGCGAACCGGGCATGCCGGCGCAATGCGGCAAAGCCTTGTAGCAATTCGATCCCGGCCCTCTCCTTGATCGCCTCGGGCAGGGTCGCGCCGAAGAACGCTTCAGGGAAACAGGCCCGGGCCGGCAGCTCTATGTACAGTTCGATCTCCTTGGCCAGTGCCAGCACCTGGGCACGTTCGAACGCATCCTTCGGCAACAGCGCCGGCGCCGTCCGCACCTGCTCCAGGTAATCGAGAATCGCACTGGTTTCGCTGATGAAGCCCTGCTCCACCTCCAGTACCGGAACCTTGCCCCGAGGGCTGATAGCCAGCGCCTCTGGGCTCTGGCCGGCGTAGAACAGCACCTCTTCGAAAGGCAGCCCCTTCTCCAGCAAGGCCAGCTTGACCATGTTGTAGTAGTTGCTGATGGCGAACCCATAGAGCTTGAACATCCCGTAGCCTCCAGGCCGTGCAGGGGTTGGCAGGGGGTTTTTATAGAAGGTTAATCCCACTCTGGCCAGCAGCATCGAGCCGCTGAATACGAGTAAACTGGCGACCTTTCCTTGAGGAGCCTGCCATGAGCGAGCCAACCGATATCGACACCGACGAAGAAGAGTTCGCCGAAAATACCCTGATCGAAGCGATCGAGAACCAGATCGAAAGCGACAACCCACCAGCGGCCAAGGCCACGTTCAACAAGCTCACCCTGGTGGGCTACGAGCGCGAGGAAATCCTCAATCTGATGGCCCATGTACTGGCGATCGAGATCGACGCCATCCTCGAACAGGACCGCGCCTTCGACACCCAATGGTACGAAGCCGCCCTTCGCGCCCTGCCGGAACTGCCTCCCGAAAAGCAGTGACACCGCGCTGCCGGAGCGCAGGCTCCGGCACTCTTTCCCGCCCGTGCCTCGCGCCCCGACTACACTGCCACCACCCTGCGGCCAAATACCGCTGCACCCGGGGATAAAACTCCTCAGCGAACGCTGGACACGCCGCCTTTCTGCGTTCACCTTAAGAACGCTGACCTCTAATTCCTAGAAAGTCTGGAGTCCTTATGTCGTATACCCCTGAGTTGGTTGCCGAACTGGAAATCCTTGCACTCTTCAACCTGGACAACTCCCAGGAAGGCCTGAAAATCCATCAGACCGCCGCCCCTTCTGCCATCGCCGCCGCCCAACGCCTGTTTGACAAGGAACTGATCACCCAACCCGATGGAGGCTATCTGACCAGCCTCGGGCGGGACGCCGCTGAACATGCCCAGGGCCTGCTGACCATCCTGAACGTCAAAGAAGTCGCCTGAACAACCTGCATCGGCCTGCGGGGTTCCCGTCTGTCGGATTCCGTAGGCGCCTCCTTCTGAATACGCTAGAAATCTGGCGTCAAAAAATAAAATCAGTTTAAGGCTGAGCCCTGTCTGACGGTAAACTGCTCGCCGTCTTCAATACCGCCACGTTCGAGCTCCGCTTGAAATGCCCCATACCCATGAAATCCGTCCCGATCTGGATGAAGGAATCGATCGCAAGGTTCTCAGCCAACTGCGTGCGCGTTTCCTGAAGCTCAATGAAGGGCGCATGGCCCGGGCAATGGAAGGGCTGTCGACACGCCAGCAGTTGGTCCTCAACCTGTTGCCGCTGTTCTTTCACGTCAATCACCCGTTGTTGCCCGGTTATGTATCCGGAGCCACCCCGGCGGGGCTTTCCTGCTACGAACCCGACCCCCAGGCCCTGGCCGAAGCCCAGCGCCTGACCCGATCGTTTTCCTACAAGCCGCGCCACGGCAACCCGCCACGGCCGATTCATGGCCTGTTTCTCATGGGCAGCCTGGGGACCCTGGCCCAGGCAGACCAGAGCGACATGGACGTGTGGGTGTGCCATGCGCCGGATCTGGGAGAAAACGAGTTGGCCGAGTTGCAGAAGAAGTGCCAATTGCTGGAGACCTGGGCGGCCGGCCAGGGTGCTGAAGCTCATTTTTTCCTGATCGACCCCAATCGCTTTGTCCGCGGGGAGCGGGACACTCAGCTGAGTTCGGACGACTGCGGCACCACCCAGCACTACCTGCTGCTGGACGAGTTCTACCGCACCGCGATCTGGCTGGCCGGGCGCACGCCGTTGTGGTGGCTGGTACCGGTGTACGAAGAACGCCGTTACGAACAGTACATCGACACCCTGCTGTCCAAGCGCTTTGTCCCCGCCGAGGAAAACCTCGACCTGGGCCACATGGCACGCATTCCGCCCGGCGAGTTCATCGGCGCCGGGCTGTGGCAACTGTTCAAGGGCATCGAGTCGCCCTACAAGTCCGTACTCAAGCTGCTGCTGATCGAGGTCTATGCCAGCGAGCATCCCAAGGTCCAGTGCCTGAGCCTGCGCTTCAAGCAGGCGGTGTTTGCCAACCGCCTGGACCTGGATGAGCTGGACCCCTACATCGTGGTCTACCGGCGCATCGAGGAATACCTCAAGGCTCGCGGCGAGCCGGAGCGCCTGGAGCTGGTACGGCGCAGCCTGTACCTCAAGGTCAACCGCAAGCTTACCGTCGGCAACACCACCCGCAGCCCGAACTGGCAGCGCGCTCTACTGGAGCGCCTGGCCAGTGAATGGGGCTGGGACCAACGCCAACTGGCCTTGCTGGACAGCCGCAGCCAGTGGAAGGTGCGCCAGGTCAGCAGCGAGCGCAGGGCCCTGGTCAACGAGCTCAACTACAGCTATCGCTTCCTGACCCAGTTCGCCCGCACCGAGCAGGCCGCCAGCCTGATCAACAAGCGTGACCTGAATGTCCTGGGCCGGCGCCTGTACGCGGCCTTCGAGCGCAAGGCCGGGAAGATCGAGTTCATCAACCCCGGCATTGCCCCGGACCTGGCTGAAGACACCCTGACCCTGGTGCAGTCGCCGAACAAGAAGGAACCCGGACAGAACCATTGGGGACTGTACAACGGCAGCCTGACCGCCCTGGAGTGGGAGCATTTCGCCCCGATCAAGCGCAGTCGCGAGCTGCTGGAGCTGCTTACCTGGTGCCATCGCAACGGCGTGATCGACAGCAGTACCCGCCTGGCCCTGCACCCGGGCAGCAGCGACCTGAGCGAATTCGAACTGTTCAACCTGCTGGGCAGCCTGCAGCAGACCGTGCCACTGCCTTTGACGACGGTCAGCGAGGAACAATTGCTGCACGCCGCCGTGCCCTGCGAAGTGCTGATCCTGGTGAACGTCGGGGTCGACCCCCTCAAGCACCACCGCGACCTGAACATTCTGATGACCACCGAGCGCACCGACTCCCTGAGCTATGCCGGGGTACGCGAGAATCTGGTGCTGACCCTGGATCAGGTCACCCTCAATAGCTGGAACGAGGTAATGGTCGGCCGCTACGACGCCGAGCATGCGCTGCTCGACTGCCTGCGGGACTACCTGAACAATCTGCCGGGCGGCACGCAGCCGCGGCTGCGGGTACGCTGCTTCTGTCACAACCGCGCGCAATTCATTGCCCGCCGGGTGGAAGAACTGTTCGAAACCGCGCACAACCTTTTGCTCAGCCAGCTCAACTACCGCTACCTGATCCAGGTGCAGCAGCACTACCACGTGCTTGAACTGGTGCCCGGGCAGGTTCGGCACCGGGCCATGGCAACCCCTGCCGCATTGCTGGAGTACCTGGGGCAGGAGCAGAGCCGCTACAGCCCACTGCACCTTGACCCGATGGCCCTGGAAGACCACGACCTGGCGCTGATCCTGCCCATGGGCCAGCCGGACTGCATCCAGGTGTTCTATCGGATCATCGACGAGTACGCGGAGCTTTACGTGCTCGATGAGTACAACGCGCTGTGGCAGCAGACCCTGCCCTATCACGACGAACACAGCCTGCTGGTGCCCCTGCAGCGCTTCCTGCAGTCGATTCTCTACCGCCGCGAGGCGCTGCTGCCGATGGACAGCAACCAGCCCGAGAAACCTTTGGACACACTCTACTTGCAGATTCTGCCCTCAGGCACGGGCCGCGCACGTCGGGTAGAGCCGCGGCCAGCCCCACCGACGCCGGTGGACAAAGCCTTCTATGACGTACAGGCGATCATCGGCAAGGCCGCACCGGACCAGGTGCAGGTCTCGCTGTACTGCAATCAACGGGAGTTTTCCGATCTGGAATATGGCGATCAACTGTTCGCCGCGGTGGCCCAGGAAATCGTCGGGCAGCGCCATGAAACAGAGCGCTATCGCTGCTACATCACTGACCTGGATCTTTCAGGGCTGCTCGGTGACGTGCAAAGCCCGAGCATCCTGTATCTGCGCTACAAGGCCAGCCTGGAGCGCGCACTGAACGACGCGCTCGAGCAGGTCTAGCCAAGGATCAGAGGTGGTAGTCGCCTGCGGCTTCCGGCTGGTATTCAACTTCCAGCAGGGTCAGCTTCAAGGTCTTGCCACCCGGAGCCGGCCAGTCGATGTACTGGCCTACCTGCAGGCCCAGCAGAGCGCTGCCCACCGGTGCCAGGATGGAAATCTTGCCTTCGTCGGCGTTGGCGTCCTGTGGATACACCAGGGTCAGGTGGTAGTCCTTGCCGCTGCTTTCTTCACGGCAATGCACACGCGAATTCATGGTTACGACACCGGCCGGTACTTCATCGTGACCCACCAGCGTTTCGGCACGATCCAACTCGGTTTGCAGTGCAATGACACCTGGCAGCGAGTCGTCCAGACTGTCGATCAGGCGCTCCAGACGTTGCACGTCAAGGCGGGTAAGGATGATGGATGGTGCAGTACTCATGATCCTGGCTGACTCCTATTTTTTCTGCACAAAAAAGCAAAACCCCGCCAAATAAGACGGGGTTCTCACCGGCCTCGATGTAGCGAGGCGAAGCTGGACACTATCACAGCACACTGAATAAACAAACCGTACGAGTACGAAGCTAAATCTCGCCTGCCGCCGCACTCTGTTTGCGCTGCAGCGCCTGGGCGCAGATCACTCGCCGGCGCTGATCATCGGCCGAACGCCATTCACGGATGTCCTCCACATGGCGAAAACAGCCGCGACAGACCTTCTCCTCATCGAGGCGACAAAGGCTGATGCACGGTGAACTCACCGCCGGGCTGACGTTGCTGTAGAGCGGCTTGGGCGGTCGGGCCGGGGCGGGCTGGGTCACGGTATCAGAGCCCTTCGAACTCAAGCTTGATGTCGGCCTGCTCCAGGACAATGCGTTCCAGCATTTCCCCCAACTGCTCTTCGCTCTTGTCGCACATCCAGCGCTCGCTTTCCTCGTCGTAGTCGAAGTGGAAACCACCCGAACGCGCGGCCAGCCAGAGTTGGCGCAAAGGCTCCTGGCGACTGAAGATCACCTGGCTGCCGTTGTCGAACTTGACGGTGAGCACCCCGGCCGAGCTTTCCAGGTCGATGTCCAGGTCGCTCTCATCGAAAATATCCTCCAGCGTCTGCTGGGTGGCATCCACCAGGTCGTGAAAACGGGCTTCGGTCAAACTCATTGCGGGAACCTCGAAAAGTGTCTACTCACGCTCAAGCGCCGCAAGATACGGGCGCTCCCCGGCGAATGCAAAGGATACCGAACGAGGAAATAAATGCGACGCCCATTGCACGACCGCCCGACCAAAGCCACCGGCCGGGCCTTGGCAAAGGCCCGCTGGACGGGAGTTACGCTGCATAGGCAAGCTGCCGGGTGGCCGGTATACTCGGGCGCAATTTACGCATTCTCAAGGATTTCGCCATGAAGCGCCTGATCTCTTCCCTTGCTGCGCTCGTCGCGGTTGCTTGCCTCGTTACCGCCTGCGGCCAGAAAGGCCCGCTGTACCTGCCTGATGACAGCAAATCCCCTGAAGAGCAGGCGAAGTCGCAATCGCAGTCGCACAAGCACGACACCTACTAAGGGCAAACCATGGACGCTTTTAACTACCGCGACGGGGAGCTGTTCGCGGAAGGCGTAGCCCTGTCCGCCATTGCCGAACGTTTCGGTACGCCCACCTACGTCTATTCCCGTGCGCACATCGAAGCCCAGTACCAGGCCTATGCCCAGGCCCTGTCCGGCATGCCGCACCTGGTTTGCTTCGCGGTAAAAGCCAACTCCAACCTGGGCGTACTGAATGTCCTGGCGCGCCTGGGCGCCGGTTTCGACATCGTCTCCCGGGGCGAGCTGGAGCGGGTCCTGGCTGCGGGCGGGCAAGCCGACAAGATTGTCTTCTCCGGTGTTGGCAAGACCCGTGACGACATGCGTCGTGCCCTGGAAGTCGGCGTCCACTGCTTCAACGTCGAGTCCGCCGAGGAGCTGGAGCGCCTGCAGCTGGTAGCGGCCGAGCTGGGCGTTCGTGCACCGGTCTCGCTGCGGGTCAATCCGGACGTGGATGCCGGCACTCACCCCTATATCTCCACCGGGCTCAAGGAAAACAAGTTCGGCATCGACATTGCCACCGCCGAGGATGTGTACATCCGCGCCGCGCAGCTGCCGAACCTGGAAATCGTCGGTGTCGACTGCCATATCGGCTCGCAACTGACCACCCTGGAACCCTTTATCGACGCCCTCGACCGCCTGCTGGACCTGGTGGACCGCCTCGGTGAATGCGGCATCTACCTGCGCCACATCGATCTGGGTGGCGGCCTGGGCGTGCGCTATCGCGACGAAGAGCCACCGCTGGCCGCCGACTACGTCAAGGCCGTGCGCGAGCGCCTGGACGGTCGCGACCTGGCCCTGGTATTCGAACCGGGCCGCTTCATCGTGGCCAACGCCGGCGTCCTGCTGACCCGGGTCGAATACCTCAAGCACACCGAACACAAGGATTTCGCCATCGTCGACGGCGCCATGAACGACCTGATCCGCCCGGCGCTGTACCAGGCCTGGATGGATGTCAGCGCCGTGCGCCCGCGAGATACCGAACCCCGTACCTACGACATCGTCGGCCCGATCTGTGAAACTGGCGACTTCCTCGCCAAGGAACGCACCCTGGCCCTGGCCGAGGGTGACCTGCTGGCGGTGCATTCCGCTGGTGCCTATGGTTTCGTCATGAGCTCGAACTACAACACCCGCGGCCGTGCCGCAGAAGTACTGGTCGATGGTGACCAGGCTGTTGAAGTACGTCGCCGCGAGACGGTAGCCGAGTTATTCGCTGGCGAAAGCCTGCTGCCGGAGTAAGACCATGCTGCTGCGTTTTACCAAGATGCACGGCCTGGGCAATGACTTCATGGTTCTCGACCTGGTCAGCCAGCACGCGCATATTCTGCCCAAGCACGCCAAACAATGGGGTGATCGCAATACCGGGATTGGCTTCGATCAGTTGCTGATCGTCGAGGCCCCGAGCAACCCGGATGTGGATTTCCGCTACCGGATCTTCAACTCCGACGGCTCCGAAGTGGAACAGTGCGGCAATGGTGCACGCTGCTTTGCCCGCTTCGTGCTGGACAAGCGCCTGACCACCAAGCGCCAGATCCGCGTCGAGACCAAGAGCGGCGTGATCGAGCTGGATATCCGCAACGACGGCCAGATCAGCGTCAACATGGGCGCGCCGCGCCTGGTACCGGCGGACATTCCGTTCCAGGCGCCGGCCCAGGCCGACAGCTACACCCTGGACGTCGATGGCCGCCAGGTGCAGTTGGCCGCGGTGTCCATGGGCAACCCCCACGCCGTGTTGCGGGTGGATGACATCAACAGCGCGCCGGTGCACGAGCTGGGTCCGAAGATCGAACACCACCCGCGCTTCCCGGCGCGGGTCAACGTCGGTTTTCTCCAGGTCCTGGACCGCCAGCGCGCGCAACTGCGGGTCTGGGAACGCGGCGCCGGGGAAACCCAGGCCTGCGGCACCGGTGCCTGCGCTGCTGCTGTGGCCGCGATCAGCCAGGGGTGGATGGATTCGCCCCTATTGATCGACCTGCCGGGCGGGCGCCTGTCCATTGAATGGGCAGGCCCTGGCCAACCGGTGATGATGACCGGCCCGGCAGTGCGCGTATACGAAGGACAGGTGCGTCTTTAAGTGAGCGAAATCCATGACTGATCAGCCGCAGGTTCCTGCCGAAACGCCCGACCAATCACCGTCCGAAAACCTGGAGGCGGCAGCCGTCGCCGCCTACCTGGAGGCCCATCCGGACTTCTTCGTCGACCACGATGAACTGCTCCCGGCCTTGCGCATTCCCCATCAGCGCGGCGACACCGTATCGCTGGTGGAGCGGCAGATGAAGATCCTGCGCGAGCGCAACATCGAGATGCGCCATCGCCTTTCGCAGCTGATGGACGTGGCCCGGGACAACGACCGGCTGTTCGACAAGACCCGCCGCCTGATCCTCGCGCTGATGGACGCCACCAGCCTGGAAGAAGTGGTGATGAGCGTCGAAGACAGCCTGCGCCAGGATTTCCAGGTGCCCTTCGTCAGCCTGATCCTGTTCAGCGACAGCGCCATGCCGGTGGGGCGCTGGGTCTCCGCCGCCGAAGCCCAGGGCGCCATCGGCGGCCTGTTGTCCGAAGGCAAGAGCGTCAGCGGCAGCCTGCGCGAACACGAGCTGGATTTCCTTTTCGGCGAAGAGCAGCGCAAGCAGATCGGTTCTACCGCTGTGGTGGCCCTGGCGCATCAGGGCATGCATGGCGTACTCGCGATAGCCAGCCGTGATCCGCAGCACTACAAGAGCTCGGTGGGCACCCTGTTCCTCAACTACATCGCCGAAGTCACCGGCCGCGTTCTGCCGCGCTTCACCCACTCGCTGCGCTCGGTACGCTGACCATGCAACAACAGCTGGACGCCTACTGCGCGCATCTGCGCAGTGAGCGCCAGGTGTCGCCCCACACCCTGCAAGCCTACCGGCGCGACCTCGAGAAGGTGCTGGAGTTCTGCGAGAAAATGCAGGTGCGCAGCTGGACCGACCTGGACATCCAGGGCCTGCGCAGCCTGATTGCCCGCCTGCACCAGCAGGGCCAGTCGTCCCGCAGCCTGGCGCGCCTGCTGTCAGCGGTACGCGGGCTCTACCACTACCTGAACCGCGAAGGCTTGTGCACTCACGACCCGGCCAACGGCCTGGCGCCGCCCAAGGGCGAACGACGCCTGCCCAAGACCCTGGACACCGACCGCACCCTGCAGTTGCTCGATGGCGCCGTGGAAGACGACTTCCTGGCCCACCGCGACCAGGCGATTCTCGAACTTTTCTACTCCTGCGGCCTGCGCCTTTCCGAACTGACCAGCCTCAACCTCGATCAGCTGGACCTGGCGGACGGCCTGGTGCAGGTCCATGGCAAGGGCAGCAAGACCCGGGTCCTGCCGGTGGGCAAGAAGGCTCGGTCAGCCCTGGAGCAATGGCTCCCCCTGCGCGCCCTGAGCAACCCGCCTGATGGTGCCCTGTTCGTCAGCCAGAAGGGCCGGCGCCTGGGGCCGCGGGCCATCCAGCTGCGGGTCAAGGCCGCCGGCGAGCGCGAACTGGGGCAGAACCTGCACCCGCACATGCTGCGCCATTCCTTTGCCAGCCATTTGCTGGAATCCTCCCAGGACCTGCGCGCCGTGCAGGAGCTGCTGGGGCATTCGGACATCAAGACCACGCAGATCTACACCCACCTGGACTTCCAGCACCTGGCGGCGGTCTATGACAGCGCCCACCCACGGGCCAAACGCAACAAAGGCGGTGAGTAATGACCATCAAGCTGATCACCTTCGACCTCGACGACACCCTGTGGGATACCGCCCCGGTCATCGTCAGTGCCGAAGCCACCCTGCGCCAGTGGCTGACCGAACACGCACCCAATCTCGGAGGCGTGCCGGTGGAGCATCTGTGGGCCATTCGCGAGCGGGTGCTGCTCGCCCAGCCGAACCTCAAGCACAGGATCAGCGCCCTGCGCCGCCAGGTGCTGTTTCATGCCCTAGAAGAAGCCGGGTATGACCATGCCCAGGCCAACCAGTTGGCCGACCAGAGTTTTGAAGTTTTCCTGCATGCCCGGCATCAGCTGGAGATCTTTCCAGAAGTCCAGCCGACCCTGGAAGCCCTGGCCAATCACTTCGCCCTTGGCGTGGTCACCAACGGCAACGCCGACGTGCGCCGCCTGGGCCTGGCGGACTATTTCAAGTTCGCGCTGTGCGCCGAGGACATCGGCATCGCCAAGCCCGACGCCCGGCTGTTCCACGAAGCCTTGCAGCGTGGCGAAGCGACTGCCGACACCGCCGTGCATATCGGCGACCACCCGGGGGATGACATTGCCGGCGCACAGCAGGCAGGGCTGCGTGCGATCTGGTTCAATCCCAACGGCAAGACCTGGGAAGCCGAACGCGCGCCAGACGCCGAGATCCGCAGCCTGATTGAACTACCCGGGCTGCTTGCCCGCTGGCATCGCGGCGCCTGAACCGGCGCTTTCGCGAGCAAGCTCGCTCCTACAGCAAGCGCCGGCGCTCGGCGCCGTTTCCGAGAAGGGTGCCCATGAAAAAGCCCGCAGCGACGGCGGGCTTTTTCAGCAAGCAAGGTGCAAGGCTCAGATAGGCCGGCTGCCGTACTTGTTATCAGGCTTCTTGGGCGGATCGGCGACCACGTTGGCCTCGACTTCCTGCACTTTGCCGCCACGGGCCAGGAACTCTTCCATGGCACGCGCCAGTGCATCACGCTCCTTGTTCTTGGCTTCTACACTCGGCAGCTCGTCTACCGAGACGGCAGCCTTGGCCTTGCCTTTGGCGGTTGGAGCAGGAACATCACTGCCATCGTCTTCCGCCACATCGTCGGCAGCCGCTTCAAGACCTTCTTCGGTTTCGTCTTCGTCACCTACTTCGAGGTCGTCGTTTTCCAGATCATCGTCGCTCATGTTCTACCTCATGACTTGCGAAAAGCAGATTAGTTATAGCCCAGCTGTGCCGACTGTCGAAGGCCGCTGGAAAAAAATCAACGTCCACTGATACTCAGCGGCTTATGCCTTATCACCGTGCAAGGTGGCAAGGACTTTGCGAGCACCGCCATGATCGCGATGCTCGCCCAGATAAACGCCTTGCCAGATGCCCAACGCCAGACGCCCCGCCGCTACCGGCAAAGTCAGCTGACAGCCTAGCAAACTGGCCTTGAAGTGCGCCGGCAGGTCATCCGCGCCTTCGTCGTTATGTTCGTACCCGGCCATGCCTTGAGGCACCAGGGTGTTGAAGTAACGCTCGAAGTCACGCCGTACCGCCGGATCGGCGTTCTCGTTGATGGTCAACGAGGCCGAGGTATGTTGCAGCCACAGATGCAGCAGACCAACCCGACATGCCTTCAACTCAGGCAGGCCGGCGAGCAACTCGTCCGTCACCAGATGAAAGCCCCGGGGCCTGGCCCGCAGGGTAATCAGGGTCTGTTGCCACATACCGATCTCCACGCTTCGGCGCGCATTCTAGCGCGCTCAGGGAAAAAACAAAGCGCCGAATAATCCTGCTTTAGTGTAAGCATTTGCCCTGCCGGAAATCGTCACGGCAAACACGCCAATGCTTGTCAGAAAATCCTTTCAGCCTTTCTCAATGACAAACATCAGGCAAAAAAATGCCCGGCCGGAGCCGGGCTTTTTTTCTTGCGCGATTACAGGTTGTAACCACGCTCGTTGTGTTGTGCCAGATCGAGGCCGACCGCTTCTTCTTCCTCGCTCACCCGCAGCCCCATGACCGCGTCCAGAACCTTGAGGATGATGAAGGTGACGATCGCGGTGTAAATCACCGTGAAACCCACGCCCTTGGCCTGGATCCAGACCTGAGCGGCCACATCGGTCACGGTGCCGAAGCCACCCAGGGACGGAGCAGCGAACACACCGGTGAGGATCGCACCGAGAATGCCGCCGATGCCGTGCACGCCAAAGGCGTCCAGGGAATCGTCATATCCCAGCTTGCGCTTGAGGCTGGTGGCGCAGAAGAAGCACACCACACCGGCCGCCAGACCGATGATCAGGGCGCCCATCGGGCCAACGGTACCGGCAGCCGGAGTGATTGCCACCAGGCCTGCGACCACACCCGAAGCGATGCCCAGCGCGCTAGGCTTGCCGTGGGTGATCCACTCGGCAAACATCCAGCCCAGGGCGGCGGCAGCCGTCGCGATCTGCGTTACCAGCATGGCCATGCCGGCGGTGCCGTTGGCGGCAGCGGCGGAACCGGCGTTGAAGCCGAACCAGCCGATCCACAGCATGGCTGCGCCCATCAGGGTGTAACCCAGGTTGTGTGGCGCCATCGGCGTGGTCGGGAAACCCTTGCGCTTGCCCAGCACCAGGCAGGCCACCAGGCCCGCGATACCGGCGTTGATGTGCACTACGGTGCCGCCGGCAAAGTCCAGCACGCCCCAGTCGCCCAGCAGCGAGCCCGGACCGCTCCAGACCATATGGGCGATCGGCGCATACACCAGGGTGAACCACACGCCCATGAAGATCAGCATGGCGGAGAATTTCATCCGCTCGGCGAAGGCACCGACGATCAGCGCTGGAGTGATGATGGCGAAGGTCATCTGGAAGGTGACGAACACCGCTTCAGGGAACAGCGCAGCCGGGCCGGTCAGGCTGGCCGGGGTGATGCCCGCCAGGAAGGCCTTGGAGAAACCGCCCACAAAGGAATTGAGGTTGACCACGCCGGCTTCCATCCCGGTGGTGTCGAACGCCATGCTGTAGCCGTAGATGAACCACAGGACAGTGATCAGGCCGGTAATGGCGAAGCACTGCATCATTACCGAAAGAATGTTTTTCGACCGCACCATGCCGCCGTAGAACAGCGCAAGGCCAGGAATGGTCATGAACAGCACCAGGGCTGTGGAGGTCAGCATCCAGGCGGTATCGCCGGAGTTGAGGACTGGAGCCGCCGCTTCGTCTGCCGCCATGGCCAGGCCTGGCATTACGAGGGACAAAAGGGCTCCTAGCCCTGCGAATTTACGCAGAGTCATATTGTTTTCTCCTGGGGCGTTGGGTTTGGCGGCTTAGATTGCGTCGGTATCGGTTTCGCCGGTACGGATGCGAATAGCCTGTTCCAGATTGACCACGAAGATCTTGCCGTCACCGATCTTGCCGGTGTTGGCGGCCTTGGTTATCGCCTCGATAACCCGGTCAAGATCCTTGTCGTCAATGGCGACATCGATCTTCACCTTGGGCAGGAAATCCACCACGTACTCCGCACCGCGATACAGCTCGGTGTGACCCTTCTGCCGGCCGAAGCCTTTGACTTCAGTGACGGTAATGCCCTGCACGCCGATCTCGGACAGCGACTCGCGCACGTCGTCCAACTTGAACGGCTTGATGATGGCAGTGACTAGCTTCATGAAACTCTCTCCCGAATTGGTGGACTTGCCCCAGGAAAACAAACCCGACTCAAGTCTAAGCGCAGTGCCTGGCTTTGTAACGCACCGTCGGCCTTCCTCAGCCCGACCGACGCCAGCTAACCGCTGTCTGACGAAACACTCCCCGCTCCGCCTGCCGCACTGCATTCGTCACAGCGACTGCATCAGTGCATGGGTCACCAGGGTCTAAGCAGAAAGCTTGCCAGCTCGGGAAAAATCAGTGATTTCAGTCCCTTGCCCCGAGCCGGCAGGGAATGCGGGAAAACGGCACCCGGGATACGCACAAAAACGGTGCGCTGGCGCCCGGCCAGATGCGCGAAAAACGTGCAACCCGGGGCCACCTGGAGCGTCGTTGCTGCGTGATACACTGCGGGCCGACTGCAATTCAGGACTCTCCCATGCTCGCGCCCAAAGACCTTCTCGACGCCCTGAGCGGCCACGCCTCGCGGTTGCTCAGCGGTGAAACACCCCTGCCCCGCAATGAAATCGAAAGCCAGCTCAAGGCCCTGCTACAAAGCGGCTTCAGCAAGCTGGACCTGGTCAGCCGGGAAGAATTCGACAGCCAGATGGTGGTCCTGGCCCGCACTCGCGCGCGCCTGGAAAGCCTCGAAGCCAAGGTGGCGGAGCTGGAAGCCCGGCTGAACCCGGTAGCGCAGTGATCTGAATCCGGGTTCGCCGGCAGGCCGGCTCCTACAGACCTGTCCTGTAGGAACTGGCTTGCCGGCGAAGGCTCGTGCACCGACGACATATCCTGTGCCCATTCGGGCGCTCCTCTGGCCAGCCCCCTCATCTATCCTTGCAGCACCGCAGGACGCGGTTCCCGCTGTCGCAAGGAAGCTCTCCCCATGTCCCTGGCAATCATCCACAGCCGTGCCCAGGTCGGCGTCCAGGCTCCGGCTGTCAGTGTTGAAGTGCACCTGGCCAACGGCTTGCCGAGCCTGACCCTGGTGGGCCTGCCGGAAGCCGCGGTCAAGGAAAGCAAGGACCGGGTGCGCAGTGCAATCCTCAATGCCGGGTTCAACTTTCCGGCCCGGCGCATCACCCTCAACCTGGCGCCGGCGGACCTGCCCAAGGACGGCGGGCGCTTCGATCTGGCCATCGCCCTGGGCATCCTTGCCGCCAGCGTGCAGGTGCCGGCCCTGGCCCTGGACAACATCGAATGCCTGGGGGAGCTGGCACTCTCCGGCGCGGTGCGCCCGGTACGCGGCGTACTGCCCGCCGCACTGGCGGCACGCGACGCCGGGCATACCCTGCTGGTGCCCCGGGCCAATGCCGAAGAAGCCTGCCTGGCCAGCGGCCTAAAGGTGATCGCGGTGGATCATCTGCTGGAGGCCGTTGCCCATTTCAACGGCCACGCGCCGATTGCGCCCTATGTCAGCGACGGCCTGGTGCAGAGCCACTTCCCCTACCCCGATCTCAGCGAAGTGCAAGGCCAGCTCGCCGCCAAGCGCGCCCTGCTGATCGCCGCGGCGGGCGCCCACAACCTGTTGTTCAGCGGCCCGCCAGGCACCGGCAAGACCCTGTTGGCCAGCCGCTTGCCCGGCCTGCTGCCACCGCTGCAGGAAGATGAAGCCCTGGAAGTCGCGGCGATCCAGTCGGTGGCCAGCCACAAGCCCCTGCGCTACTGGCCACAGCGGCCGTTTCGCCAGCCCCACCATTCGGCTTCGGGTGCGGCACTGGTCGGAGGCGGCTCGAAACCCCAGCCTGGGGAAATCACCCTGGCCCATCACGGCGTGCTGTTTCTCGATGAACTGCCGGAGTTCGACCGCAAGGTCCTGGAAGTGCTGCGCGAGCCCATGGAGTCCGGGCAGATCGTCATTGCCCGAGCCCGGGACCGGGTGCAGTTCCCGGCACGCTTCCAATTGGTGGCAGCGATGAACCCCTGCCCCTGTGGATATCTTGGCGAGCCCAGCGGACGCTGCCGTTGCACACCGGAGCAGATCCAGCGCTATCGCAACAAGTTATCCGGGCCGCTGCTGGATCGCATCGACCTGCACCTGACCGTGGCCCGCGAAGCCACCGCCCTCAACCCCGAGCCGCAACCGGGCAATGACAGCGCCGCAGCCGCCACCAGGGTCGCCGGGGCCCGCGAGCTGCAACGCGAGCGCCAGGGCTGCGCCAACGCCTTTCTCGACCTGCCCGGCCTGCGTCGCCACTGCAAATTATCCACAACCGACGAGCGCTGGCTGGAAGCGGCCTGCGAACGCCTGGGCCTGTCGTTGCGGGCCGCTCACCGTTTGCTCAAGGTGGCGCGTACCCTGGCGGACCTGGAACAGGCCGCGCGAATCAGCCGCGAGCACCTGGCCGAAGCCCTGCATTACCGGCCCAGCGCCGATTGAAGGTTCATTCCCGGGACAGGTCTACCAAGGGTGTTGGCCGCACTTCGGTCTGACGCCCATCCTGGATCTGGCTGACACGGCTCAGGGCTTTATCCACCGCGGCTTTATCGGCCAACAGGCTGTAGCGAATCTGGAATTGCCGCTGCTCCTTGGCGCCAATGCTCGGCACTAGATGCAACGGGCGCTGGTAACGGCGGTTGTAGGAAAAGCTGGTGCCCGGTTCCAAACCCGTCACATAACCCTGGCCCTGGGTGTCGGTGTTTTTCCACAGGGAAAACACCGGCAGTTGTCGAGTGTTGAAGCCCAGGGAAACACCCAGGCTCCCGGCCTTGTTATGCAACACCGCCAGGGTCTCGCCCTGAGCGTCGGCGTAGGGCACGAGGTTGTACACGGTTTCGTCGTAGTCGCGGGTCGGGCCGCGATAGGTCTGCCAGTCCGCCAGGTCGGCCCGGGCCTTGTCATTGAACGGCGAAACCTGCTTCACCGGCGCGGCGAACTTCGCCCCCTGCTCCAGGAACGGCGTACTGAAGTTACTGTGGTAGAGCGCCTGGTATTCCTTGGGGTAGTCGCCGTTGTTGGTCAGGGTGTCGTTGAGCGCAAACCGGGTGCTGCCGGGTTCGGTCACCAGTTCGGTGGCGACGCTGAAATCCACTTTCTTGAACGCCTGCTCCTTGAGCTCGCCCCGCAGGTGAATGGCATACGGCGGTTGCTCGTCGATATGCAGCGTGACCTTGCTCGCCGGGATGTTGGCCGCGCGGCCGTGCAGGGTCAGCAGCTCGCCATTATCCAGGCCCGGGTGCCCGACCCACTCATAGCCACAGCGGGCCACCAGTTCGTTGAAGCCCTCCAGCCAGCCCAGGCCGCCGCGGCCGTTAAGCTCGATGAAGGCCGGGTTGACCACCTCCTTGACCGGCGAATCCCAGCCCAGGCGCACATCGCCCATCGAGGCCTGCAGCACATTCATGCCCCGGGTCGGCACCACCGAGAGCTGCATCACGCCGTTGTCGATGTCGACGATGCTCACCCCCTCCTGGCGTCCGCCATGCAGGGTGCGCAGGGTCACGGAAAACGGCCGCTCGGTCTTGACCCCCAACTGTTCACTGGTCAGGTGCAGGTTGCGGAGAGCCTTGTCGGTATCGAGCAATACATAGTCCCAGGCCATGGCGTGGGAGGTGGCGGCCAGCGCGCCAAGGGTGACCAGCAGTTTCAGCGGAGTCATGCAGGAGTGCCTTTTTTGGAGTTGTACGGTTTTTATAGCCTTGAAGAATCGTTTCAGCAAGGCAAAAAACCCCAATTAGCCGGACAAACTCCACTCCACTGGCCGTTTCCTGTCAGCCCTCGAATCCCAGCAGCAGGCCAGCCACTTCCATGACTTCCTGCAACGCCGCCTGGGCAGCTTCGGGGGAGGCCCGTAGCAACAGGTCATCGGCGTAACCCATGGTCTGGGCGAACAGTTGCCTTGCCGCGCGCTCGGGGCTGGCGCAGCGGAACACCCCCGTGCGGACCCCATCGGCAATGATCGCCGCCAGCATGTCCCGCCACTGGCCGTTGATCCTCAGGTAGGCCTGCGCCAGCTCGGCGTCATGCATGGCTTCGTCCCAGGCATCGAGCCACAGCGCCCAGCCGGCTTCGGCGGAATCGGGCAGGCAGTCACGGAGAAACCCCAGCAAGGCGTCCATGGGCGCGGCACCGCGCAGGGGCTGGCCCACCGCCTCCAGCTGGTCATCGGCAAACCGCACGAAGGCTTCGCGGCGCAGCCCCTTCCAGTCACTGAAGTAGTGATAGACGTGGCTGCGAGACAGCCCCGCATGCTCGGCCAGGTCACGGGTGGAAACCTCGGCGAAACCCTTGCTGCGGAATAATTCCAGGGCCGCCTGGATGATCTGGTCTTTACGGTCGTTACGCGACATGTGCAATCAGGCCTCTTGGCGCCAGGATGGACGGCGCTTGCATTTTGAGCGTTCGCTCAAAGATAATTGAGCAGTCGCTCAATATTAACCGTTATCACTCTTGTGGTGCACTTATGTCCGCCGTCACCCCACTCATCGTCGTGAATCCAACCCAGAAAATCGGCCAGCAGACCGCCAGCCAGACCCTCAAGGCCATTGCCCGGGCCTATCCGGGCAAGCTGTTCGTCACCTTGTCCCTGGTGGCCCTGGAGAACGCCCTGCTGCTGGCCTACCCGCTGTTCGCCGGCTTCGCCGTGGATTCGATCCTGCGGGGCGACGCTGCCCATGCGCTGATCTATGCCCTGGTGGTGCTGGGCTTCTGGGTAGTGGGCGCGGCGCGGCGTGCGGTGGACACCCGTACCTTCACCCGCATCTACGCGGACCTGGCGGTGCCGGTGATTCTCAACCAGCGCCTGCAACAGCAGGACACCTCCACCGCCGCGGCGCGGGTGGTGCTGGCCCGGGAGTTCGTCGACTTCTTCGAAAAGCACGTGCCGACCATCGCCACGGCCCTGGTGTCGATCGTCGGGGCGGCAGTGATGCTGCTGGTGATCGAACCCTGGATCGGCCTCGCCTGCCTCACGGCGCTGTTGCTGTGCATGACCCTGCTGCCACGTTTTGCCCGGCGCAACCAGCAACTGCACGAACGCCTGAATAACCGGCTGGAAAAGGAAATCGGCCTGGTGGCCAGGGTCGGCGCGGTCTCGCTGCAGCGTCACTATCGCCTGCTGTCGCGGCTGCGCATCGGGCTCTCGGATCGGGAAGCCGCGGCCTATCTGTTCCTTGGCGCTGTGGCAGCGGTGCTGTTCGTCATTGCCATCAGCCAGTTGGCGCTGTCGCCCGAGATCAAGGCCGGCCATGTGTATGCGGTGATGACCTACCTGTGGACCTTTGTCAGCAGCGTCGATGAAGCACCGACCATGGTCGATCAGCTGGCGCGCCTGCGGGACATCGGCAAGCGCGTGGACCCGGGGCTCGGTGAACCGACCGAACCCCGGTGAAGCTCAGAACGGCCGGATGCGATAGCCGCCGGCGTTCTGCTCGGCGAACTTGTAGTAGGCCGAGAGGTTGACCTTCTCGCTGATGTGCTGGGCGAACGACACCCCGTCATCGCCCCAGACCCGGCCCACATGGCTGTAGGCAAAGGCCTGGGCCGCCCACTTCTTGTCGCCCTTGGACATGTTGTTCATGGCCACGTAGCCGGACGACTGGCCGGACATGCCACTGACCTTGCCACTGACATCGTTCTGGCCATTGGTCACCGGCGAGATGAACACCTTGGCGCTGGAAGTCCGGGCCTCGGCGTACTGCGAGAGCTTCTGGTTTTCCGAGTGGTTGAGCACCAGCAGGACCTTGCCCTGAAGCTGGCTGGCGGTGGGCCAGGACTTGCCCTTGAGGTTGCCCTGCAAGGCGCCCGCGCTGCTGCCGATGTGCGTGGCCAGGTCCTGGGGGGTATAGAGCTTGCCCTGGAAGACCCGGGTCACCAGCTCATCGAAATCCTTGGGCGTGCGCCCCGAGCTTTCCTTCGACCAGCCCTGCTTCTTGTCGAGGATCACCGTAATGGGAAAGTGCCCGGGGTGGTTGTCGCTCCAGTTCTTCACGTCGTTGAGGCAGGCTTCGAGATCGTTCTTGCCGGTGCCATCGCCCGTGCAATTGTTGTCGTTGCCGGACTGGAACAGGGTGCCGGGGTTGTGCCGCACGAACCAGTGCCGGGGCGAGCCGCCGGTCACCGCATCGCGCTGGTCCCAGAAGTCCAGTTCCAGGGTGCGCACACTGTCGAGCACGCTGCTAAAGGTGCTTGCGTACTGCTTCTCGTAGCAGTTGTGACAGGCCACCTGGGCGATGCCGTTGAACGGGGTATTCCAGGTAGCCGGGGCGATGAACGCCGGGCTTTCCTGGCTGAACGCCGCCGGGCTGAGCAGGAGTGCCGACAGCGCCAGGGCGCGGGGGACGAAACGGGAAAGATGAGTCATGCCAGCTCCTGCTGAAAGGGAGGTCCTTGGGGCAAACCACTGCTCATCTGTTTTAGTCGAATCAGGCCTCATTGCAACTTTCGCCCCCCAACCCGGATTGAGGGGCGAGGCGGCAGCCGTCAGCGGAAGCGATCGACTTCCTGGCGCAGGTCCGCGGCCAGGGTTTCCAGCTCACGGGCAGTGACCGCCAGGTTGGACACCACTTCACGCTGCTCGCTGTTGGCCTGGGCAATGCTCTGCAGATTGCTGCTGAGTACCGTGGCGGTGCTGCTCTGCTCCTGGGTCGCGGTAGTGATGGCGGCAAACTGCTCGCCGGCGCTGCGGCTCTGCTCGTCGATCAGGGCCAGGGCCGAGGCCACGTCGGCGTTGCGCGACAGGCCTTCCTGCATCAGGCGGTTGCCCTGCTCCATGGTCTGGATGGCGTGGCCGGTTTCCTGCTGGATGCTGGTGATCATCTGGGAAATTTCATCCGTGGCTTCACGGGTACGCGAGGCCAGGTTGCGTACCTCATCCGCCACCACGGCAAAACCGCGGCCCTGCTCACCGGCCCGGGCGGCCTCGATAGCGGCATTCAGGGCCAGCAGGTTGGTCTGGTCGGCAATCGCGGTGATCACTCCGACAATTCCGCCGATCTCCTGGGAGCGCTGGCCCAGGGTGTTGATCACCGTGGCCGTGCTGTTGAGGGCTCCGGCGATCTGTTCCAGGGAAGACGAGGCCTCTTGCATGGAGGTGCGGCCAATATGGGTCTGCTGGGCGTTTTCCTGGGCCAGGCGCTGGGTACTGCCCATGTTGTCGGCGATGTTCAGCGAGGTGGCGCTGAACTCCTCCACCGCCCCGGCCATGCTGGTGATCTCGCCGGACTGCTGCTCCATGCCTTCATATGCACCGCTGGACAAGCCGGACAGCACCTGGGCCCGGCCATTGACCTCGGCGGCAGAGCGGCGGATGTGCTCGACCATGGTCGACAGGGCTTCGCCCATCTGGTTGAAGCTGCGGGCCAACTGGCCGATTTCGTCATGGCTGGCAACGTTCAGCCGTGCGCTCAGGTCACCGCCGCCCAGGGCCTGGGCCTGGCGCACCAGGTCGCTCAGCGGTGCCAGCTTGCTGCGCAGCAGCCAGACCGTAGCGCCCACCGCCAGCAGCATGGCCAGCAGGCTGCCGATCACCAGCCGAATACCAACGCTCCAGGTCACCGCGCGGATCTCTGCCTTGGGCATGCTCGCCACCACCGACCAGGGGCCCCCCTCGAACGGCACTGCCAGGCTGTAGAAGTCTTCGCCCTGATCACTCCAGAAACGCCCCTTACCCGGCTCCTTGGCCGCTTGCGCCATGACCTGCGCCGCCTGCTCCGGCGCCTGCACGCCGGCCGGTGGCACCAGCCACTTGTTCTGCTCGTCGAGCAGGGCCAGGGAGCCGCTCTGGCCGATGCGGAAGCGCTTGAGGTTGGCGAACTGGGCATTTTGCGCATCGGTGTAATCGAAGCCGACAAACAGCACCGCGATGACCTTGCCGCTGCGGTCCAGCACCGGGGTGTACTGGGTCATGTAGAAGCGTTCGAAGAGCAAGGCCCGGCCCACATAACCCTGGCCCGCCATGAGTTTCTGATAGGCCGGGTGGGCATGGTCGAGCAAGGTGCCGATGGCGCGGCTGCCATCCTGCTTGCTCAGGGAGGTACTGACCCGCACGAAGTCATCGCCACTGCGCACGAACAAGGTCGCCACACCGGCGGTCATCTGCTTGAACTGGTCGACTTCGGCGAAGTTGTTGTTCAGCACCACATCCCCCAGGTGCAATCCCGGGGTCTGCACCCCGGCCACGCTCACCGGTTGTTCCGGATGCAGGCTCAGGCCGCTGCTGAAGCGGTTTTCGAACAGGCCGCTGAGGCGCTGGGTGCTCTCGCGCAGGCTGCCGTGGAACGTGTTGAGCTGATCGGCCAGCAGGCGGGCTTCACTGGCCAGGTGTTCCTCTCGGGTGTCGAGGTTCGCCGAGTCCAGCGAACGCAAGGCGAACAGGGTGCTGCCGCTGATCACCAGGGCGAGTATCAAGGCAAGGGCGAGCCCTAGCTGAGAGGCTATGCGGGCACGGGGTTGGGACATGATGGCTCCTTGCCGAGAAGGCGGATCATCCTGATCGGTCAGCACCCTCGGCAGTCATAATTCTAAGATTTTTAATCAGTTAGGACCTTCCTGAACGCTGGTTCCATAACCCATGGATTCGGCGGCACAAGCCAATACTTGAGCGCTTTGCAGGGATATTTGCACGCCCCGCCAGCCGGGTACTGCAACGTTTCAGCCCAGGCGCTCTACGGCGGGCAGTTGCATGGCCTGGACCTCGCCCTGAAGGAAGTCGCTGAGGCGCCGCAAACGCTCGCCTCCGGGCCGGGTCCTGGGCCACACCAGATAGTAGTTCAGGCCACTGGCCACCGCTGTCGGCCAGGGCAGGCTCAAGCGACCCTGGGCCACATCCTCGGCCACCATCAGCAAGTCCCCCATGGACACGCCATAACCCCGCGCAGCGGCAATCATCCCCAGCTCCAGGGTGTCGAACACCTGCCCGCCCTTGAGGGACACCTGGTCGGTCAGGCCCATGTGCTCCAGCCAACTGCGCCAGTCGCGGCGGTCCGGGGTCGGGTGCAACAGCTCGGTGGCGGCCAGGCGCGCCACGTCCCAGGGCTGATCATTGAGCAGGTTCGGCGCGCCCACCGGAATCAGCAGTTCGGGAAACAGGTAGCTGGCCTCCCAGTCCGGGGGGAAGTGGCCATTGCTCAGCAGCACCGCGCAGTCGAAGGGCTCCTGGTTGAAGTCCACCGAGTCCACGTCCATCCAGGCACTGGTGAGCTGCACCTCATTGCCCGGCTGCAAATGGCGGAAGCGGCTGAGTCGCGCCAACAGCCAGCGCATGGTCAGGGTCGAGGGCGCCTTCATGCGCAAGATGTCATCTTCGGCACGCAGGGTATTGCAGGCCCGTTCCAGGGCACCGAAGCCCTCGCGTATCCCCGGCAGCAGCAAGCGCGCCGCCTCGGTCAGTTGCAAGTTGCGCCCGCTGCGCTGGAACAGCCGGCAAGCGAAGTGATCCTCCAGGGTCCGGATATGCCGGCTGACCGCACTCTGGGTGATCGACAGCTCTTCGGCTGCCCGGGTGAACGAGCTGTGCCGGGCCGCTGCCTCGAAGGCGCGCAGGGCATACAGCGGAGGAAGACGACGGGACATGCAGACACTCCAGAACGTGACAGGGCCACGCTACCAGAAAGTGCTTCGCATGAGTTTTAATCATGCCAGCAATCGTTTTTATCCCTTTGTGCTATGGGCCAAGAGCGCCGAGAATCAGCGCTCTCCCGGACTTTCCCCTGATCGAGCCTGATGACCATGCAGCATCCAGCACGTACCGAACTCTGGGCCATCCTGCGGCTGGCGGGGCCGCTGATCGCCTCGCAGCTGGCGCACATGCTGATGGTCCTCACCGACACCCTGATGATGGCCCGCCTGAGCCCCGAGGCCCTGGCCGGCGGCGGCCTGGGTGCGGCCAGCTACTCCTTCGTATCAATCTTCTGCATCGGCGTGATTGCCGCGGTGGGCACGCTGGTAGCGATCCGCCAGGGCGCTGGCGACATCGAGGGCGCCGCGCGCCTGACCCAGGCCGGGCTCTGGCTGGCCTGGCTGATGGCCCTGGTGGCCGGCCTGCTGCTGTGGAACCTCAAGCCGCTGCTGTTGCTGTTCGGCCAGACCGAAAGCAACGTCCACGCCGCCGGCCAGTTCCTGCTGATCCTGCCGTTCGCCCTGCCCGGCTACCTGAGTTTCATGGCCCTGCGCGGCTTCACCAGCGCCATCGGCCGGGCCACGCCGGTGATGGTCATCAGCCTGGGCGGCACCGTGGCCAACTTCCTCCTCAACTACGCGCTGATCACCGGCATGTTCGGCCTGCCGAAACTCGGCCTGGTGGGCATTGGCCTGGTGACCGCCATCGTCGCCAACTGCATGGCCGTGGCCCTGGCCTGGCACATCAAGCGCCACCCGGCCTACGCCGCCTACCCGCTGCGCCAGGGCCTGTCCCGGCTGAACACCCATTACCTGCGGGAACTGTGGCGCCTGGGCCTGCCCATCGGCGGCACCTACGCGGTGGAAGTCGGGCTGTTTGCCTTCGCCGCCCTGTGCATGGGCACCATGGGCAGCACGCAACTGGCAGCGCACCAGATCGCCCTGCAGATCGTCTCGGTGGCGTTCATGGTGCCGGCGGGGATTTCCTACGCCATCACCATGCGCATCGGCCAGCATTACGGCGCCGGGCAATTGCTCGATGCACGATTGGCCGGGCGCGTGGGCATCGCCTTTGGCGCGGTGGCGATGCTGGGGTTCGCCATGATCTTCTGGCTGCTGCCCAACCAACTGATCGGGCTGTTCCTCGACCACAACGACCCGGCCTTCGCCGAGGTGATCCGGCTGGCCGTGAGCCTGCTGGCGGTGGCCGCCTGGTTCGAGCTGTTCGACGGTACCCAGACCATCGCCATGGGCGCGATCCGGGGCCTCAAGGATGCCAAGACTACCTTCCTGGTGGGTCTGGGCTGCTACTGGCTGATTGGCGCACCTTCAGCCTGGCTGATGGCCTTCACCCTGGGCTGGGGGCCGACCGGTGTCTGGTGGGGCCTGGCCCTGGGGCTGGCGTGTGCGGCCATCAGCCTGACCCTGGCATTCGAGTGGCGAATGCGCCGCATGATCCGGCGTGAGCCGCCCGTGCCGGCCATGACTCTCCAGGCCGGCCAGGCGGATTGAGCCCGAACCGGCGTCGGTTTAAACCGTCCCTTCCTGCAGCGCCTGCTGGCTGCTGCCGAAGGTCAGATAGTCCATCAGTTCCGCCAGGGGCAGCGGCTTGCTGATCAGATAGCCCTGGGCCTGGTCGCAACCAAAGCCCCGCAGCAAGGCCAGCTGTTCCGCCGTCTCCACGCCTTCGGCCACCACATTCAGGTTCAGGTTATGGGCCAGGTTGATCATGGCGTGGACCAGCTTGCGGTTCTCTTCGCGCTGCTCCATGCCGCCGACAAAGCTCTTGTCCACCTTGAGCAGGGTAATGGGCAGGCTGTTGAGGTGGACGAAGGAAGAGAAGCCGGTACCGAAATCGTCCAGGGAGAAACGCACTCCCAGGCGACCCAGGGCATCCATGGTCTGCTTCACCAGGTCACTGCGGCGCATCACTGCGGTCTCGGTCAATTCGAATTCCAGCCACTGGGCCTCGACTCCGCGCTCGGCAATCAGGCGGCTCAGGGTCGAGAGCAGTTGGCTGTCCTGGAACTGGCGGAACGACAGGTTCACCGCCATGTGCAACGGCGGCAGGCCGCGTTCGCGCAGGGCCTGCATGTCCCGCAGGGCTCGGGAAATCACCCAGTAGCCCAGGGGCACGATCAGCCCGCTCTGCTCGGCCAGGGGCACGAACTCGCTGGGCGGCAGCAGGCCGCGCTCGCCATGGCGCCAGCGCACTAGGGCTTCGAGGCCCACGATCTTGCCGTCATGCAGGTTCAGCCGGGGCTGGTAGTGCAACTCCAGTTCGTCGCGGCGCAGGGCCCGGCGCAGTTCGCTTTCCAGGTCGGCCAGGCTGCGAGCGTTGCGATTGATCCGCTCGTTGAAGATATGAAAGGTGCAGCCCTGGGTGCTCTTGGCCTGTTGCATGGCGATGTGTGCATGCCACATCAGCGGGTCGGCGCCGGCATTGGCCCGGGCATGGGCAATCCCCAGGCTGCAGCCGATCAGCAGGCTTTCGCCATCGACCCAATAGGGCTCGGCCATGGCTTCGGTGATGCGCTCGGCCATCCACTCGGCCCGCTGTGGAGCGCGGCGGGTGTCGATGAGCAAGGCAAACTCATCACTGCCCAGGCGGGCCAGTTGATCGCCGGCCTCAAGCTGGCTTTTCAGGCGCGAGACCACCTGCAGGATCAGCCGGTCGCCGGCCTGGTGGCCCAGGGCGTCGTTGGCGTGGCGGAAATTGTCCAGGTCGAGATGGCCCAGGGCCAGGCCACGGCCTTCGTTTTCCGCCAGGCGCGCGGCCAGCAAGGTCTGGAACCCCTGGCGGTTGGCGATGCCGGTCAGGGGGTCCTGCTCTGCCAGGCGCTGCAGGGTGTTTTCCAGCAGGCCGCGCTCACGTACATGGCGCAGGCAACGGCGCAGGGCATCGGTACTCAGGCAGGAACTCACCAACCAGTCGCTGACGCCTACAGGGGCTACGGGCGGTTCCTGGTCCAGCAGCAACACGGTGGGCAGGCTGCAACGCCCGGGGCCGGGCTGCAAATGAGGAAGGGTCAACAGGACCGCGTTGCGGTCGTCTTCAAACAAACGGCTGACAGACTCCCAGCTGGGAGCACTGATCAATACCACCGAGTCTCCCAACGGAGCGACACACTCGCGCAACAACGCTGTCCACACCGGCTCTTCAGCCAGTAGCAGCAAACGCAAGGGTTCGACAGGCTTAGACAAGCTAGCTCCCTAGACTCTGCAAATTAAGTTGGCGGCGGGCATTATGGCGCGCAAATAAACAATAACAATTGATATTGATTATCATACGCAATTTCTTGTACCGCTCTAACTCGAACATTAGACGCATATTCAGCGCGCATCCTGAGGGAAAGTATCAAAACCGGCAAATTTAGATCGCGTTGTACGTCACAAGTCGGACAGAGGCAGCAGAATCCGTCCAGCCTGTTAAAATGCCCGCCCTTTTCGTAACCGATCCCTTTTTACCGTCATGTCCCGACTCAATCCCCGGCAGCAAGAAGCCGTGAACTATGTCGGCGGCCCTCTTTTGGTGCTCGCCGGCGCAGGCTCCGGCAAGACCAGCGTGATCACCCGCAAGATCGCGCACCTGATCCAGAATTGCGGCATCCGCGCCCAGTACATTGTCGCCATGACCTTTACCAACAAGGCCGCGCGGGAAATGAAGGAGCGGGTCGGCACCCTGCTGCGCAGCGGCGAAGGCCGTGGCCTGACGGTCTCGACCTTCCACAACCTGGGCCTGAACATCATCCGCAAGGAGCATGTGCGGCTGGGCTACAAGCCGGGCTTCTCGATCTTTGACGAGACCGACGTCAAGGCCCTGATGACCGACATCATGCAGAAGGAGTATTCCGGGGACGACGGCGTCGACGAGATCAAGAACATGATCGGCTCGTGGAAGAACGACCTGATCCTGCCCGCCGAGGCCCTGGAAAACGCCCGCAACCCCAAGGAACAGACCGCCGCCATCGTCTACACCCACTACCAGCGCACGCTCAAGGCGTTCAACGCAGTGGACTTCGACGACCTGATCCTGCTGCCGGTGAAGCTGTTCGAAGAGCACGCCGACATCCTGGAGAAATGGCAGAACAAGGTGCGCTACCTGCTGGTGGACGAATACCAGGACACCAATGCCAGCCAGTACCTGCTGGTGAAGATGCTGATCGGCAAGCGCAACCAGTTCACCGTGGTGGGCGACGACGACCAGTCGATCTACGCCTGGCGCGGCGCACGCCCGGAAAACCTGATGCTGCTCAAGGACGACTACCCGTCCCTGAAAGTGGTGATGCTGGAGCAGAACTACCGCTCCACCAGCCGTATCCTGCGCTGCGCCAACGTGCTGATCTCCAACAACCCCCACGAATTCGAAAAGCAGCTGTGGAGCGAGATGGGCCACGGCGACGAGATCCGCGTGATCCGCTGCCGCAACGAAGATGCCGAGGCCGAACGGGTGGCCATGGAAATCCTCAGCCTGCACCTGCGCACCGACCGCCCCTACAGCGACTTCGCCATTCTTTACCGGGGTAACTACCAGGCCAAGCTGATCGAACTGAAGCTGCAGCACCACCAGGTGCCCTATCGCCTGTCCGGCGGTAACAGCTTCTTCGGACGCCAGGAAGTAAAGGATCTGATGGCCTACTTCCGCCTGATCGTGAACCCGGATGACGACAACGCCTTCCTCCGGGTGATCAACGTGCCGCGCCGGGAAATCGGCTCCACGACCCTGGAAAAACTCGGCAACTACGCCACCGAACGCAAGATCTCGATGTACGCCGCCACCGACGAAATCGGCCTGGGCGAACATCTGGACAGCCGTTTCACCGACCGCCTGGCGCGCTTCAAGCGCTTCATGGACCGGGTCCGCGAACAGTGCGCCGGCGAAGACCCGATTTCCGCCCTGCGCAGCATGGTCATGGACATCGACTACGAGAACTGGCTGCGCACCAACAGCTCCAGCGACAAGGCGGCGGACTACCGGATGGGCAACGTCTGGTTCCTGATCGAGGCCTTGAAGAACACCCTGGAAAAAGACGAAGACGGCGAGATGACCGTCGAAGACGCCATCGGCAAGCTGGTCCTGCGCGACATGCTGGAACGTCAGCAGGAAGAGGAAGACGGCGCCGAGGGCGTGCAGATGATGACCTTGCATGCCTCCAAGGGTCTGGAATTTCCCTACGTGTTCATCATGGGCATGGAAGAGGAAATCCTCCCGCACCGCTCCAGTATCGAAGCCGATACCATCGAGGAAGAACGGCGCCTGGCCTACGTGGGCATTACCCGCGCGCGTCAGACCCTGGCCTTTACCTTTGCAGCCAAGCGCAAGCAGTACGGTGAAATCATCGACTGCGCGCCGAGCCGTTTCCTCGATGAGCTGCCCCCGGACGATCTGGCCTGGGAAGGCAACGACGACACCCCGACCGAAGTGAAGGCCGTTCGCGGCAATAGCGCCTTGGCGGATATACGCGCGATGTTAAAGCGTTAAAATCGACTATTTTTTAACAGACCTTTGGCCCAGACGTGGCCAGTAGAGGAAGCTCCGTGGAAGCACTGCACAAGAAAATTCGCGAAGAAGGCATCGTGCTTTCCGATCAAGTACTGAAGGTCGACGCCTTTCTGAACCATCAGATCGACCCGCAGTTGATGAAGTTGATCGGCGACGAATTCGCCACGCTGTTCAAGGATTCGGGCATCACCAAGATCGTCACCATCGAAGCCTCAGGGATAGCCCCGGCGATCATGACCGGTCTGAACCTGGGCGTGCCGGTGATCTTCGCCCGCAAGCACCAGTCCCTGACCCTGACCGAGAACCTGCTGTCGGCCACCGTGTACTCCTTCACCAAGCAGGTGGAAAGCACCGTCGCCATTTCCCCGCGGCACCTGACCAGCAGCGACCGCGTGCTGATCATCGACGACTTCCTGGCCAACGGTAAGGCGTCCCAGGCACTGATCTCGATCATCAAGCAGGCCGGCGCCACCGTGGCCGGCCTGGGCATCGTCATCGAGAAGTCGTTCCAGGGCGGCCGTGCCGAACTGGACTCCCAGGGCTACCGCGTGGAATCCCTGGCCCGGGTCAAATCCCTGGCCGGCGGCGTGGTCACCTTCATCGAGTAACCCCGCCCGCCAGAGCAACAGACTTGTGTAGGAACTGGCTTGCCAGCGAAGACGCCCTTGAGAGCAGCGCAAGACTTGAAGGCCCATTCGCCGGCAAGCCGTCTCCTACGACAAGTTGGGGGCCGTGGCCTGCAGACCCGCCAGCAGGAACCGCTGGTACAGGTCTTCACGCAGGCCTTCGGGTTTCTCCAGCCCCATGCGTTCCAAGTGCTCGGCAAACGCCGCGGGCTCCGGTGCGTCGAGTGCCGCCTTGCCCAGCTCGAGGATCTCGCTGAGCTTGAACTTGCTCTTGAGCCAGTTCAGCGCCCGCAGCAGATCGCGCTCCTGGGCGCTGAAATCACTGCCCAGCGGATACTCCGGGAACAGGTGGCGATGACGCGCCTGAATGTTCTGCAAACGCTGTGGGCTGTTGTCGGCAAAACGCGGCTCCAGACGAAAGTCCTTCGCCAGCTTGCCGGCTTTCTGTGCCTGCTCGATCAATCCGGCCTGGAAGCGTGAATCGCTGATATTGAGCAACGCCTCGATCACCTTGGCGTCCGTCTTGCCCCGCAGATCGGCGATGCCGTACTCGGTGATCACGATGTCCCGCAGGTGACGGGGGATGGTGCAGTGGCCGTATTCCCAGACAATGTTGGAGCTCACTTCCCCCGCCGACTCGCGCCAGCTGCGCAGGATCAGCACCGAGCGGGCATCCGCCAGGGCATGGCCCTGGGCGACGAAGTTGTATTGCCCGCCCACCCCGCTCAGCACGCGCCCGCCCTGCAACTGGTCGGACACCGCCGCACCCATCAGGGTCATGGTGAAGGCGCTGTTGATAAAGCGCGCATCCCGGCGTTGCAGACGCTTGAGCTCCTCATGGCCATACAGCTCGTTGATGTAGCTGATGGCGGTCATGTTGAACTGCGCCAGCCTGCTCTTGGGCAGCTCCCGCAGGCGCTGATAGAAGCTGCGCGGGCCAAGGAAGAAACCGCCATGGATCGAGACCCCGCCGACAGCCGAATCCGGATCCAGGGTGCCGGCATTGGCTTGCTCTTGCAGCGCCACCGTCGGGTACACCTTGCGCCGCACGATGCCCGCGTCGGCCAGGGCCAGCAGGCCGTTGACGAACATTTCGCTGCAGCCGTAGAGCCCCTGGGCAAAGGGCTCGACACCCCCTTCGCGATCGATCAGCGGCTGCCAGTAATCCACCTGCAGGTCTGCCAGCAGTGCGCGGTAGCCCTCGTTGTCCGCCTGCCGTGCGAGCAAGGCCGCGGTCAGCGCATCGCCCATGGAGCCAATGCCGATCTGCAGGGTGCCGCCGTCGCGCACCAAGGTGCTGGCGTGCAGGCCTATGCAATGGTCCTGGATGCCCACGGGCATGTTCGGCGTGGAGAACAACGTACTGCGTTCCTCTTCGTCGATCAGCAGGTCGAGGTCCGCGGCATCGATTTCCGAGTCACCCGGCATATAGGGCAGGTCGCTGTGGACCTGGCCGAGGATCAGGATGGTTTCCCCCTGCGCCCGGCGCTTGGCAATCATCGGCAACATGTCGAGGGTGATGTCCGGGTTGCAGCTCAGGCTCAGGCGTCCCGCGTCTTGCGGGTCCCTGGCCAGCAGTTGCGCCACCAGGTTCAGACCGGCTGCGTTGATGTCCCGGGCGGCATGGCTGTAGTTGCTGCTGACGTAGTCCTGCTGCGCCGGGGCACTGTGCAGGAGGCTGCCGGGCTGCATGAAGAACTGCTCGACGCGAATGTTCGCCGGCAGGCTGTCGCGATGCAGGTCAGCGAGAAAATCCAGCTCCGGGTAGTCACCGAATACCCGTTCGACGAAGGGTTCGAGAAAGCGCTTCTGCAAACCGTCGCCCAGGGCCGGCCGGCCCAGGCTCAAAGCGGTGTAGATGGTCAGCTGGCGTTCCGGCATCCCGGCGATGCGCCGGTACAGGGCATTGGCGAAACGATTGGGTTTACCCAGCCCCAGGGGCATGCCCATGTGAATGTGTTGCGGCAAACGCGCGAGCACTTCATCCACCGCATGCTCGATAGAACAGGATTGCAGCATCTGACCCTCCGGGGACCGTCCATGAATTGAGGTTGGACCGAGCTTGCCGGGAGTTTGCTGCATTGACCAGTACACAGGGCAAATTACGCCCACAAAAAAGCCGCTCGTAAGCGGCTTTTTCGCTGAAGATGGCGGCTTATTTCAGGCCGGACATCTTCTGGATTGCACCTTTGAGCTCGTCATCGGAGCAATCGGCGCAAGTGCCTTTAGGCGGCATTGCGTTGATCCCGGTGATGGCCTTGGCCAGGATGCCGTCGAGGCCGCCCTGGTGATCGGCGCGCTCTTTCCAGGCTGCGGTGTCACCGATTTTCGGTGCGCCCAACAGGCCGGTGCCGTGGCAAGCGTTGCAGTGCTTGGCGATCACGTCATCCGGGGATTTCGCGCCACCGCCACCGCCCGCAGAGGCGGCCACTTCCATACCCTTGCATTCCTGCCCCTGGACGCAGACCTGGCCGACAGGCTCAAGACGCTTGGCAATATCATCATTAGTCGCAGCTTGAGCGCTGACTGCCCAAAGGGCCAATACGGTTGCTGGTGCGGCCAGCATTTTCATAATTAGGTTCACGCGTACACCCTCAATGGTGGCTAGTCACGCCTGCGGCCACGGTTTCGCAGGCGGGCGAAAGTATAACGGTTAGCCCGCCACACTGAAACAACCCCAAAGTCGAAGGGGTCTTATTCGCGGCAAAATGTCGCTGGGGGCCTCTCTGCAAGCCTTGCAGGACGCCTCTTGATCTAGAAGTTCGCCGGAGTGGCTGCGCTGATTAGTCGCGCCGGAACATCGAACGGATTACGGAAACGGTGCGGCTTCGTACTCTCAAAGTAGTAGCTGTCGCCGGCTTCGAGGACAAATGTTTCAAGCCCTACCACCAGTTCCAGGCGCCCCTCGAGGAGAATCCCGGTTTCCTCGCCGTCATGGGTGAGCATCTCTTCACCGGTATCGGCACCCGGCGGGTAGATCTCGTTGAGGAAGGCAATGGCGCGGCTCGGATGAGCCCGGCCCACCAGCTTCATGGTCACCGCACCATCGGAGATGTCGATCAGTTCGTGGGCCTTGTAGACGATCTGAGAAGGCGTTTCCTGGAGAATTTCCTCGGAGAAGAACTCCACCATGGACATGGGAATGCCGCCCAGCACCTTGCGCAGCGAGCTGATCGAGGGGCTGACGCTGTTCTTTTCGATCATTGAAATGGTGCTATTGGTGACGCCCGCACGCTTGGCGAGTTCACGCTGGGAAAGACCTTTCAGTTTACGGATGGATTGCAGTCGTTCACCGACGTCCAATGCGGCAGCCTCCTAGGCGGGAATCAGGCGTTGTTGTAATTGAGCGTTATCATGGCGACAGCGTTCAGTATTTACAACACTTGCTCCCGATTCCCCCCGGGAAGGCGACTTTCGGTACAGCCCACGGAATCTCAGCCTTCGCAGTACACCAACGGTACCCGGCGCAGGTTGCAGAACAGCTGATAAGGGATGGTATCGGCGGCCTGCGCAACATCGCTGGCGAGGATGTTCTTGCCCCACAACTCCACGGTCGAACCAAGACCGGCCTGGGGCACGTCCGTCAGGTCGACACACAGCATGTCCATGGACACCCGGCCCAGCAGGCGGCTGCGCTGGCCGGCCACCAGTACCGGCGTACCAGTAGGCGCATGGCGCGGATAACCGTCGGCATACCCCATGGCCACCACGCCGATGCGCATTGGCCTGTCGGTGATGAACCTGGCGCCGTAGCCCACCGGCTCGCCGGCCGGCAGTTCACGCACGCAGATCACCTTGGACTCCAGGGTCATTACCGGCTGCAAGCGCGCGGCCACCGAGTTGTTTTCTTCGAACGGCGTCGAACCGTAGAGCATGATGCCCGGGCGCACCCAATCGCTGGGTACGCTGGGCCAGCCCATGACCGCCGGCGAATTGCGCAGGCTGATTTCCGCTCCGAGGCCCTGGCGAGCCGCTTCGAATACCGCCACCTGCTCGCTGCTACGCGGGCAGTCCAGTTCATCGGCGCGGGCAAAGTGGCTCATCAGCACGATCTTCTCGACCTTGCCGCTGGCCTGCAGGCGCTGATACGCCGCCTGGTAATCCTTGGGATGCAGGCCGACCCGGTGCATGCCCGAATCCAGCTTGAGCCAGACCGTCAGTGGCTTGGCCACGGCCGCCTGCTCGATGGCTTCGAGTTGCCACAGCGAATGCACCACGCACCAGAAATCATGCTCGACGATCAGCGCCAGCTCGGATGCTTCGAAAAAACCTTCCAGCAGCAGCACCGGCGCACGAATGCCCGCGGCGCGCAGCTCCAGGGCTTCTTCGATGCAGGCCACGGCGAAACCGTCGGCCTCGCCTTCCAGTGCCTGGGCGCAGCGCACCGCGCCATGGCCGTAGGCATCGGCCTTGATCACCGCGAGAGCACGAACTCCCGAGGTTTCACGGGCCAGTTGGTAGTTGTGACGCAGGGCTTGGAGATCGATCAGGGCACGGGCAGGGCGCATGGCGGCAGACTTCTAGGCGGTCATGGGGAATAAAAAACCGGTGCTGGATAACGGCGAGCCGCCACCGGCACCGGGAGAGGGATCTTGTCGCTTAAGGCAGAGCGGCCACTACGGACAGCTCGACCAGGATTTCCGGTTCGCACAGCTTGGCTTCGACCGTGGCCCGGGCCGGCGCCACGCCTTTTGGCAGCCACTGGTCCCAGACACTGTTCATGCCAGCGAAGTGGGCATCGATGTCCTTCAGGTAGATGGTCACCGACAGCAGCTTGCTCTTGTCGGTACCGGCCAGGTCCAGCAGGCGTTCGATGTTGGCCAGGGTCTCGCGGGTCTGCTGTTCGATCCCGGCCTGCATGTCATCGCCGACTTGCCCGGACAGATACACCGTACCGCCGTGGACAACAATCTGGCTCATGCGCTCATTGGTGAGCTGGCGCTGGATTGACATGTTTAGCTGACTCCTGAGGGTTACCGTAACGGGAAATATCGAGGCCTTCGGCGCTGATCTGCGGCTTTTTCTTGGCCATCAGGTCCGCCAGCAGGCGACCGGAACCGCAAGCCATGGTCCAGCCGAGCGTACCGTGGCCAGTGTTCAAGAACAGGTTGCGGAACGGCGTGGCGCCCACAATCGGCGTGCCATCCGGAGTAGTGGGACGCAGCCCGGTCCAGAAACTGGCCTGGGACAGGTCGCCGCCCTGAGGATAGAGATCGTTGACGATCATCTCCAGCGTTTCACGCCGGCGCGGATTGAGCGAGAGGTCAAAACCGGCTATCTCCGCCATGCCGCCGACCCGGATCCGGTTGTCGAAACGGGTGATCGCGACCTTGTAGGTTTCGTCGAGGATGGTGGAAGTCGGGGCCATGGCCGGATTGGTGATCGGCACGGTCAGGGAGTAACCCTTGAGCGGGTACACCGGCGCCTTGATGCCCAGCGGCTTGAGCAATTGCGGCGAGTAGCTGCCCAGGGCCAGCACGTAGCGGTCGGCGGTTTCCAGCTTGCCGTCGATCCACACGCCGTTGATCCGGTCACCGGCAAAGTCGATGCGCTGGATGTCCTGGCCGAAGCGGAATTCCACACCCAGCTTGCTGGCCATTTCCGCCAGGCGCGTGGTGAAGATCTGGCAGTCGCCAGTCTGGTCGTTGGGCAGGCGCAGGGCACCGGCGAGGATGTCAGTGACGTTGGCCAGGGCCGGCTCGACCCGGGCGATGCCTTCGCGGTCCAGCAGTTCGAACGGCACGCCGGATTCCTTGAGCACGGCGATGTCTTTCGCCGCACCGTCCAGCTGCGCCTGGGTGCGGAACAGCTGGGTAGTGCCCAGGCTGCGGCCTTCGTAGGCAATGCCGGTTTCCGCTCGCAACTCGTCGAGGCAGTCACGGCTGTATTCGGACAGGCGCACCATGCGCTCCTTGTTCACCGCATAGCGGCTGGCGGTGCAGTTGCGCAGCATCTGCGCCATCCACAGGTACTGGTCGATGTCGGCCGTGGCCTTGATCGCCAGTGGCGCGTGGCGCTGCAGCAGCCATTTGATGGCTTTGAGCGGTACACCCGGAGCGGCCCAGGGCGACGCATAGCCAGGCGAGACCTGGCCGGCGTTGGCGAAGCTGGTTTCCATGGCGGCGGCCGGCTGACGGTCCACTACGGTCACTTCAAATCCGGCTCGAGCCAGATAATAGGCACTGGTGGTTCCGATAACGCCACTGCCCAAGACCAGAACGCGCATTTTCATATCCTCATCGCGGCTTGACCGCTGACGTTTGTTATTCAGAGCAAAGATGGGCGCAGTGTAAGAAACATTGAGCAGTGATTTTCACTATATAACCGCCTATATTTGGCGAGAATTCTCGGCGATATTGCTTTTCACGGAGGGGCATCCCCTATGCGCACCAACCATCAGACCCGTCGGGCCCTGGACAAGATCGATCGCAATATCTTGCGGATACTCCAGGCCGACGGACGCATTTCCTTCACCGAGCTGGGGGAGCGAGTGGGCCTCTCCACCACCCCCTGCACCGAGCGCGTGCGCCGCCTGGAGCGCGAAGGGATCATCATGGGCTACAACGCGCGGCTCAATCCGCAGCACCTCAAGGGCAGCCTGCTGGTGTTCGTCGAGATCAGCCTGGACTACAAGTCCGGCGATACCTTCGAGGAGTTTCGCCGGGCGGTGCTGAAGCTGCCCCACGTACTGGAGTGCCACCTGGTGTCCGGCGACTTCGACTATCTGGTCAAGGCGCGGATCTCGGAAATGGCGTCCTACCGCAAGTTGCTGGGGGACATCCTGCTCAAGCTGCCCCACGTGCGCGAGTCCAAGAGCTACATCGTCATGGAAGAAGTGAAGGAGAGCCTGAGCCTGCCGATTCCGGATTGAAGCGAGAGGGTGAAGCCTTCCGGCAAGCCGGGGTGCGCGGGGCTAGACCAGGACCTGGCGAGTGCTGGCCATGTAGTCGTGGATCTGTTTTTCGACCCGAGGGTGGATCATCTCCACCGGGCGCCGGCCGTTGGGGCAAGGCAGGCTCGGCGTGGTGCCGAACAGGCGGCAGATCAGCGGACGCTCGTCATACACGGTGCAACCGTTGGGCCCCAGGTGCACGCAGTTGAGCTCGTCCATGGCAGCTTCCTGCTCGGCAGCGGTCTTGCGCGGCAGGCGGGACATTTCCTCCGGCGAGGTGGTCACCGGGCCGCAGCAGTCGTGGCAGCCGGGAACGCACTCGAAAGAGGGAATCTGCTGACGCAGGCTGCGGACGATTTGACGGTTACAGCTCATGAAAAAGACTACCGGGGCATGAATAGCCGTGAATTCTGCCCTAAATGCCTGGCGGCAGACAGGACCGGGCGTCCTGCGGTTGCCCCGGCGCAAAGGCCCGACTTATGCTCCGCGCATTTTTACCGACACCATCATCAGGACGCATCCCATGCCCGCCAGCCTTCAGCACGCCGCTTCCTACTATGCCGCCAGCAGCCTGCCGCAACCTGACTACCCAGCGTTGGCGGGCGATCTGACAGCCGATGTGTGCGTGGTCGGGGGCGGTTTTTCCGGGCTCAACACCGCGCTGGAACTGGCCGAGCGTGGCCTCAGCGTGGTCCTGCTGGAGGCGCACAAGATCGGCTGGGGCGCCAGCGGGCGCAATGGCGGGCAGTTGATTCGCGGCGTCGGCCACGGCCTCGACCAGTTCACCAAGGTGATAGGCGAGGACGGAGTGCGGCAGATGAAGCTCATGGGGCTGGAGGCGGTGGAGATCGTCCGCCAACGCATCGAGCGTTTCCAGATCCCTTGCGACCTGACCTGGGGCTACTGCGACCTGGCCAACAAGCCGGCCGACCTTGCCGGCTTCGCCGAAGACGCCGAGGAACTGCGCAGCCTCGGCTATCGCCACCAGACCCGGCTGCTGCAGGCCGATGAAATGCACAGCGTGGTGGGTTCCAAGCGCTATGTTGGCGGCTTGATCGACATGGGTTCGGGCCACCTGCACCCGCTGAACCTGGCCCTGGGCGAAGCCCGGGCGGCGCAGCAACTGGGGGTGCAACTGTTCGAGCACTCTGCGGTGACCCGCATCGACTACGGCCCCGAGGTCAAGGTCCACAGCAGTCGCGGCACCGTCCGGGCCAAGACCCTGGTACTGGGCTGCAACGCCTACCTCAACGATCTCAATCCGGAGTTGGGGGGCAAGGTGCTTCCGGCCGGCAGCTACATCATCGCCACCGAACCCTTGAGCCCGGCCCTGGCCCAGGAACTGCTGCCGCAGAACATGGCGGTCTGCGACCAACGCGTGGCCCTGGACTACTACCGCCTTTCGGCTGACCGGCGCCTGCTGTTCGGGGGTGCCTGTCATTATTCGGGCCGTGACCCCAAGGACATCGCCGCCTACATGCGGCCGAAGATGCTGGAAGTGTTCCCGCAACTGGCCGCAGTGAAGATCGACTACCAGTGGGGCGGCATGATCGGCATCGGCGCCAACCGCCTGCCGCAGATCGGCCGGCTCAAGGACCAGCCCAATGTGTATTACGCCCAGGCCTATTCGGGCCACGGCCTGAATGCCACGCACCTGGCGGGCAAGCTGCTGGGCGAGGCCATCAGCGGCCAGCACGGCGGCGGTTTCGACCTCTTCGCCAAGGTGCCGCACATCACTTTCCCGGGCGGCAAGCATCTGCGCTCGCCGCTGCTGGCCCTGGGCATGCTCTGGCACCGCTTGAAGGAACTGCTCTGACCCTCCCCGTGGCTGCGCGGCGTCGGCCTACAGCCGCCAGAACGGCTTGAGACCTTCGGCCCGCGCCTCTTCCCGGCTCAGGCCGACATCGCGCAACTGCTCGGCAGTCAGCTCCAGCAACGCCTTGCGCGTGCGCAGCCGATGCCAGTACAGACCCAGCGGGCTCAGCCCAGGCGGTGCGGAGCGTGGCAGGCGTGCCGCCAGTGCCTGCTCCTGCTCTGCCTGCAGCTCCTGACTCCGTAACGACAGACGCACATCGCTCAAGCCGTTCATCTGTATTGCTCCTGTTTGCTCAAAGTTGCCATGAGCCAATAGGATGCTTGGTGCGCAAAAACCATTACAGACTCAATACAGCGGTATTAACTCCATACAGTTTTGCCAAAAATCCTGCTGAATCCTGTATTTTTGCCCCATCTGTACCGGTCCTCGCGCCCCCACTACGAGCCAATGCCATGACCCTCTACGTCAACCTCGCCGAACTCCTGGGCACCCGCATTGAGCAGGGCTTCTACCGCCCCGGCGATCGACTGCCCTCAGTGCGCGCCCTGAGCGTCGAGCACGGGGTCAGCCTGAGCACCGTGCAGCAGGCCTACCGCCTGCTGGAAGACAACGGCCTGGCGATGCCCAAGCCCAAGTCCGGCTACTTCGTGCCGCCCAGCCGCGAACTGCCCGCCCTGCCCGCCGTTGGCCGCCCGGCCCAGCGACCGGTAGAGATCTCGCAGTGGGACCAGGTGCTGGAACTGATTCGCGCCGTGCCGCGCAAGGACGTGGTGCAACTGGGCCGCGGCATGCCGGACATCACCACCCCCACCCTCAAGCCTCTGCTTCGGGCCCTGGCCCGCCTCAGCCGGCGCCAGGACATGCCAGGCCTGCACTACGACAACATTTACGGCGTGCTGGAGCTGCGCGAACAGGTCGCGCGACTGATGCTGGATTCCGGCTGCCAGCTGGGGGCCGGCGACCTGGTGATCACCACCGGCTGCCACGAGGCGCTGTCCACCAGCATTCGCGCCATCTGCGAGCCGGGGGATATCGTCGCCGTGGACTCGCCGAGCTTCCACGGCGCCATGCAGACCCTCAAGGGCCTGGGCATGAAGGCCCTGGAGATCCCCACCGACCCCATTACCGGAATCAGCCTGGAAGCTCTGGAACTGGCTTTGGAACAGTGGCCGATCAAGGCCATACAGTTGACGCCCAACTGCAACAACCCCCTGGGCTACATCATGCCGGAGCCGCGCAAGCGGGCACTGCTGACCCTGGCCCAGCGCTTCGACGTGGCGATCATCGAGGACGATGTGTATGGCGAACTGGCCTACACCTACCCGCGCCCGCGCACCATCAAGTCCTTCGACGATGATGGCCGGGTGCTGCTGTGCAGCTCGTTCTCGAAAACCCTGGCCCCAGGCCTGCGCATCGGCTGGGTAGCGCCCGGTCGCTACCTGGAACGTGTACTGCACATGAAATACATCAGCACCGGCTCCACGGCCCCGCAGCCCCAAGTAGCCATCGCCGAGTTTCTCAAGAGCGGGCACTTCGAGCCGCATTTGCGCAAAATGCGCACCCAATACCAGCGCAATCGTGACCTGATGCTCGATTGGGTCAGCCGCTACTTCCCCGCCGGCACTCGCGCCAGCCGGCCACAGGGCAGTTTCATGCTGTGGATCGAACTCCCCGAGGGCTTTGATGCTCTGAAGCTCAACCGAGTGCTGCTCGAGCAAGGGGTGCAGATTGCCGTGGGCAGCATCTTTTCCGCCTCGGGCAAGTACCGCAATTGCCTGCGGATGAACTACGCTGCCAAGCCAACCGCGCAGATCGAAGACGCGGTACGCAAGGTCGGCGCTGCAGCCATCAAGCTGCTCAGTGAAACCTCGGACTGACCCCGACCCGAAGCAGGAAGCCAGCCGTCCCATGCCAACCCGTGCCGTGATGCGAGATGACCTGACTTGAACCCTATACAGGCCTTCACCTGGCTTCTGCTGCTGAGCCTCGGGCTGGGCGGCTGCGCTACCCGCGAGGTGCCGTACCAACCCAGCCAGGCCCTGCCCGCCCGTGATTCGGGCTTTGCCCAGTCGATCCGGGCCCAGGCCGCACCCTACCAGGGGCGTTCCGGCTTTCGCCTGCTACCCAACAGCACCGAAGCGTTCATGGCCCGCGCCGAGCTGATCCGCAACGCGCAAAGCAGCCTCGACCTGCAGTACTACATCGTCCACGACGGCATCAGCACCCGCATGCTGGTGGACGAGCTGCTCAAGGCCGCCGACCGTGGCGTGCGGGTACGCATCCTGCTGGACGACACCACCAGCGACGGCCTGGACCAGATCATCGCCACCCTGGCCGCCCACCCGCAGATCCAGATCCGCCTGTTCAACCCTCTGCACCTGGGCCGCAGCACCGGCCTGACCCGGGCCATGGGCCGCCTGTTCAACCTGTCGCAGCAGCATCGGCGGATGCACAACAAGCTCTGGCTGGCAGACAACAGCGTGGCCATCGTGGGCGGGCGCAACCTGGGGGATGAATACTTCGACGCCCAGCCCAACCTGAATTTCACCGACATCGACATGTTCAGCGTGGGTCCGGTGGCCGAGCAACTGGGCCACAGCTTCGACCAGTACTGGAACAGCGCCCTGAGCCGCCCCATCGGCGAGTTCCTGTCCAGCACACCTTCCACCAAGGCGCTGGACAACACCCGGCTGCGCCTCGAGGAATCCTTGCAGGACAGCCGCCGGCAGAACCAGGCGCTGTACCGGCAGTTAATGACCTACCAGACCCAGCCGCGCATGGACATCTGGCGCAAGGAACTGATCTGGGCCTGGAACCAGGCCCTGTGGGACGCTCCGGCCAAGGTCCTGGCCAAGGGTGACCCCGACCCGCACCTGCTGCTCACCACCCAGCTGGCACCGGAACTGAGCGGGGTCGGCAAGGAGCTGATCATGATCTCGGCCTACTTCGTTCCGGGGCAGCCTGGGCTGGTGTACCTGACCGGGCGCGCGGACGCCGGAGTCTCGGTGAGCCTGTTGACCAACTCCCTGGAAGCCACCGACGTGCCAGTGGTGCATGGCGGCTATGCGCCCTATCGCAAGGCATTGCTGGAACATGGAGTGAAGCTCTACGAACTGCGCCGACAACCCGGCGAGCGCGGTGGCAGCGGGCCGCACCTGTTCCACAGCGGCTCCTACAAGGGCTCCGACTCCAGCCTGCACAGCAAGGCGATGATCTTCGACCGACGAAAGAGCTTCATCGGCTCGTTCAACTTCGACCCCCGTTCGGTGCTGTGGAACACCGAGGTCGGGGTGCTGGTGGACAGCCCCGAGCTGGCTGAACATGTCCGCGCCCTGGCCCTGCAGGGGATGGCGCCGGCCCTGAGCTACCAGGTCAAGCTGCTGGACGGCAAGCTGGTCTGGGTGACCGAGGACCAGGGCCAGTTGCACAGCCTGGGCCATGAACCCGGTAACTGGTGGCGCCGCTTCAATGCCTGGCTGAGCACCCGCATCGGCCTGGAACGCATGCTCTGAGTGGCTACAACGCAGCCTGGGCTTCGCCAAAGGCCCCCTGGCGCAGCAGCAGGACAAGCAAGCCAAAAGCCCCGGCCGCCACCAGCAGCAACATGGCGTGGCCGCTCACCCACTGGCTGCCGGCCCCTGCCACCAGCGGCCCGATCAGGCAGCCAATGCCCCAGAGCTGCGCCACATGGGCATTGGCCCGCACCAGTGCATCATCGCGGTAACGCTCCCCGATCAGGATCAGCGACAAGGTGAACAAGCCCCCGGCGCTGGCCCCGAACAACACCCACAGTGGCCAGATCAGCACGGTGCCCAGCAACAGCGGAATGGCCAGGCTGGAACACAGCAGGATCACCGCGCAGCCGGTGAACAGGCCGCGCCGGGAAATCCGATCCGCCAGGGCGCCAATCGGCAGTTGCAAAAGTGCATCCCCCACCACCACGGTGCTGACCATGGCCAGGGCAATGTCTTCGGTGAACCCCTGGCTCAGGCAATATACCGGCAGCAGGGTCAGAATCAGCGCCTCGAAAGTAGCGAACAATGCAACTGCCCAGGCAATCGCCGGCAACTTCTGACAGAAGTGCCACAGGTCAAACAGGGTCACGCTGCACGACTCGGTGCTCGGCGCCCCGCTGCGCCCCAACAGCAGGAGCGGTGATACCACCAGCAAACCCACCGCGGTCCAGAAGCCGTAATCATGCTCAGTATCCAGCACGCCCAACAGCAGGGGCCCGGCCAGCTGGCTCAAGGCATAGCTTGCGCCATACAGCGCCACCAGCCGGCCACGCCACTGCTCCACCACCAGCTGATTGATCCAGCTTTCCCCCAGAATGAAGATGATGGTCAGGACCACTCCCAGTATCAGGCGCAGTACCAACCACAACGGATAGCTGGGCAGCAGCGCCAGCAAGGCAATGGAGATCGCCCCACCCCACAGGCACAGGCGCATCAGGCTGGCGGTGCCGAAGCGCGCCGCCAGGCGGCTGGAGATCTTCGCCCCGAGCAACACGCCAATGGCCGGCATCGCCGCCACCACGCCAATTGCAAAAGGCCCGTAGCCCCAGCTTTCGAGACGAAACGACACCAGGGGCATGGTCACGCCCAGGGCCAGGCCGACACTCAAGACTGCGGCCAAAACGGCGAAATAGGTCGCCCAACGCATTTCCACGCTCCTGTGGATCATTGTTTCGCAAGGCACAGACAACACAGCCGGACTCCCCTTGCGGAAAGTCCGGCTGCGCTATGGATCGACATCAGGCGGGGCACTGCCCCGCCTCAAACGACAAGACTCAGAGCTTGATCCAGGTGGCTTTCAGCTCGGTGTACTTGTCGAACGCATGCAGCGACTTGTCGCGACCGTTGCCCGACTGCTTGAAGCCGCCGAACGGCGCGGTCATGTCGCCGCCGTCGTATTGGTTGACCCAGACGCTGCCGGCACGCAGGGCCTTGGCGGTCTGGTGGGCCTTGGAGATGTTGGCGGTCCACACCGCAGCTGCCAGGCCGTAAGGCGTGTCGTTGGCAATCTGGATCGCCTCTTCCACGCTGTCGAAGGCGATCACCGACAGTACAGGGCCGAAGATCTCTTCCTGGGCGATTTTCATCGCGTTGCTGACACCATCGAAAATGGTCGGCTCGACGTAGGTGCCACCGGTTTCTTCCAGGGTGCGCTTGCCACCGGCCACCAGCTTGGCGCCATCGGCATGCCCGGCTTCGATGTAGGACAGCACGGTGTTCATCTGCTGGGTGTCCACCAGGGCACCGACATTGGTGGCCGGGTCCAGCGGGTTGCCCGGCTTCCAGCCCTTGAGGGCCTCGATCACCAGCGGCAGGAATTTATCCTTGATGGAGCGCTCCACCAGCAGGCGCGAGCCGGCGGTGCAGACTTCGCCCTGGTTGAAGGCAATGGCGCTGGCGGCGGATTCGGCGGCGGCCTGCAGGTCCGGAGCATCGGCGAACACGATGTTCGGGCTCTTGCCGCCGGCTTCCAGCCACACGCGCTTCATGTTGGATTCGCCGGAGTAGACCAGCAACTGCTTGGCGATCTTGGTGGAGCCGGTGAACACCAGGGTGTCCACGTCCATGTGCAGGGCCAGGGCCTTGCCGACGGTGTGGCCGTAGCCTGGCAGTACGTTGAACACGCCCGCCGGAATCCCGGCTTCCACTGCCAGGGCAGCGATGCGGATGGCGGTCAGCGGGGATTTTTCCGAAGGCTTGAGGATCACCGAGTTACCGGTGGACAGGGCCGGGCCCAGTTTCCAGCAAGCCATCATCAGGGGGAAGTTCCACGGCACGATGGCCGCGACCACGCCTACCGGCTCACGGGTGACCAGGCCCAACTGGTCGTGAGGGGTGGCAGCGACTTCATCGTAGATCTTGTCGATGGCCTCGCCGCTCCAGCTCAGGGCCTGGGCGGCGCCGGGAACGTCGATATCCAGGGAGTCGCTGATGGGCTTGCCCATGTCCAGGGTTTCCAGGAGCGCGAGTTCTTCAGCGTGCTGCTTCAACAGGCCGGCAAAGCGGATCATCACCGACTTGCGCTTGGCCGGCGCCAGGCGCGACCAGGCGCCGGAGTTGAAGGTGGCGCGGGCGTTTTCCACGGCGCGCTGGGCATCGGCGGCATCACAGCTGGCGATGGTCGCCAGTACGCGACCGTCTACCGGGCTGATGCATTCGAAGGTGTCGCTGGAAGCCGATGCGGTGTATTCGCCGTTGATGTAGGCACGACCTTCGATTTTCAGGTCGCGGGCACGTTGTTCCCAGTCGGCACGAGTCAGGGTGGTCATACGAGTGTCCTCCTCTTATTTGTATACAAGCGCCATGCGAACTACGCCGGCACTGCTGAAGAATTCTGCCCGGCCAGCCTGTTTTCGGCCAAAGGCACCCGCCACCCTAAACCAGCGACACCTGTACTTTCAATATATTTGACAAAGCCCGGGCAAACGCCATTGCTATGTGCATTTTAATAAACATAGACTTTGGCCTTCATAGCCACTCGCGCCGCAATCACGGGGGAATACAACAATGAGCATCCACAACGTCGTCGACTTCAGCCAGGCCACCACCGAGGGCGAACGCTACCGCCCCGCTGCGGAAAAAATCCTCAAGGGCGACCCCGAGCAGGCGGTGTTCAACCATTACGCCAGCCCGTGCGGCCAGCTCAATGCCGGGATCTGGGAAGGCGCCGTAGGCCAGTGGACGGTGAACTTCACCGAGCACGAATACTGCGAGATCCTCCAGGGCGTATCGGTACTGCGTGATCACGACGGCAATGCCAAGACTCTGCGAGTCGGCGACCGCTTCGTGATCCCGGCCGGCTTCAAGGGCACCTGGGAAGTGCTGGAGCCCTGCCGCAAGGTCTATGTGGCCTTCGAACAGAAAGCCTGAATCCCGGGCACAAAAAAACCCGCTTGAAGGCGGGTTTTTTTGTCAGAAGAAAAATCAATTACTTGATTTTGCCTTCCTTGTAGATCACGTGCTTGCGAACAACCGGATCATATTTCTTGATCTCGATTTTGTCCGGAGTAGTACGCTTGTTCTTGTCGGTAGTGTAGAAGTGACCAGTACCGGCGCTCGAGATCAAACGAATCAATTCACGCATGATTAGCTCCCTTAAACCTTGCCGCCATCGCGACGGATTTCGGCCAGCACGACATCAATGCCGCGCTTGTCGATGATACGCATGCCTTTGGCAGATACGCGCAGACGCACAAAACGTTTCTCGGACTCAACCCAGAAGCGGTGATGCTGCAGGTTCGGCAGGAAACGACGACGGGTTTTGTTGTTTGCGTGGGAAATGTTATTCCCAGTCACCGGACCCTTACCGGTAACTTGACAGACTCTAGACATGCCTCAGCCCTCTAAAACCACATGCCCAACCCGGCATGGGTTGGCCGCTTAATCTCTCAGTCATTTGGCGCCAGGCGCCGCGTTTCTTTAGGGTCTTACCGGCTACACCTACAAGCGAAGGAACCGGGCCCCTAGAAAAGAGCGCTGCTTTATACCAGAAAGACCCCAGAGCAACAACAACCGCTGTGCCCAGGATGACGAAAAGTCCTGATTTTCTTGCGCCGGACGCCTGCGGCAAAGGCTACCGCAGAAATCTACCGCTCGTCGCAGAATATATTTCTCCCGATACCCCAGGCACAAAACCGCCATTGGGCGCGGTCATGCCTGCGGAAAATCACGCCTGGAACCCCGGCCGAGCCCGAGGTTTCGTCACTCGATACAAAAGGGATAGTCATTTTACAAAGAGCCCACTAGGGTAAGGCATTTCCAGACTGCACTCGCAGATGGGCTTTCGATCTGCACAAGGAACCCGACCATGCGTCTTGCCGCCCTCCCGCTCCTGCTCGCCCCTCTCCTGAGCCCCCTGGCCCAGGCTGCCGCGCTGAGCGTCTGCACCGAAGCCAGCCCGGAGGGCTTCGACGTGGTGCAGTACAACTCACTGACCACCACCAACGCATCCGCCGACGTGCTGATGAACCGCCTGGTGGAGTTCGACGCTGATAGCGGCAAGGTAGTCCCCAGCCTTGCCGACAGCTGGGAGGTCTCTGCCGACGGCCTGACCTACGTGTTCAAACTGCACCCCAAGGTCAAGTTCCACCGCACCGAGTATTTCAACCCCAGCCGCGAGCTGACCGCCGAAGACGTCAAGTTCAGCTTCGAGCGCATGCTCGATCCGGCCCATCCGTGGCACAAGATCGCCCAGAGCGGCTTTCCCCACGCCCAGTCCCTGCAGTTGCCCAGCCTGATCAAGAAGATCGATGCCCTGGACCCGTTGACCGTACGCTTTACCCTGGACCACGCCGATTCGACCTTCCTCGCCACCCTGAGCATGGGCTTCGCCTCGATCTACTCGGCGGAGTACGCCGAGCAACTGCTCAAGGCCGGCACTCCGGAGAAGCTCAACAGCCAGCCGATCGGCAGCGGCCCATTCATCTTCGGGCGCTTCCAGAAAGACGCCTCGATCCGCTACAAGGCCAACCGCGACTACTTTGCCGGCAAGCCTGCGGTCGATTCGCTGATCTTTGCCATCACCCCGGACGCCAACGTGCGCCTGCAGAAGCTGCGCCGCAACGAGTGCCAGATCGCGCTGTCGCCCAAGCCCCTGGATGTCCAGGCCGCCAGCGAGGATCCGGCACTGAAGGTCGAGCACACCGCAGCCTTCATGACCGCCTTCGTCGCCATCAACAGCCAGCACCCACCCCTGGACAAACCCGAGGTACGCCAGGCAATCAACCTGGCCTTCGACAAGGGCAGCTACCTCAAGGCGGTCTTTGAAGGCACCGCCGAAGCCGCCAACGGCCCTTACCCGCCCAATACCTGGAGCTACGCCAAGGACCTGCCCGGGTACGCCCACGACCCGGAAAAGGCTCGCCAACTGCTGGCCAAGGCTGGCCTGAAGAACGGCTTCCAGACCACCCTCTGGACCCGCCCTTCTGGCAGCCTGCTCAACCCCAACCCCAGCCTGGGCGCACAGTTGCTGCAATCGGACCTGGCCCAAGTGGGGATCCAGGCGGAAATCCGCGTGATCGAATGGGGTGAACTGATCCGCCGCGCCAAGGCCGGCGAGCACGACCTGCTGTTCATGGGCTGGGCTGGCGACAACGGCGACCCGGATAACTTCCTCTCGCCACAGTTCACCTGCGCCGCCGTCAAGTCCGGCACCAACTTCGCCCGCTACTGCGACCAGAACCTGGATAAGCTGATCACGGCCGGCAAGACCACCAGCGAACAGGGTGTGCGCAGCAAGCTGTACCAACAGGCCCAGACCCAGATCCAGCAGCAGGCGCTGTGGCTGCCCCTGGCACACCCGACCGCTTTCGCCCTGACTCGCAAGCAGGTCGAGGGCTACCAGGTGAGCCCCTTCGGGCGCCAGGACTATTCGAAAGTCAGCATCAAGTGAACTGCCGGCCGGCTTCAAGGCCCACCCAGGCCTTGAAGCCGGCCGCATTCAGATCCAGCCGTACTCGGCCATCGACAGCGGGTCGCCCTCCCCCACGATGAAGTGGTCCAGCACCCGCACATCGATCAACTCCAGTGCCTCCTGCAAACGTCGGGTCACTACCCGGTCGGCCGGGCTGGGCTCGCAAATGCCTGACGGGTGGTTGTGGCAGAGGATCACCGCCGCTGCATTGTGCGCCAGGGCGCGCTTGATCACCTGCCGCGGGTACACCGTGGTGCTGTCGATGGAGCCCTGAAACAGCACTTCGAAGGTCAGTACACGATGCCGCGTGTCGAGAAACAGGCAACCGAACACTTCATGGGGCTCGTGGCGCAGCATCGACTTCAGGTAATCGCGCACCACCAGCGGGTTCTCCAACGCGGACTGGCGATGCAGTTTCTCCGCCAGATGCCGTCGGGCCATTTCCAGCACCGCCTGCAACAAGGCGTACTTGGCCGGGCCCAGCCCCAGTTGGCGGGTGAAGGTCAGTTGATCGGCCTCCAGCAGCCTGCGCAGGCTGCCAAAGCGCCGCAACAGATGCCGCGCCAGGTCCACCGCGCTTTTACCGGCCACCCCGGTGCGCAGGAAAATAGCCAGTAGCTCGGCGTCGGAAAGGCTGATGGCGCCCTGCTCCAGAAGCCGTTCCCGCGGACGCTCCGCCGCGGGCCAGTCACGAATACTCATCACACCTCCCTGTGCATGGCGCCGCTGTTCGACAGCGGGCGCTGTGCTATCTTAGCCCCCTCTTTTTTGCGTGGTATTTCACCTGGGGAGGGGGCATGCCACGCAGCAATCACTGAACGGAAAGACAGGCCTATGCAGCGGCTGTATCGGAAACGCATCGTGCTCGGCGTCGGCGGCGGCATTGCCGCCTACAAGAGCGCGGAGCTGGTTCGCCGACTCCTCGACCAGGGCGCCGAAGTGCGCGTGGTCATGACCCGGGGCGGCAGTGAATTCATTACCCCGCTGACCATGCAAGCGCTCTCCGGGCACCCGGTCCACCTCGACCTGCTGGACCCGGCTGCCGAAGCCGCCATGGGCCATATCGAGCTGGCCAAGTGGGCCGACCTGGTGCTGATCGCGCCGGCCACCGCGGACCTGATTGCCCGCCTGGCCCAGGGCATTGCCGACGATCTGCTGACCACCCTGGTGCTGGCCACCGATGCCATCGTCGCCATCGCCCCGGCGATGAATCAGGCCATGTGGCGCGACCCTGCCACCCAAGCCAACACCCAACTGCTGCAAAGCCGTGGCCTGAAGGTCTTCGGCCCGGCTTCCGGCAGCCAGGCCTGTGGCGATGTCGGCCTGGGCCGCATGCTGGAGGCCAACGACCTGGCCCAGTGCGCCGCCGATTGTTTCCAGCATCTGGCGCTGACCGGCAAGCACCTGCTGATTACCGCCGGGCCGACCCAGGAAAACATCGATCCGGTGCGCTACATCACCAACCATAGCTCAGGAAAAATGGGCTTCGCCCTGGCCGAGGCCGCGGTTGAAGCCGGTGCCCGGGTGACCCTGATCACTGGGCCGGTACACCTGCCAACCCCCGATAGAGTCACGCGGATCGACGTTGTCAGCGCCCGGGACATGCTCGCGGCCTGTGAGTCGGCGATCCCATGCGACGTTTTCATCGCCTCTGCGGCGGTCGCGGACTACCGACCGGAAGTCGTCGCCCCACAAAAATTAAAGAAAGACCCTACGAAAGGTGACGGCCTGTTGCTGCAGATGGTGCGCAACCCGGACATCCTGGCCACCATTGCCAGCCGTCCGGATCGGCCTTTCAGTGTCGGTTTCGCCGCAGAAACCGAAAACTTGCTCGACTACGCTGCACGCAAATTGAAGGACAAGAACCTCGACCTGATCGTCGCCAACGACGTTGCCAACCCGAGCATTGGCTTCAACAGCGAGGAAAACGCCTGCAGCGTGATTGACCGGGAGTTGCACGCAACTCTCTTCGCCCAGACCAGCAAGGGCAAGATTGCCCGCCAGCTGATCTCTTTTATCGCCGAACGGCTGAACCAGGTTTAACTCGCATGCACGCTTTACAAGCCAAGATCCTCGACCCACGCATCGGCAACGAATTCCCTCTGCCGCAGTACGCCACGCCGGGCTCCGCCGGCCTCGACCTGCGAGCCATGCTCAAGGAAGACACCCTTCTGGAGCCAGGCCAGACGCTGCTGATCCCTACCGGGCTGTCGGTCTACATTGGCGATCCGGGCCTGGCAGCGCTGATCCTGCCGCGCTCCGGCCTGGGCCATAAGCACGGCATCGTGCTGGGCAACCTGGTGGGCCTGATCGACTCGGACTACCAGGGCGAACTGATGGTGTCCTGCTGGAACCGTGGCCAGACCGCCTTCAACATCGCCGTCGGCGAGCGCATCGCCCAACTGGTGCTGGTGCCTGTGGTCCAGGCGCATTTCGAAGTGGTCGAAGCCTTTGATGAAAGCCAGCGCGGCGCAGGTGGCTTCGGCCACTCCGGCAGCCACTGATCTGCCTCTCGGAGTGGGCAGCCTGCCTGCTCCGCCCCCTTGCGAGAGCAATCAAGGACCGAGGACCAGCATTTTTTTGCAGGGTGCCTGGCCCCCGCCAGGCCGGGCTGCTGACCGGTTCCGGAGGGGACGGAGCCCGTCAGATGGCACTTTCGCAGTACGAACTCTATGCTGAAAACGCCGTCATACCCTTCAGTTTGAGCCTGCCGGCCTGTCCTCTCACGGCCGTACTGCACCCCTTCAGATGGAGCACCCTCAGTGATGAGCAACGCAGCTAAAGTCGCCCCGAAATTCCCCGACAGCATCTTCCGCGCCTACGACATCCGCGGCGTTGTACCGCAAACCCTGACTGCTGAAACCGCCTACTGGATCGGCCGCGCCATCGGCTCCCAGAGCCTGGCCCAGGGTGAACCGAACGTCTCCGTGGGCCGCGATGGCCGCCTGTCCGGGCCGGAACTGGTGGCGCAACTGATCCAGGGCCTGCACGACAGCGGCTGCCACGTCAGCGACGTCGGCCTGGTGCCGACCCCGGCCCTGTATTACGCGGCCAACGTACTGGCCGGCAAGTCCGGCGTAATGCTCACCGGCAGCCACAACCCCTCGAACTACAACGGTTTCAAGATCGTCATCGCCGGCGACACCCTGGCCAATGAACAGATCCAGGCCCTGCACGAGCGCCTCAAGAGCAACAACCTGAGCAGCGCCCAGGGCAGCGTCACCCAGGTCGACATCCTGCCGCGCTACGCCGAGGAGATCATCCGTGACGTCAAGCTGGCCCGCCGCCTGAAAGTCGTGGTGGATTGCGGCAACGGCGCCGCCGGGGTGATTGCCCCACAGTTGATCGAAGCCCTGAACTGCGAAGTGATCCCGCTGTTCTGCGAAGTGGACGGCAACTTCCCCAACCACCACCCGGATCCGGGCAAGCCCGAGAACCTCGAGGACCTGATTGCCAAGGTCAAGGAAACCGGCGCCGACCTGGGCCTGGCCTTCGACGGCGACGGCGATCGTGTCGGCGTGGTGACCAACACCGGCAGCATCGTCTTCCCCGACCGCCTGCTGATGCTGTTCGCCAAGGACGTGGTGGCGCGCAACCCGGATGCGGAGATCATCTTCGACGTCAAATGCACCCGACGCCTGATTCCGCTGATCAAGGAATATGGCGGTCGCCCGCTAATGTGGAAGACCGGTCACTCGTTGATCAAAAAGAAAATGAAACAGACCGGCGCTCTACTGGCCGGCGAAATGAGCGGCCATGTGTTTTTCAAGGAACGCTGGTTCGGCTTCGACGACGGCATTTATAGCGCCGCACGGTTGCTGGAGATCCTCAGCAAGGAAAAATCCACCGCGGAAGAGTTGTTCGCCACCTTCCCGAACGATATTTCTACGCCGGAAATCAATATCCATGTGACCGAAGAGAGCAAATTCAGCATCATTGACGCCCTGCACGACGCGCAGTGGGGTGCAGGCGCCGACCTGACCACCATTGACGGGGTGCGGGTCGACTATGCCAAGGGCTGGGGCCTGGTTCGCGCCTCCAACACCACCCCTGTGCTGGTGCTGCGCTTCGAGGCTGATGATGCAGCCGAACTGCAGCGCATCAAGGATGTGTTCCACACCCAGCTGAAACGTGTTGCACCTGATCTCCAACTACCGTTTTGATTGTTTGAAGCACCGGAGCCCTGAATGACCATCGAACGCGATGCCGCCGCCAATACCGCCAAGGTCCTATCCGAAGCGCTGCCTTATATTCGCCGCTATGTCGGCAAGACCCTGGTGATCAAGTACGGCGGCAACGCTATGGAAAGCGAGGAGCTGAAAACCGGCTTCGCCCGCGACATCGTGCTGATGAAGGCTGTCGGGATCAACCCGGTGGTGGTGCACGGTGGCGGCCCGCAGATCGGTGACCTGCTCAAGCGCCTTTCCATTGAAAGCCACTTCGTCGATGGCATGCGCGTGACCGATGCGCAAACCATGGACGTGGTGGAGATGGTCCTCGGTGGCCAGGTCAACAAGGACATCGTCAACCTGATCAACCGTCACGGCGGCAGCGCCATCGGCCTGACCGGCAAGGATGCCGAGCTGATCCGGGCGAAAAAACTCACCGTGACCCGCCAGACGCCGGAAATGACCACCCCGGAAATCATCGATATCGGCCATGTGGGCGAAGTGGTCGGGATCAACACCGACCTGCTGAACCTGCTGGTCAAGGGTGATTTCATCCCGGTGATCGCACCGATCGGGGTCGGCGCCAACGGCGAGTCCTACAACATCAACGCCGATCTGGTGGCTGGCAAGGTGGCCGAAGCATTGAAAGCCGAAAAGCTGATGCTGCTGACCAACATCGCCGGCCTGATGGACAAGTCGGGCAAGGTCCTCACCGGCCTGAGCACCCAGCAGGTCGACGAACTGATCGCCGACGGCACCATCTACGGCGGCATGCTGCCGAAAATCCGCTGCGCGCTGGAAGCCGTGCAAGGCGGGGTCGGCAGTTCGCTGATCATCGACGGTCGCGTGCCCAACGCGATTTTGCTGGAGATCTTCACCGATACGGGTGTCGGCACCCTGATCAGCAACCGCAAGCGCCCTTAAGCACCAGGCACAAAAAAGCCCCCGCCCGGGATCCCGGGCGGGGGCTTTTTTATCGACGCAATCTTTGTGGGAGCCGGCTTGCCGGCGAAGGCACTCACGCGGGCAACTCAAGGCCCAAAGGCCTCTTCGCCGGCAAGCCGGCTCCTACAGGTCAGATTCCGTACTGCGCGCGGTAGGCTTCCACCGCTGGCAGATGCTGCTTGAGCGCCGGATCATCCGCCAGGAACTGCAGGACCTGGGTCAGGGAGACAATGCTCACCACCGGAATGCCGAAGTCACGCTCGACCTCCTGGATCGCCGACAACTCGCCGTTGCCGCGTTCCTGACGGTTCAGGGCGATCAGCACCCCGGCCGCCTTGGCGCCGTCCTGGGACTCGATGATCTGCATCACTTCGCGGATCGCCGTACCGGCGGTGATCACGTCGTCGATGATCAGCACATCGCCGGTCAAGGGAGCCCCCACCAGGCTGCCGCCTTCGCCGTGAGCCTTGGCTTCCTTGCGGTTGAAGCACCAGGGCAGATCGCGCTGGTGATGCTCGGCAAGCGCCACCGCAGTGGCCGCCGCCAGAGGAATGCCTTTATAGGCCGGGCCAAACAGCACATCGAAGGGAATGCCGCTTTCGACGATTGCCGCGGCGTAGAAACGCCCCAGCTGGGCCAGCGCCGAACCGCTGTTGAACAGGCCGGCATTGAAGAAGTAAGGGCTGGTGCGCCCGGACTTCAGGGTGAACTCACCGAAGCGCAAAACCCCGCGATCGATGGCAAAACGAATGAAATCGCGCTGATACGCCTGCATGAAAAAACCCCAGATACCACGGATTTAGCTAATTAGGTAGAGCTCGGGTATCATACACGCACGTGATTTTTGGGGCCATTTATGCGGATCATCAGTGTGAACGTCAATGGTATTCAGGCTGCAGTGGAGCGTGGTTTGCTCAGTTGGCTGCAGGCACAGAATGCCGACGTCATCTGCCTGCAGGACACCCGCGCCTCTGCCTTTGAACTGGACGACCCAGCCTTCCAACTGGATGGCTACTTCCTTTATGCCTGCGATGCCGAAGTCCCTGCCCAAGGCGGTGTGGCTTTGTATTCGCGGTTGCAGCCGAAGGCGGTCATCAGCGGCCTCGGCTTCGAGACAGCCGATCGTTACGGGCGCTACCTGCAAGCCGATTTCGACAAGGTCAGCATCGCGACCTTGCTGCTTCCATCAGGGCAGAACGGCGATGAAGACTTGAACCAGAAGTTCAAGCTAATGGACGATTTCGCCCGTTATCTGGATAAACAGCGGCGCAAACGTCGCGAGTACATTTATTGTGGCTCGCTGTACGTGGCGCAACAGAAGCTGGATATCAAGAACTGGCGCGACAGCCAGCAATCTCCGGGCTTCCTGGCACCTGAACGTGCCTGGATGGACGAGATCATTGGCAACATGGGTTATGTCGACGCATTGCGTGAAGTCAGCCGTGAAGGCGACCAGTACAGCTGGTGGCCGGACAACGAACAGGCCGAGATGCTGAACCTGGGCTGGCGTTTCGACTACCAGTTGCTGACTCCCGGCCTGCGTCGCTTTGTCCGCAGCGCTCGCCTGCCGCGCCAGCCACGCTTCTCGCAGCACGCACCGCTGATCGTGGACTATGACTGGACGCTGACCATCTAAGCGTCCTTTCACCGCCACAAAAAAGCCGACATCGCTGTCGGCTTTTTTGTGCTTGCTCGAGCTACTTGATCAGGCGCCAGGTGAAGGGGTAGCGATAAGGCACCCCTTCGCCAGCCTTGACTCCGCCGATGATGGTCAGCACCAGGGCTCCGATCGCCAGCAGGCCGAACATGAAGAACCCGATCACCACGATCATCAACAGGAAGCACACCGCCGACGCAATGGCGACGGTTAGCTGGAAGTTCAGTGCTTCCTTGCCCTGGGCATCGATAAAGGGATCGGTTTCGCGCTTCATCTGCCAGAGAATCAACGGTCCGATCAGTGTGCCGAAAGGAACCCAGATCCCCAGTAAGGCGGACAGGTGACAAAACATCGCCCATTGCCGGACTTCGTGGCTCGGCGTAGGCAGCGGCAGTTGTTCATCACTCATGGTGCTCTCCTTGCTGAAGACCTGCGCCCATCAATCGGCGAGCGCGGCTTGCTGCAGTTGGAAAATCTCGTTCATGCCTTGCTGGGCCAGGGCCAGCATCGCATTCAGTTCAGCCGGCTGGAACGGCGCACCTTCGGCAGTGCCCTGCACTTCGATGAAACCACCGGTGCTGGTCATCACAACGTTGAGGTCGGTTTCGGCAGCCGAGTCCTCCAGATAATCCAGGTCCAGGACCGGTTCGCCCTGGTACATGCCAACGGATACCGCGGCGATCATCTGCTTCAGCGGATCGCCGCCTTTCAGGCCACCGCGCTTCTTGATCACTTTCAAGGCGTCGACCAGGGCCACCATGGCGCCAGTGATCGATGCGGTACGAGTACCGCCGTCGGCCTGGATCACGTCGCAATCGACATACAGGGTGACGTCGCCCAGCTTGGACATGTCCAGTGCGGCGCGCAGCGAACGGCCGATCAGGCGCTGGATCTCCAGGGTCCGACCGCCCTGCTTGCCACGGCTGGCTTCGCGCTGGTTACGCTCGCCGGTAGCCCGCGGCAGCATGCCGTACTCGGCAGTCAGCCAACCCTGGCCCTGGCCCTTGAGGAAGCGCGGCACACCGTTCTCGACGCTGACCGTGCAGATCACTTTGGTATCACCGAACTCGACCAGTACAGATCCCTCGGCGTGTTTGGTGTAGTTGCGGGTGATGCGGATCGAGCGGAGCTGATCGGCGGCGCGACCACTTGGACGTTTCATAGGGGAACACCTGTACGGGGACGGAAAACTGCCGAGCATTATAAAGCCCGCAACCGCGCCAGGGCACGCCTAAAAAGGTCAAAGGAGCATTTACACCGCGGATGAGTCCTGTTGCGACGAGCTGCAATGCATTGGCAGCACCAGGGTTTGGGGGCTCCGACCGCACTGCGCTACAATCCTGCGCCTTCGCAGCCTGTCGGCTTCAATTCATCTTTATCAGGCCCGCCCAACCCCCTCACGGTTGGTGCCGGCGCTGAATCGGAGGTACCTCCATGGTGCACAGCATGACCGCCTTCGCCCGGGTAGAACGGGCAGGCACTCAGGGCACCCTGAGCTGGGAACTGCGCTCGGTCAACAGCCGCTACCTGGAGCCGCACCTGCGTTTGCCGGAAGCCTTTCGCGACCTTGAAGGCGCGGTCCGCGAAGCCCTGCGCCAGGGCCTGTCCCGCGGCAAGGTCGAGTGCACCTTGCGCTTCATCGAGGAAACCGCCGGCAAACCGCTGCAGGTGGATCGCGAGCGCGCCGCGCAACTGGTCGCCGCCGCCGAGTCCGTCGCCAGCCTGATCAAGCAGCCGGCCGCGCTCAACCCGCTGGAAGTCCTGGCCTGGCCGGGCGTACTGGTGGCCGACGCCACTGACCCGCAAGCCTTGAACAGTGACGCCCTGGCCCTGTTCAACCAGGGCTTGAAGGAACTGAAGAACGGCCGCGAACGGGAAGGCGCCGAACTGGCCAGGCTGATCGACGAACGCCTGTCCTCCATCGAGGAAGACGTGGCGACCCTGCGTGAACTGGTCCCGCAGATGCTCGCGACCCAGCGCCAGAAGATCCTCGACCGCTTCGCCGACATGCAGGCCGAGCTGGATCCGACCCGTCTCGAACAGGAGATGGTGCTGCTGGCACAGAAAAGCGACGTCGCCGAAGAACTGGACCGCCTGAGCACCCACATCATTGAAGTACGTCGCGTGCTTAAGTCCGGCGGCGCGGCCGGGCGGCGCCTGGACTTCCTGATGCAGGAACTCAACCGCGAAGCCAACACACTGGGCTCCAAGGCCTTCGACCCGCGCAGCACCCAAGCTGCGGTCAACCTCAAGGTGTTGATCGAGCAGATGCGCGAACAAGTGCAGAATATTGAGTAAGGCAACTGACATGACCCACAGCACCGGCACCCTGTACATCATTTCCGCGCCGTCGGGCGCGGGCAAGAGCAGCCTGGTCAAGGCCCTGACCGACGCCAAACCGGAGATTCGCGTCTCGGTCTCCCACACCACCCGTGCCATGCGCCCCGGTGAGGTGGACGGCGTGAACTATCACTTCGTCTCCCGCGAGACGTTCGTGAAGATGGGTGAGCACGGGGACTTCCTGGAGCGCGCCGAAGTGTTCGGCAACCTCTACGGAACCTCGCAAAGCCACCTGCAGCAAACCCTGGACGCAGGCCACGATCTGATTCTGGAAATCGACTGGCAAGGCGCGGAACAAGTACGCAAGCTGATGCCCCAGGCCCGTTCGATCTTCATCCTGCCACCGTCCTTGCAAGCCCTGCACCAGCGCCTGACCAACCGTGGGCAGGACAGTGACGAGGTCATCGACGGGCGGATGCGCGAAGCCGTCAGCGAAATGAGCCACTACGTCGACTACGACTATCTGATCATCAACGACGATTTCGCCCACGCACTGGGCGACCTGAAGGCGATTTTCCGCGCCAATCAGCTGCAACAGAAACGCCAGCAGCAGCGTTTCGGCAAATTGCTGGCTGAACTCCTGGGTTAAAACAGCACTTCCCAAAACCGCTGCAAGCGCTTTACATTGGCACTTGCAGCGCGTTGAAGGGCTTGGTTAAAAAATCAGCGCTTCCCTTAACGCTGGTGATTTTTTAAACTGTCGAGTCCGCTCGCCCATCCGGGCAGCGCGCATATTGCATTTGCTACGAGGAAGACCATGGCCCGCGTAACCGTTGAAGACTGCCTAGAACACGTGGATAACCGCTTTGAGCTGGTCATGCTCTCTACCAAGCGTGCCCGTCAACTGGCCACCGGCGGCAAAGAGCCGAAAGTAGCATGGGAAAACGACAAACCTACCGTTGTCGCCCTGCGCGAAATCGCTGAAGGCCTGATCGACTACGCAGCCATCGCCGAAGCCGAAATCGTTGAAGATGAGCCGCTTTTCGCTGCTTTCGAGGACGAGTCCAACGAGGCCGTCTGAGCCTATGCCTGGTCGACGTAGCACGGCGCGGGATCACAGCTTACGGCAGGAGACATCATGCCGAGCATAGACGCCCTCGCCGATCGCTTATCGACCTATCTCGGCACGGACCAGGTCAATCTGGTCCGCCGAGCGTATTTCTACGCCGAACAAGCCCATGACGGTCAACGCCGTCGCAGCGGCGAGGCGTACGTCACGCACCCACTCGCGGTAGCGAACATTCTTGCCGACATGCACATGGACCATCAGAGCCTGATGGCCGCGATGCTGCATGACGTCATCGAAGACACCGGCATCGCCAAGGAAGCGCTCAGCGCGCAGTTCGGCGAAACCGTGGCCGAATTGGTGGATGGGGTCAGCAAACTGACCCAGATGAACTTCGAAACCAAGGCCGAAGCCCAAGCGGAAAACTTCCAGAAGATGGCCATGGCCATGGCCCGCGACATTCGCGTGATCCTGGTCAAGCTGGCCGACCGCCTGCACAACATGCGCACCCTGGAAGTACTTTCCGGCGAAAAGCGTCGGCGGATCGCCAAGGAAACCCTGGAGATCTACGCCCCCATCGCCAACCGCCTGGGCATGCACGCCATCCGCATCGAATTCGAAGACCTGGGCTTCAAGGCGATGCACCCGATGCGTTCCGCGCGGATCTACCAGGCGGTCAAGCGCGCCCGGGGCAACCGCAAGGAAATCGTCAACAAGATCGAGGAATCCCTCAGCCACTGCCTGGCCATCGACGGCATCCAGGGCGAGGTCAGCGGTCGCCAGAAGCACCTGTACGGCATCTACAAGAAGATGCGCGGCAAGCGTCGAGCCTTCAACGAGATCATGGACGTTTATGCGTTCCGCATCATCGTCGACAAGGTAGACACCTGCTATCGCGTACTCGGCGCTGTACATAATTTGTACAAGCCGCTACCGGGACGCTTCAAGGACTACATCGCCATTCCCAAGGCCAACGGCTATCAGTCGCTGCATACCACGCTGTTCGGCATGCACGGAGTACCGATCGAGATCCAGATTCGTACCCGGGAAATGGAAGAAATGGCCAATAACGGCATCGCCGCCCACTGGCTGTACAAATCCAGTGGCGACGAACAACCCAAAGGCACTCACGCCCGCGCCCGCCAATGGGTCAAGGGCGTGCTGGAAATGCAGCAACGCGCCGGCAACTCCCTGGAATTCATCGAGAGCGTGAAGATCGACCTGTTCCCGGACGAAGTCTACGTGTTCACGCCCAAAGGCCGGATCATGGAGCTGCCCAAAGGCTCCACCGCGGTGGACTTCGCCTACGCGGTTCACACCGACGTCGGCAACAGCTGCATCGCCTGCCGGATCAATCGTCGCCTGGCGCCGCTGTCCGAACCCCTGCAAAGCGGTTCCACAGTGGAAATCGTCAGCGCCCCGGGCGCGCGCCCGAACCCGGCCTGGCTGAATTTCGTGGTCACCGGCAAGGCCCGCACTCATATCCGCCATGCTCTCAAGCTGCAGCGCCGCTCCGAGTCCATCAGCCTCGGCGAACGCTTGCTGAACAAGGTGCTCAACGGCTTCGACAGCTCCCTGGAAAAGGTCCCGGCCGAACGCATTCAGGCGATTCTCCAGGAATACCGCCTGGAACTGATCGAAGACCTGCTGGAAGACATCGGCCTGGGCAACCGCATGGCCTACGTTGTGGCGCGCCGCCTGCTGGGCGAAGGCGAACAGCTGCCAAGCCCGGAAGGCCCGCTGGCAATCCGCGGCACCGAAGGCCTGGTGCTGAGCTACGCCAAGTGCTGCACGCCGATCCCGGGCGATCCGATCGTCGGCCACCTGTCCGCCGGCAAGGGGATGGTGGTGCACCTGGACAACTGCCGCAATATCAGCGAAATCCGCCATAACCCGGAAAAGTGCATCCAGCTCTCCTGGGCCAAGGATGTCACCGGCGAATTCAATGTCGAACTGCGCGTCGAACTGGAACACCAACGCGGCCTGATCGCGCTGCTGGCCAGCAGCGTCAACGCCGCCGACGGCAACATCGAGAAAATCAGCATGGACGAACGCGATGGTCGCATCAGCGTGGTCCAACTGGTGGTCAGCGTGCACGACCGCGTACACCTGGCCCGCGTGATCAAGAAACTGCGCGCCCTGACCGGGGTCATCCGCATCACCCGCATGCGTGCGTAGCCCGTCCATTACAAGGAGTCATTCATGACCAAGACTGTTATCACCAGCGACAAGGCACCTGCTGCCATCGGCACCTACTCCCAGGCGATCAAGGCTGGCAACACCGTCTACATGTCCGGCCAGATCCCTCTGGACCCCAAGACCATGGAGCTGGTGGAAGGCTTCGAAGCCCAGACCGTCCAGGTGTTCGAAAACCTCAAGTCGGTAGCCGAGGCCGCTGGCGGTTCGTTCAAGGACATCGTCAAGCTGAACATCTTCCTCACCGACCTGAGCCACTTCGCCAAGGTCAACGAGATCATGGGCAAGTATTTCCAACAGCCTTACCCAGCCCGCGCCGCCATTGGCGTGGCCGCCCTGCCAAAGGGTGCACAGGTTGAAATGGATGCCATTCTGGTCATCGAGTAACACCCGCGGCGCAGCCCTCAAGGCTGCGCCGTTTTCGTTCTGAAAGGATTTCGTCATGCGCCAAGCGCTAGCTGTTTCGCTGCTCGCCGTACTGCTCGGCGGTTGTGCCAGCGACCCCGCCAAAAACGATGTGGGCGGCATCTGGATCAATCAGGTAGCGATCGACGCAGCCTCCAAGGGCGGCCCTTTGCGTGAAGCCCTCCAGGCCTACGGCCCGAACCTGGAATGGGAGCTCAATACCAAGGCTGGCCAGGCCCGCTACACCAACGGTTTCGAAACCGTCGAAGGCAAGATCATCGGCGACGGTTCCAGCACTGCAAAAGTCGAGTTCTATGGCAGCGCCGCCACCGACTTGAAGCGCAACGGCAAGCAACTGCTGCAAGTGGCCAACGACAATGAGCCCGAGCAGGTCTTCGACCGCCCCAAAGACCCCGCCCCCGAAGGCGCGCCGCTAGGCGCCAACTTCGAGCGCGCCTTGTACTCGGCGTATCTGGGTGGCAAGTGGAAGATCGTCAACGGACCGGGCCTGGGCAACGAGGTGCAGTTCCAGGCAAACGGCGCCGTCCAGGGCCTGCCGGGCGCCGATCGCTACGCCTTGTGCCTGGCTGGCGACTGCGCCTCGATGAGCGGCGGCAACGATAGCATCTGGCTGCAGCTCAACGGCCAGGGCAACTCCTGGATCTTCGTGCGCAAGGATCAACAGCTGGAGATCTTCCAGGCGGTGAATACCGCCCTGGCGGATGAAGTGCCCTCGCTGACGCCGGGCAGCCAGCAGTGGTTGCTGGAAAAGCAGTAACTACCCTGTAGCCGCTGCCGCAGGCTGCGACAAGGTCCACAGGACCTTCGGCCTGTCGGCAGCGACGCCCTCGGGAAGCCGGTCGCAGCCTTCGACCGCGACCCCAAGCTGCTCGGGCAGCTTAGCCCTGCGTCGTCAGAATCGCTGCATAACCTTCGCGATAACTCGGATAGCGCGGCACCCAGCCCAGCGCCCTGGCCCGGGCATTGCTGCAACGCTTGCTGCCGGTACGACGCACGCTGGCATCGTCCGCCCATTCGGTGACGCCCAGGTAATCGCGCAGCCAGTCGACGACCTCTGCCAGGGGCGCGGGCGCATCGTCCACGCCGATATAGCAATCATCCAGCGCCGTGCCACTGCGGTCCGCCTTGATCAGGAACGCCAGCAGGCCCGCGGCATCGTCCGCGTGAATACGGTTGCCGTACAACGGCGGCTCGATCGCCACGCGATAACCCCGGCGCACCTGGGTCAGCAGCCACTCGCGACCCGGGCCATAGATGCCGGTCAAGCGCACCACAGTGGCGGGAATACCGCTGCCCAGAGCCACCTGCTCGGCTTCCAGCATCATGCGTCCGGAGTAGGCCTGGGCCTCGGCCACGGAAGCCTCGTCGACCCACTCACCGTCCTTCTGCTCATAAACGCTGCTGCTGGAGACAAACAGCAAACGCTTGGGCGCCTGGCCGCGCTGCTTGAGCCAGCCCAGTACATGCTGCAGACCATCGACATAAGCCGCGCGATATCCGGCTTCGTCATGCTCGGTGGCCGCCGCGCAATACACCAGATAGTCCGGCGACTTCTGCGGCCATTGCCCGGGGCATTGCTCGCTGAACAGGTCACCTGCAATGCCCACCACCCCCTGTGGCAAGCGCGATACGTTGCGACGCAGGCCGTAAACCTGCCATTGCTCGGCCAGCAGTTGAGTCGCCAGGCGACTCCCGACATCACCGCAACCGGCGATCAATACAGAGGGGGAGGACATCAGAAAACTCCTTTGGGAAAGGTCAAGACTAGCCCTCGCACTGGACGAACGGCTAGCAATCAAGGAAAAAAAGATACTCTATTACTTCTGTTAACAAGAATTACTTGCAATAATAACCGCCCATTTTGTTCTCGGCCCTGCGAGGCCTAGAAGGACATTTCACCCTTTTCTCCTCTCAGGTCCGGCCAGCATGACAAGCAACCAACTCTCCGTCTCGCCAACCAAACGCCCAAGCCCGCTGCGCGCCATGAGCGCGGTTGCAGCGCTGTTGTGCAGCCTGCTGCTGGCACCGACCGCAGCCTTTGCCGACCAGCACGCCCCAGCCACCGCCGCAGCCCCTGCCGCGACCGCTCCAGCCGCTGAACATACGGCCACCGACCCGACCGCTCCAGCCGCAGCCCCAGTGGCCGGCGAGCCAGTCCAGGCCGAAGGCCAGCCCGCTATCGGCGAAGACGCTCCTGAAGTCCTGGAGGCCGACAACACCCTGGGCATGGCCCATGACCTGTCGCCGTGGGGCATGTACCAGAACGCCGACATCATCGTGAAACTGGTGATGATCGGCCTGGCCATCGCCTCGATCATCACCTGGACCATCTGGATCGCCAAAGGCTTCGAGCTGATGGGTGCCAAGCGCCGCCTGCGCACTGAAATCGCCGCACTGAAAAAGGCCACCACCCTCAAGGAAGCCAGCGCCACCGCCACCAAGGAGGGCACCCTGGCCAACCTGCTGGTGCACGACGCCCTGGAAGAGATGCGCCTCTCGGCCAACAGCCGCGAGAAGGAAGGCATCAAGGAGCGCGTCAGCTTCCGCCTGGAGCGCCTGGTAGCTGCCTGCGGCCGCAACATGAGCAGCGGCACCGGCGTGCTGGCCACCATCGGTTCCACCGCGCCGTTCGTCGGCCTGTTCGGCACCGTGTGGGGCATCATGAACAGCTTCATCGGCATCGCCAAAACCCAGACCACCAACCTTGCCGTGGTTGCCCCGGGTATCGCCGAAGCCCTGCTGGCCACCGCCCTGGGCCTGGTTGCCGCGATTCCCGCGGTGGTGATCTATAACGTCTTCGCTCGCTCCATCACCGGCTACAAGGCCCAGGTCACCGACGCCTCGGCCGAGGTCCTGCTGCTGGTCAGCCGCGACCTGGATCACCAGCCGAACGAGCGCTCCGCACAACCGCACATGGTGAAAGTGGGGTAATCAGCCATGGGCTTGCATTTGAAAGAAGGCGCAGGCGACGACCTGGCCGAAAACCACGAGATCAACGTCACGCCGTTCATCGACGTGATGCTGGTGCTGCTGATCATCTTCATGGTGGCCGCACCGCTGGCCACCGTGGACATCAAGGTCGACCTGCCCGCCTCCAGCGCCAAACCGGCGCCGCGGCCGGAAAAACCGGTGTTCCTCAGCGTCAAGGCCGACAAGCGCCTGTTCCTCGGCGAAGACGAAGTCAAGGCTGAAACCCTTGGCGCCATCCTCGACGCCCGGACCCAAGGCAAGAAAGACACGACCATCTTCTTCCAGGCCGACAAAGGTGTGGATTACGGCGACCTGATGAGTGTGATGGACACCCTGCGGGCGGCCGGCTACCTGAAAGTCGGCCTGGTCGGACTTGAGACGGCAGCCAAGAAATGATCACGACGCGCCAAAGACTGACGCGTTACAGCGGTAGCCTGGCGGTGGTGTTGGGCGTCCATGGGTTGGCGATCCTGCTCGCCCTCAACTGGTCCAAGCCACAGCCCATGCCCATCCCCCCCCAAGCCATGGTGGTGGAATTGGCACCTGCCCCTGTGCCGCCTCCACCGGCGCCGCCGAAAGTGGTGACCCCACCACAACCGCCGGCCCCCGTGGAAGAACTGCCGTTGCCGAAACTGGCCGAAGCGCCGAAGCCGACCATCTCGGTACCCAAGCCGGTGAAGCAGAAGCCCAAGCCGCAACCGCCAAAGCCGGTGGTCAAGCCTGAGCCGCCCAAGGAAAAGCCTTCCGAGGAAAAGCCCAGTGACGCCCCGGTCACACCGGCTCCGTCCAAGCAGCCCGCTCCTGCGACCCCTGGCCCGTCACCGGCCCAGGCCGCCGCCAAGGCTAACTGGCAGGGGGAATTGCAGGCGCACCTGGCCAAGTACAAGCGCTATCCGAGCGAGGCTCAGCGTCGAGGCAAGGAAGGCACCAACTCCCTGCGCTTCGTCGTCGATGCCGAAGGCAAGGTGCTGTCCTATGAGCTGGTAGGCAGATCGGGCAATGCCGATCTGGACCGGGCCACCCTGGACATGATCCGTCGTGCCCAGCCGCTGCCCAAGCCACCGGCAGACATGCTCAACAACGGCAGCGTGGAAATCACCGCCTCGTACAACTACGAGATCGACCGCAGCCGCGGCCGCCGCTGATCCACCGCAAGGGCACCTTCAAGGTGCCCTTCGCGTTTGTGCCGCCTGAAGCAGGCATTGGCGGGTGTCGCATTCCACCCTCGGTCTGATAACGTGCGTCTATCGATTGCAGCCGTTATGCTTGGCCGCAACCTCACGGACGCCCGCTATGACTCTTACAGAATTGCGCTACATCGTTACCCTCGCCCAAGAGCAGCACTTCGGCCATGCCGCCGAGCGCTGCCATGTCAGCCAGCCCACCCTGTCGGTCGGCGTGAAAAAGCTTGAAGACGAACTCGGCGTGCTGATTTTCGAGCGCAGCAAGAGCGCCGTGCGCCTGACCCCGGTGGGCGAGACCATCGTCGCCCAGGCGCAAAAGGTCCTGGAGCAGGCCCAGGGCATCCGTGAGCTGGCCCAGGCCGGCAAGAACCAGCTGACCGCACCGCTCAAGGTCGGGGCGATCTACACCGTCGGCCCCTACCTGTTCCCGCACCTGATTCCCCAGTTGCACCGGGTCGCTCCGCAGATGCCGCTGTATATAGAAGAGAACTTCACCCACGTACTGCGCGACAAACTGCGCAACGGCGAGCTCGACGCGATCATCATCGCCCTGCCGTTCAACGAGGCCGATGTCCTGACCCTGCCGCTGTACGACGAACCCTTCTATGTGCTGATGCCCAGCGGCCACCCCTGGACCAAGAAGGAAACCATCGACGCCAACCTGCTCAACGACAAGAGCCTGTTGCTGCTGGGCGAAGGCCACTGCTTCCGCGACCAGGTCCTGGAGGCCTGCCCGACCCTGACCAAGGGCAACGACGGCGCCAAGCACACCACCGTGGAATCCAGTTCCCTGGAAACCATCCGCCACATGGTCGCCTCCGGCCTGGGCATCTCGATCCTGCCGCTGTCGGCCGTGGACAGCCATCACTACGCCCCCGGGGTGATCGAAGTCCGCCCCCTGACCCCGCCCGTGCCGTTCCGCACCGTGGCCATCGCCTGGCGCGCCAGCTTCCCGCGGCCCAAGGCCATCGAGATCCTCGCCGACTCGATCCGCCTGTGCTCGGTGGCCAAGCCGCCCGCCGCGAGTTAAGCGCTCGCAATGACTGAGCTGTCGAAAGTGCCGGTCACGGCACTCAAGGGCGTCGGCGAAGCCATGGCCGAGAAGCTGGCCAAGGTCGGCCTGGAAAACCTTCAGGACGTGCTGTTCCACCTGCCCCTGCGCTACCAGGACCGCACCCGCGTGGTGCCGATCGGCGCCCTGCGCCCTGGCCAGGATGCTGTGATCGAAGGCACCGTCAGTGGCGCCGATGTGGTCATGGGCAAGCGCCGCAGCCTGCTGGTGCGCCTGCAGGACGGTACCGGCGGCCTGAGCCTGCGCTTCTACCATTTCAGCAATGCGCAGAAGGACGGCCTGAAGCGCGGCACCCGTGTGCGCTGCTATGGCGAAGCCCGGCCCGGCGCCTCGGGCCTGGAGATCTACCACCCGGAATACCGTGCCATCAGCGGCGACGAGCCGCCGCCGGTGGACCAGACCCTGACACCGATCTACCCCCTGACCGAAGGCCTGACCCAGCAGCGCCTGCGCCTGCTGTGCCAACAGAGCCTGGCCCTGCTGGGCCCGCGCAGCCTGCCCGACTGGCTGCCGGAAGAGCTGGCCCGGGACTATCAGCTGGCGCCCCTGGACGATGCGATCCGCTACCTGCATCACCCGCCGGCGGACGCCGATGTCGACGAACTGGCCCTGGGGCACCACTGGGCCCAGCACCGCCTGGCGTTCGAGGAATTGCTGACCCACCAGCTGTCCCAGCAGCGTCTGCGCGACAGCCTGCGCTCCCAGCGCGCCCCGGTGCTGCCATTGGCCAGGAAACTGCCGGTCAAGTACCTGAAGAACCTGGGCTTCGCTCCCACCGGCGCGCAACAGCGCGTGGGCAACGAGATCGCCTACGACCTGAGCCAGCCCGAGCCCATGCTGCGACTGATCCAGGGCGACGTGGGCGCCGGCAAGACCGTGGTCGCCGCCCTGGCCGCCCTGCAAGCACTGGAGGCCGGCTACCAGGTGGCACTGATGGCGCCGACGGAAATCCTCGCCGAGCAGCACTTCATCACCTTCAAGCGCTGGCTCGAGCCCCTGGGCCTGGAAGTCGCCTGGCTGGCAGGCAAGCTCAAGGGCAAGGCCCGCAGCGCAGCCCTGGAACAGATTGCCGGTGGCGCACCGATGGTGGTGGGCACCCACGCGCTGTTCCAGGACGAAGTGCAGTTCAAGAACCTGGCCCTGGTGATCATCGACGAACAGCACCGCTTCGGCGTGCAGCAGCGCCTGGCCCTGCGCCAGAAAGGCGTGGGCGGCCGCCTGTGCCCGCACCAGTTGATCATGACCGCCACGCCGATCCCACGAACGCTGGCCATGAGCGCCTACGCCGACCTGGACACCTCGATCCTCGACGAACTGCCTCCCGGTCGCACCCCGGTGAACACCGTGCTGGTGACCGACAGCCGGCGCATCGAAGTCATCGAGCGGGTACGCGCCGCCTGCGCGGAAGGGCGCCAGGCCTACTGGGTCTGCACCCTGATCGAAGAGTCCGAGGAACTGACCTGCCAGGCCGCGGAAACCACCTTCGAAGACCTTTCCAGCGCCCTGGGCGAATTGCGCGTAGGGCTGATCCACGGCCGCATGAAGGCCCCCGAGAAAGCCGCGGTGATGGCCGAGTTCAAGGCCGGCAACCTGCAACTGCTGGTGGCCACCACGGTGATCGAGGTCGGGGTCGACGTACCCAATGCCAGCCTGATGATCATCGAAAACCCCGAACGCCTGGGCCTGGCCCAGTTGCACCAGCTGCGCGGCCGGGTCGGGCGCGGCAGCGCCGCCAGCCACTGCGTGCTGCTCTACCACCCACCGCTTTCACAGATCGGTCGCCAGCGCCTGGGCATCATGCGTGAAACCAACGACGGTTTCGTCATCGCCGAAAAGGACCTGGAGCTGCGCGGCCCCGGGGAAATGCTCGGCACCCGGCAGACCGGCCTCCTGCAATTCAAGGTCGCCGACCTGATGCGCGACGCCGACCTGCTGCCGGCGGTACGCGATGCCGCCCAGGCCCTGCTGGAGCGCTGGCCGGACCATGTCAGCCCGTTGCTGGAGCGCTGGCTGCGCCACGGACAGCAATACGGCCAAGTGTGAACCAACACTCAGTTAGTGAACCCTCGCCATAACCAAGCTGGTTATACTCGTCAAATTGTAGAAAAACGGATACCAGACCATGACAGAAGTTGCCCTCGACATTGCAACCCCACACGCTCCGTCTGTTATCCGGTTGCTGCTCGGCAAGCTGGCCATCAGCTACAACGAAGTGATCGACCAGCCGGGCCTGCCGGCTGCGCGCAAGGTCCAGGCGGTACTGCTGGACGACGCCGTCGGCGCGCTGATGGTGCTGTTCCCGCAGAGCCAGTTACTGGACCTCAACCGCCTGGCCGAACTCACCGGCCGCCGCCTGACCGCCGTTTCCACCGAACGCCTGGAGCGCATGCTCGGCAAGCACAGCCTGAGCCTGCTGCCCGGCCTGCCGGCGCTCACCAGCTCACCGTGCCTGTACGAAGAAAGCCTGCTGCGCGAGCCCTGCCTGCTGATCAACTCCGGCGAGCCCGGGGTACTGCTGGAGATCACCAGCGAAGCCTTCAAGAGCATGCTCAGCAAAGCCAGCGCCGGCAACTTCGGCGAGCCCCTGAGCAGCATTCGCCCCAACCTCGACCGCCCGGACGATGACCGCGAGGAGATCTCCCAGGCGATGCAGGCCTTCACCGCGCGGCGCATCCAGCAGCGCCTGGAAGCCACCATCGAGATCCCGCCCCTGGCGGAAACCGCGCAGAAGATCATCAAGCTGCGGGTCGACCCCAACGCCACCATCGACGACATCACCGGTGTGGTGGAAACCGACCCGGCCCTGGCCGCCCAGGTGGTCAGCTGGGCCGCCTCGCCCTACTACGCCTCGCCCGGCAAGATCCGCTCGGTGGAAGACGCCATCGTCCGCGTGCTGGGCTTCGACCTGGTGATCAACCTGGCACTGGGCCTGGCCCTGGGCAAGACCCTGAGCCTGCCCAAGGACCAGCCGCAGCACGCCACGCCTTACTGGCAGCAGTCGATCTACACCGCCGCGGTGATCGAGGGCCTGACCCGCGCCATGCCCCGTGCCCAGCGCCCGGAAGCCGGCCTGACCTACCTGGCCGGCCTGCTGCACAACTTCGGCTACCTGCTGCTGGCCCACGTGTTCCCGCCGCACTTCTCGCTGATCTGCCGGCATTTGGAGGTCAACCCGCACCTGTGCCACAGCTATGTCGAACAGCACCTGCTGGGTATCAGCCGCGAACAGATCGGCGCCTGGCTGATGCGCTACTGGGACATGCCGGAAGAGCTGTGCACCGCCCTGCGCTTCCAGCACGACCCGAGCTACGACGGCGCCTATGCCGAGTACCCGAACCTGGTGTGCCTGGCCGTGCGCCTGCTGCGCAGCCGGGGCATCGGCTCCGGGCCCCACGAGGATATCCCCGACGCCCTGCTGGAACGCCTGGGCCTGACCCGGGACAAGGCGGACGACGTGGTGAGCAAGGTGCTGGAAGCCGAAGTACTGCTGCGGGAACTGGCTTCGCAGTTCAGCCAGGCCTGAGTCCATTCGCCGGCCCGCCCACTCCTGCAGGAGGCGGCTTGCCGGCGAAGTTTCCCGGTCAAGCCTTGGGCTTGGCCTTTTTCGGTTTCAGGTACTTGGTCAGCCCCTGGAACCAGATCACCAGGGCCGGGTTGCCCTTGATCTGGATCGACTTGTCCTGAATACCGGTCATGAATGCCAACTGCTTGTTCTTCGCCTGCAGGGTGGCGAAGCCGTAGGCGGCATCCTTGAAGGCGATGGCGAATGCCGGCTCGGGATAGAACCCCGAACGGCTGGTGACGCGCTGGTCCTTGACGAAAAAATGCCGAGCAACCTTGCCGTCGAGCGTCTGCAGCTGGAACACCAGCTCCTTGTCACCCAACTGTTGCTGGAAAGCAGGATTGTTGCGGCTGGCTTTGCCCATCAACAGGCCAAGCACCCAGAGAAGAAAACGGAATTTCATGCACGGCGCCTCAGTGGAATTATTGGATGGCCGGCGCAGTTTAACCTGTAACTCGAAGAGCGCCAGCCGATCTGTTCGATTGCTCGGAGATCGGCTGGCGTTCAACGCTTATCGCGACATCTTGTCAGACAATCGCCAACTCAGACGTTAGGGCAAGGCACCGGTGCCCAGTCACCCAGGTCCGGGTTCTTGCACATGCTGTTGACCTGGGTCTGGCCGGTGGTCGCGACCTTGTTGCTCTCGGCCTGCTTGATCTTGGCATCCTGGATCGACCTCTCGGTGCTCACCGCTTCCTGAGGCACGGTCGGCAGCTTGGGCTGCTTGACCTTCTGTGGCTGTTTTCTCTTGCCACCGGTGGTCACCGTGGTGGTATCGGCGGTGGCGACTTTCACCACGTCGGTACGCTGCACGCCCACTTGCTGCAGATCCTGCTCGTAGGCCTGGTTGTACTTGCTCAGGTCTTCGCTGGCACGGCCGTTCACCGCGGTGATCAGGTCGTTGGACTCCTTCAGGCCGCTGACGATTTCCGCCAGGCGCTTGCGCCCTTCCACGTCATTGATGGTGTTGGCCTTGCGGGAGCTGATCAGGCTGTCGAAGGCGCGCTGGTAGCAGGTCTGGGAAGCGCGGGCATAGGCCGTGCTGCGGTCGATGTCGGCCGCGCTCTTGTTGACGTCGGCAGCGTAGGAAGCGATGCGCTGGTTGTCGTCGGCGATCTGCTTCTGGCGCTCGGTGTAGTAACCGGCTGCGCCACCGGCCAGGGCACCGCCTGCGGCACCGATGGCGGCGTTGCGGCCACGGTGGTCGCCGTCACCGGTCAGGGCACCGAGCAAAGCGCCGCCGGCAGCGCCCAGGGCAGCACCGGTGACCACCGACTTGGTCATGTCCGAATCCGTGGCGCGCAGGTGCTGCACCGGCTCGTAGCAGCTCGGGTAGTACTCGACCTTGGTGGTCGAGGCGACCTTGGACACCGGAGAGGTCGCGCAACCGGTCAATACGGTGCTGAACCCGGCGGCAACCAACAGCAGGTGACGCTTGGACGTTGAAGCAAATGGGTTGCGGGAAAAAAGCATGTTCGTGATCTCGATTAAGTTTGACCAACTCGGCGCGACGCAATGTCGTCCGAGATCCTCCAGGCTCGACAGACAGCGGCCGGTCATGACTTCTGACCGGTCGATGCGAGCAGTTCCTTCAAAATCGTCGCCGGGTCGGCTCGCCGTTGCTGGCGATAATTCCCGACATGGCGAACGAATAACGTAGCGCGCGTCACCAGGCTCTTGCCGAGCACCGGCTTGCGATTGAGCTCTTCCTTGATTCGTTGAAATTGCGCCTGGATCACCGCGTCGGTGTAACGGGTGCCCGTGGCCAGGTTGTCGATGTAGATCGCCACCGCCCCGTCCAGCGCGCTGCGGCCGTTGTCGATGGCTTCGGCGAACAGCTTGGCGCTGGGCTCGTCCTTGGCATCGATGGCCTGCTGCTGGCTCTTCTTCAGGTTGGTCAGGCGGATGTTGTAGTTGTTGATGGTCTCGGCCACCAGGGCCGACGACTGGATCAGGTTGCCGGCCGCTTCCTCGCGCTGCTGGGCGATCAGCGAGACGTTGCGCTTGAGCTCTTCGTTGACCAGCCCCAGCTCCGCCTGCAGGCGCGGGTCGACGCTGGCGGCGATGATGGCGTCCAGGCGCTTGGTGGGGTCCTGGGCGTCGTCGATGGCATCGGTCAGGGACGCCAGGCGGCCCTCCTTCTGCCACTGGGCAAACAGCTCCTTGTAGCGCGAACGGGGCGCCGACAGCGCGCCGATGGCCACCCGGAAACCGGTGGTTTCGTTGCTCTGCTCAGTGCCGTCGGCGCCAAACAGCGGGTACTCGCGGCGCATCCCGGTGAACAGCGTGCCTTCGCCTTCCAGGTAGTTGCCACCCTTGACTACGAAACCGCCGTAGGTGCCCTGGCGGCGCCCGGCGCGCACCAGCTGGAAGGACTCCTGGACCATCTCGGCGGCGTTGCCGATCACGTCGAACATGCCGATGGGGTTGGGCAGCTTGGTGCCGATGGGCATCAGGCGCGCGGCCTGGCCGGTGCCGCCGGCCACCTGGTTGAACACCGCCCAGTCCGCCAGCGGGCCGTCGTCTTCGCTGCCCTCCACGCGCCGCGGGAACAGGCGGCCTTCCAGCTCCTGGCGGCTGACCGCCTGGCCGCCGCGGGCGGCGTATTCCCACTCCACCTCGGTGGGCAGGCGCACAAAGCCCAGGCCACCGTCTTCCGAGGAACTGCCACGGCCGCTGACCGGCAGCAGGTCGCGGTGGTTCTTCATCAGCCAGGCGCTGTACACCGCGGCAAAGCGCTCGGCCTCGAAACGCGACAGCTTGACCTTGGGCAGGCGCCCCTGCAGGCCCTCCGGCGCCTCACAGGCCGGGGCCGGATCACCGCTGGCCAGGGACTGGGCCTGGGCCATGACCTGGGCGTACTGGCGGGCAGTGACCTCGTACTTGCCGATGAAATACAGCATTGGCTTGAGGGGCACCCCGGCGCCACTTTTCGGCAGCGCCGGGCCAATGGTCTTGCCCCAGGCGCCAGGCAGGTCCTTGAGGGTGAACTGGCCGTTGATGTAGTCCCGGCGATAGCCGGAAATGAACGACTGCTGGTAACCGCTCTCGCCCTCGCTGAAGGGGTAGCCGAGGTTCACCTCACGGTCGTCCAGGGTGCCCTGGGCCAGCACGTAGACGTAGCGGAACACCATCTCGCCGTCGCAGGGCAGTGGCAGACTAACGTCGTCCGGCAACGGCTTGGGGTTGTCCATCTTGTTCGCCGGTTCTTCGGCCCACACGGCCCCGGCCAGGGTCATGGCCAGCACGGTGCTGATCAACTTATACATCGCGAATTCCTTCACAGGCTTCTATGCGCGACACCCGCCAGCCGCCCAGCGCGGCGGCCAGGGTACTGACGCCCAGCGTCGCCAACAGGGCCAGCCCGTAATGGGCCGGCAGCAGGTGGCTGGCGTATTCGCCGGGCGCCTGCATGAACAAATGATTCAGCCCGGCCTGGGCCAGGCCATACAGGGCGCCGCTCAACAGCGCGGCAAAACCGGCGCTGTACAGCGCCTGGGCCACCACGAACAGCAGCAGCGCACCGGTGGAAAACCCCAGCAGGCGCAACACCGACAGCTCCCGGCGCTTGCGCTCCACCGCCGCCAGGGCCCCGGCGAAGATCGCCGCGAAGGCACCCGCCAGGGCCAGCCCGGCGATCACCCAGAAGACGATGGCCAGGTTGCGGCTCAAGGACTGCACCTGGGCTATGGTCTGGGCCTGGGTCGACACCAGCAGGCCGCGCTCGGCGAAATACAGACGCAATGGCTCGACATCCCCCAGGTCGCGGGCATACAGGCGAAACGCCGGGTAAACCCGCTGCCCGGCAGTTGCCTGGGCATCGCCGAGCCAGCCCAGGGCCGCCACAGCGCGTCCGTCGCGGTAATCCTCGGCGGCTTCCAGCAGCGCCAGCGGGGCGAACAGCGCGTCCCGGGCAAAGGCCTCCAGCGGCAGAACGCCCTCCACTTGGACCCGGGTCCGCTGTACCTCGCTGCGCCCCGCCACCTGCCGGCCAAAGGTCGCCTGCAACCAGTCCCCCGGCTGCACCCCAAGCTTCTCGGCGGCGGTGCGGCTGAGCAGCACGCCACTCATGCCCCGGGGCGCCGGCAAGCGCCCGAGCAAGGGGTCGCCGGCCGCGGTGGGGAGCATTTCCACGGTCAGGCCGATATCCCCCGTGCCCCGGGACAGGTCCGCGGTGGCGGCGATCTGCCGGGTACGCGGCAAGGCAAAGGCCACGTCCGGACGCTGCCCCAACTGGGCGATGAAGTCGGCGCTGAAGCGCCCGCCGCCCAGGGGAATGATCTCGCGCACCGCCGGGTCCTTTTCCAGGCGCTCGGTGAGGCTGCTCACCAGCCCGAACTTGAGCCCGAACAGCACCAGCAAGGGGGCGATCACCGCCACCAGGGCCAGCACCGAACAGGCCGACAGCCAGCTGTCGGCCCGGTAGTCCTGCCAGGCCAGTGCCGCGGTCAGTGAGGCGCGCATCAGCAGGCCTCCCCAAGCGTGGCAGTGACTCCGCCATCGGCGTCGCGCTGGCAGGCGATGCGTCGTACCTGCAAGCCGTTGGCCCGGGCCAGGGGTTCGTCGTGGGTGGCGATCACACAGCACACCCCCTGGTCCCGCGACTGCTGCACCAGCAGTTGCATCACCCGCTGGGCGTTCAAGGGGTCCAGGGCCGCTGTCGGCTCGTCCGCCAGCAATACCTGAGGGTTGTGGGCCAGGGCCCGGGCGCAGCTGACCCGCTGGCGCTGGCCCACCGACAGCGCGGCGGGTTTCTTGTGCAGCTGGTCGGCGATCTCCAGGCGCTCGGCCAGGCGCCGGGGAATGCCCTCGTCCGCCAGCCCCAGCAACTGCCGGGGCAGGCTGATATTCGCGCGCACGTCGAGAAAGCCCAGCAGGCCGCCGGTCTGCAGCACATAACCCAGGTGCCGGCTGCGCAACTGCGCCAGCGCGCTGTGGCCGTCGCCGCGCCAGATCCCGGCAATGTCGATGGCATCCCTGGCCGGGGAGAACTCGAAGCGCGCCGCCGAATCCGGGGCCAGCACCAGCGCCAGCAGGTCCAGCAGCGTGCTCTTGCCGCAACCGCTGGGGCCGACCACCGCCAGTTGATCACCGGCACGCAGTTGCAGCCTGGGGATCACCAGGCTGTAGCGTTGGCGACCCTCGCCGCGGCTCTTGTGCACCTGTGCCAGATTGAGCATCACGGCAGGGTCGACAACGGAACGCGGTACAGGGCATCACCCGGCTCGGCATCACCGAAGCGCACCCAGTTGGCCAGATCGTTATGGAAGGTTTCGTAGAGGCGGATCTTCGAATCCAGCTCGTCGATGAAGTCTTCCTGCTCGGCCACGCTCAGGGACAGCCACAGGTCCTGGGTCATGTTCAGCGACTTGCTGCGGTACGGCAGGCCTTCCAGGTATTCCCCCAGCACGCCGCCGTCGGCCAGGTTGCCGCCCTTGCGCAGGGCCGACGGGTCGCGGCTCATGTAGGCACTGGCGCTGGCGATTTCCTGGAAGAAATCCTTGGGCGAGGTCTGGGTCTTGCGCGCCGCGTCGACGATCAGTTTCAGCGACTGCTGCAAGTCGTTGAGTTGCAGCTTGGTGAGCATCACACAGACCTGGAACGCCGGCAGCGCCGGGTTGGTCAGGTCGCGGTCGGCGGTCCAGGCGCTGACTAGCTGGGGCGCCTGGCTGGCGGACTTGCGGCCGAGGAAATCCATGTGCATGGCGTAGCCGATGGCCGCCGACTTCTGCGTGATGCTCGGCGCCGCCGCCAGCACCGGGACTTCCTGGCTCTGGTTGCTGCGCACCTGATGCACCAGGTCGGCGAACACCGTGCCGATCTCGTCGACCCGCTCGCCGAACTTGCCCACATCGCCACCGGGCACCGGAATGTACAGGTCGCCGATCTTCGGGTTGGCGTCGGCGGTCAGCACCCGGTACTGGGTTTCCGCCTGGGCGTGGTTCTTCTTGCCGGCATCGGTACGCAGGTGCAGGGCGTAGATCTTGATCTGCTTGCCCAGGGCTGCCTGGCGCACTTCCGCCTCGTTCATCTGGGTGCGGCTGTAAGGGTCGTTCTTGCGCAGCGCCCCGGCATCGCTGACCAGCAGGATCAGGCGGCCGCCATAGCCCTTCCAGTCCATGCCCTCCACGGCCTGCATCACGCCGGCAAAGGCGTCTTCGTTGAACGAATGGCTGGAGACACTGGTGGCCTTGACCTGGCTCACCAGCTCCTGGAAGCGCTGGGGATCGCGACCCTGGTCCAGGGTCACCAGGGTCTTGGTCACGTACTCCAGGCCCGGGGTCTTGCTGGTGTTGTTGCGAAAGCCCACCAGGCCGAAGCTGACGCTGTCCAGCTCGCCGCGCTGGGCGATCTTGCTTTGCAGCTCGTGCACCACATCGCGCACCTGGTCGATGTAGGGCTGCATCGACACCGAGGTGTCCACCACCAGCACCACCGCAGTGCGGAAGGCATCGCCGGCCGCCGGAGGAGTATTGGCCGGCAGGCGCTTGCCGCTACTGTCACTGATGCTCTGCGGGCTGTTGCCCGGGTCGATGGAAGCCACATTGAGCAACTGCACCGGCTGGCCGTTGTCGTCGAAACTCTCCTTGGAATCGAAGATCGGCAGCAGGTAGAACTGGTCCTGTGGCACCGCGCTGGCGTTGGGTTCCAGGGCCAGCACCTGCTGTTCGTCCTGGGGGTTCTTCTGTGCCTTGAGCAGCAGGTTCTTGGCCGCCGCAGGGTCCGCCAACAAACGCTCCAGCTCGCTGGCCTGACGCACGAACATCACCGGTGCACGACCGGAACGCTCGGTGAATTTCAGCACCAGGCTCTGCTTCCAGTCGCTGACCTGTTCGGCCGGCAACCAGCCGGCGCTGCGACCGTCACTGGCGGCCCCCAGGCGCAGCCAGGAGCGGCCGTCGAGGTTCTTGCGCTGATACACGTAGAGCACCGAGAACGCCGGCACCGCCTGGCCCGGCGCAGCCCCAGGCTCGCTGGAGAAACTCGCCCCTGGCTTGCTCAGCACCCGCTGGAACAAGGTTTTCTTGCCCGGCATCAGCAGCGGTCGCTGGCCGCCGTCGACATCCGCGGCCACCGGCTGACTGGCCGGGGGCGCCACCACCGCAGGCGTGGTGCCGGCTGTCGAGGCGGTCTTGGGTTCTGGCGCCGGGCTGTCGCCCGACAGCCACCAATAACCGGCGCCCGCCACTGCCAGGGCCACCGCCACGGCGACCCCAGCCAGGGCCAGCACTGGGCCGCGCCGCTGTTCGGAAGGCCCGCTGCCGGCTGGCGGCAGATTGGCCGTGCGCGGCGGCGCGGGCGGCTCCTCGGGCGGCTCGCGGCGCGGCGCCGGTCGGGGCGCCTGCTGCGGGATCTCGATGGACACCGGGGTCAGCCCGGCCAGGTCGTTGCCCTGAGGTACAGGCTGCGACGCAGCCTGGGGTGGCAGCGGCAAGGGCTGGATCAGCGTCGCTTCCACCTCGGCGGTGGCGGCCGGCAGGTTGTCCAGGGCCGCCAGCAAGGCGGCGGCATCCGGGTAGCGCTCGGCCGGGTCCTTGGCCAGCAGCTTGCGCAGGATGTGCTGGTAGCGACCGTGGTGCAGCGGCAGCTCCGGCAGCGGCTCGGTCAGGTGGGCCAGGGCTGTGGACAGCGCGTCGGTGCCGTTGTAAGGCAGCTCGCCCACCAGGATTTCATACAGCACCACCCCCAGGGCATAGAGGTCGGCGCGGCCGTCGATGTCCTGGCCACGAGCCTGTTCGGGGCTCATGTAGCTCGGGGTGCCTACGGCAAAACCGGCCTGGGTGAACTGGGTGCGGTCGTCCAGGGACTTGGCGATGCCGAAGTCCGAGAGCACCGCGGTGCCGTCGGCGCGGAACAGGATGTTGGCCGGCTTCACATCGCGGTGTACCAGCCCCTGGGCATGGGCATAGCCCAGGGCCGAGGCGATCTGGCGGATATAGGTCAGGCCCTGCTCCGGGGTCAGCCCGGCGGCGATGCGCTCTTTCAGCGTGCCGTTGGGCAGGTACTCCATGGCCATGTAGTACAGCTCGCCGACATTGCCGATGTCGTGGATGGTCACGGTGTGCGGGTGCGACAGCCGCGCCAGGGTCTTGCCCTCGCGCAGGAAGCGCTCGCAGAAGCTCGGGTCGGCGGCCAGCGCCGCGGCCATCACCTTGAGTGCCACCTTGCGTTCCAGGGAACGCTGGGTCGCCAGGTACACGCTGGCCATGGCGCCTTCGCCAATTTCGCCCTGGATGTCAAAGCCGGGAATCAGAATGTCCATGGTCAGTGTCCTGCGGCCTTGATCACGATGGCGGTGATGTTGTCCGGAGCGCCCCGGGTCAGGCCCAGGTGGATCAGGCTGCGCACCACGTCATTGGGCTCGCTGTGGCTGAGCACGTCACGCAGCTCAAAGTCCTCGGCGGTCTTGTTCAGGCCGTCGCTGCACAGCAGGAAGGTGTCGCCGTCCTGCACCTGCAGGTCAATCTGGGACAGCTCCAGCTGGGCCTCGACGCCAATCGCCCGGGTCACGATGTTGGCCCGCGGGTGCACCCGCGCCTCGGCCTCGCTGAGCAGGCCGCTGTCCTGCAGGTCCTGGACGTAGCTGTGGTCCCGGGAAATGCCTTCCAGCTGTTCGTCCCGCAACCGGTACAGGCGGCTATCGCCGGCCCACAGGCACACGGCCCGGGCCCCGCGTACCGCCAGCAGCACCACAGTGCTGCCCATCATGGTCACCCCACGGTTGGCGGTTTCCTCGCGCACCGCGGCGTTGACCGCGGCCAGGCCGTTGCGCAGCGCGGCGACATAGTCGTCCAGGCTGTCGGCGGCCGGAACCGCCCGCAGGCTGTCGACGATCAGGCTGCTGACATAGTCCCCGGCGGCGTGCCCGCCCATACCGTCGGCCACCAGCCACAGGCCGGTCTCCGGGGCTTCGAGCCAGGCGTCTTCATTGATTTTCCGCACCATGCCGACATGGCTGTAGCTGGCGGACTGGTAGGACAGTTGCGGCGCTGAACGCATTTAGACGGCACCCTCTTGTCCGAGCAAAAATTGCGCAAATTCACTGGCCGGCGGCAAGCCCTGGCAGCGCAACAGCATTGGGCTGATGTACTGCGAACCGCGCCCCCACCAGGCACTCGATCCCGCGCAGGCCTGGGCCGCGAGTACCGCGCCCCGGGCCTGTGGATCGCTGACGTAAAACCGCTGCAGGCCGGCGTAGTGGCTGCCTTCGATCCGGCTGGCCGGGCTTGGCGCGCCCAGGGCCTGCAAGCCCTCTTCCAGGGCTTCGAAACTGGCGCCCTCTTCCAGGGTCGCCAGCAACAGCTCTTCCACCTGTTCGAACCACTGCTCCGGGCCGCCGACCAACGAAGCCAGGTCAGCCTCGGGCTCCAGCAGCGCAGCCACGGTCAGGGGGAAATAGCGCCCCACCCGGTCGATGCTCGGCATCACCACCCCGACCGCCGCCTGGGGCCCGCAGACCCCGGGGGCCAGGGCGAAGCGCCACAACGGGCTGATCAGGTAGGCGTTCAGCCACTGCTCACCCAGGGCGTTCTGGCTGGCCAGCAGCCCCGCCGCCAGCCAACTGTCCCAGGGGCCGATGAAACTCTGCGGCAGGCCACGGCTGACAAAATCGCCGCGGCTGGCCAACTTGCCGTACAGGCCCGGCGCCGTCATAGCCGCTCCGGCAGGCTGAAGCCACTGAGCACCCGGCTCTTGAACGGGTTGAAGGCGCTGCTGGCCCGCAGCTCGTAGGAAATGCTCGCACCGTCCACCCGTAGCCGCAGGTTGAAGCGGTCCGGCGAATTGGTGGCGGTCAGGTCCGACTGCTCCAGCAGGCGGAACCAGGCCCAGGGGCCATCCAGGGTGATCCCGGAACGCCCGGTGGCCGAAGGCGGCATGATCGACAGGCGCACCACGCCGATGCTCCCCGGGTTGGGCCATTGCATGGCCACCGGCCGGCTCGGGCCGTGGTCGTAGCTCAGTTGCTGGCCGTCCAGGTCGAGGAGGAACTGGCTGATATCGGCGTCCATCGCCACCGGTTTGAGTTCGAAACGCACGGCCGGCTGGGTACCGCCACTGGAGCGGAAGAAGGCGTCGCGAATGTTCGAAGCGCGCTGGAAGGTCTGCAGCACGCCAGGGGAAATCCCCAGCTTCTGCGCCGCGCCTGGCTGCCAGCTCCAGGTGGTGGTCGAGGTGTTGACGTAGGGCTGCAGGTACTTGCGGAAGTAGTTGTCCATCACCCCGCCGGTGCCGAAGAACTGGCCGAAGTCTTCCAGGGTCGCGTCCCGGGAGCTGCCCGGCGACATCGGGTAACGGCCGCTCAGGGACTGGCGATAGACGTTCACCACTTCGCTGACCCAGGCCGCGTTCAGCTGGTTGCGCACCCCGCCCATCATGGTGTTGGTGGTGGAGCCCACCACCGACTTGACCAGCCCCTGGACCACCGGAGGCTGGCGCTCGGCGGTCAGGCTGACCCGCGCCGCAGCGGCGCTGGCCTGGTTCTTGGCCTCGCCCAGCAGCGCGTCGCCGCTGGCCCCGACCATGGCGCTGACCTGCACGTACAGGGCGTTCATGTCCGCCAGCAGGCCGTCGATGGCCGCCGGCTCGCCCTCGCCCTTGCTCACCAGGCTGTTGAGTTCGGCGAAGTGCGCGCTCACCGGGTCTTCGCTGCTGGCCACGGCAGCCGGGTTGGCCGACTGTTCCTGGCCCAGCAGGGTACCCAGGCGTTGCTTGAGCTGGTCCACACCGCCCTCGACCTTCTGGCCCTGGGCCGCCAGCAGGCGTTCTTCCTGTTGCAGGTCGGTTTCCTTGGCCACGGCCACCAACAGTTTCTTCAGCGGCGAAGTGGGCCCGGACAGAATCCGCAGCACGTCGGCGGCCTGGGCCACGCTGGTGATCGGCACGAAGTCGATGTCCGCCAGCAAGGCGTCCCACTGGCGCAGGTAATCCTGGAAGTACAGGCGGCGCACGTCGGCGGCAAGGCTGGCGACGTTCTGCTGGTCGGCCTGATCGCGACCCAGCACCCACTGTTCTTCCGCCAGGGTGCCTGCCTGGTTGAGGCTGGCCAGGAGGAAGCCCTGGCGGTAGCCCTTGGCGGTGAACAGCCCGCTCAGGGGCTCGCTCAACGGCTTGCCGCTCTTGCGGGTGAACACCAGCGCGGCGTCACGGCCACCGGCCTCGCTGAGGCGAAAGTCCGGCACGCCGTCCGGCAGCTTGGCGCGCTTGACCCGGTCATACACCCGCTGGGCCACCGGCAGCTGTTGCAGCTGGCGGCGCAGGTCGTCGATCAGGCGCTGGTCCAGGCGCGCGTTCGGTGGGTGTTTTTCGAACAGCGCCTGCAGGTGCCCGGTCAGGGCCTGACGCTGGTCCGGCGGCAGGTCGCGGGCCAAGGTGTGATCCCAGTCCAGGGTGATCCAGGCCTTGATGAAGTCCGGGTCGTAGTGCTCGCTGTCCGCCAGCATCAGGTAGGCCTTGAGCCCCTCGTAGAGGAAGTCCGAGTTGCCGCCGCTGTGCAGTTGCTCTTCGATGCGGGTCATCAGCCGTGGGGCGAACACCGCCACCAACAGCTTGCGATAGACGCTGGCGGACTCGGCTTCGAGCATGTCGCCCTGGTACAGGCCCAGGCCTTCGGCCCAGCCCGGGGCGTCGCCGGCCAGGTGGCGGGTGGCGTTGAGCAGCGGCAGCACCGCCAGCACATCGCGCTGGGCCGGGCTGAGGTTCTGCACGTCCTGGCGCACCGGGCCGACGCGCTGGTCGACCTGGGCAATGTAGGCCTGGTTGGCCCTGTAGCTGATGATCCACAAGGTGCTGACCACCAGCACCAGGGCTACGGTGCCAGCCAGGGCGCCACGGGCGATCCATTTGCGCCGGCGCTCGACCTTGGGGTTGACCCCCACCAGCCCGCGCTCGGCAAAGGCCACGGCACTGAACAGCTTCTCGATGAAGTAGCTGCGCCCGGTGCCGGTCTGCCGCGCCAGGTGCTGGCGGTCCAGGTTCATGCTCTGGGCCATGGCGCCGATCAGGCGGTCGATCGGGCTGCCTTCCTGGGTGCCGCTGGTGAAGTACACCCCGCGCAGCAGTACCCGCTCTTCGAAGGCATTGGGCTTGAACACCCCTTCCAGGAAGCTCTGCAAGGATTCCTTGAGCGCTGCGAACTGCTGCGGGAAGCCGTAGATCAGGTCGCGCCGCGCCGGGTCGCGTTCCTGCTGCAGGCGTTCCACCAGGCGCTCGTTGAGCCGCTGCTCCAGGGCCGCCAGTTCCGCCGGCAGGTGGGCCAGGGGGCTGTCACCGCTCTTGCCGTCGTCCAGGGCGAAGGTCATGCCCCAGACCTGGGCCCGCTCTTCCTTGCTCAGGGAGTCGAAGAACTCCATGAAACCCGGCACCAGATCGAGCTTGGTGAGCATCAGGTAGATCGGGAAGCGCACTCCCAGCTGGGTGTACAGCTCCTGGATCCGCAGGCGGATCGCTGCGGCGTGGGCAGCGCGCTCCGCTTCGCTGCCGAGCAACAGGTCGGAGAGGCTGATGGCAACGAAGGCGCCATCGATCGGCCGCCGCGAGCGCTGGGTTTTCAGCAGGTCGAGAAAGCCCAGCCAGGCTGCCTTGTCCACCGTGGCATGGCTGTCCTGAGTGGTGTAGCGGCCGGCGGTATCGAGCAGCACGGCCTGGTCGGTGAACCACCAGTCGCAGTTGCGGGTGCCGCCCACGCCGCGTACGGCACCGGCGCCCAACTGGGCGGCCAGGGGGAAATGCAGGCCGGAATTGACCAGTGCGGTGGTCTTGCCGGAACCCGGCGGACCGATGATCACGTACCACGGCAGCTCGTAGAGATTGCGTCGCTCGTCACCGCCGAGCTTGGCCTTCTTCAGCAGCGCCAGGGCTTCGTCCATGCGCTGGCGCAGGGCGGCCAGTTCCTCGGCAGTGGCCACGCTGTCCGGGTCCGGCGGGGTGTCGGCGGCCAGGCTCTGCAAGACCTTGGCCGCATGCCGACGGGTCTGGATGATGCAAAACACCCGGTAGCCGATCCACAGCGCGAAGATGAAAATGATCAGCGCCCAACGCCGGCCTTCCGGTACCAGGAACTCCAGCAACGGGCCAATGAACCAGATGATCAGGCTCAGGGCGATCAGCCCCAGCAGCGGGATCACCCAGCGAATCACAAAACTGAAAAACGCCTTCACTCGACCCCCTCCGCCAATACGCTGATTTCTACCCGACGATTACGTGCCCGCCCTTCGGCGGTGGCATTGGTTGCCAGCGGCTCGGTGTCACTGCGGCCTTCGGCGCTGAAGCGCTCCGGCTGCCCGGTCTTCGCCGCGAGGATCTGCAACACCGACTCGGCGCGGGCCTGGGACAGCTTCCAGTTGGACGGGAAGCGCAAGGTGGCGATCGGTCGGTTGTCGCTGTGGCCGGTGATCCGCACCTGGCCCTTGACCTTGCGCACCGCGTCGGCGATGCGCAGCATCAGCGGCTGGTAGTCGTCGAGGATGCTGGCGCTGGCCGAGGCGAACAGCTCGTCGCCACGGATGGTCACCACCGAACGATCGACGGCGTCTTCCACCGCCACCCGCCCGGCCTTGATGTCCTCGGCGAGGAAGCCCGCCAGGCGCGGACGCTCGACAATCTTCGGCTGGATCACCGGGCGGTCCAGGGTCTGCACCGGGATCTCGCCCAGGGCATGGATGTTCTTGAACACCGGCTCGGCGTCCGCCGCCAGTTTCAGGCGCAGGCCGAACAGCAGCGCCAGGAGCAGGGCCACGCCGATGGCGATGCCGACCCAAGGCGGCATGAACTGGGCCAGCCGGTCACGAGCCACGCTGACCCCGCGCCAGTGTGGCGACAGCTCGCGCTCGTGCTCGCCACGGGCGCTGCGGATGGTGGCCGCGGTGCGCTCGCGCAGGGCCTCGAGCTGGCTGCGGCCATCGATCATCACCCGGTAGCGGCCTTCGAAACCCAGGCACATGCACAGGTACAACAGCTCCAGCAGGTACAGGCGCTCGCGCGGGCTTTGCAGGCAGTGCTCCAGCAGCTGGAAGACCTTCTCGCCGCCCCAGGCCTCGTTGTGCACGGTGATCAGTAGGCTCTGCTTGCCCCAGTCGCTGGTGCTGCCCCAGGGCGTGCTCAGCACGGCTTCATCCAGGGCAGTACAGAGCGCATAGCGCGCCAGCAGCACGTCGTTGCGCGGCACGCCGGCGGCTTCCGCGCGCTCCTCGAACTGGCGCAGGTAGGCCAGCAGTTGCGCCCTCAGGCTGGCCGGCGCCGGGTGCGCCAGGGTGCTGCGCAACCTTGTGAGCAAGGCCAGCAGCGGGCCCGCGGCGCTTTCCAGGGGGTTCAGGCCACGGGCCTGGCCGGCCGGCAGCGGCGCCGCTGGCATGGCCAGCGACGGCGCGGGCGCAGCAGCCGGGCGCCCGGGCTCGGGAGCACGGCCACCGGGGCGCGGCATGAATTGGGTACGGTCGTTGGGCGGGGACGGCTGCCCTGGCGAATCGTCGAAAGGATGCATCGCGACTTATCCTCGAATGGCCCAGAAGGCCAGGTTCAAGCCCGGGAATTCTCCCGCGACGTGGAACGCGAAGCCGCCGGAGTGAACCAGTTGTTTCCAGTGCTCGCTGCCACGGTCCAGCTCGTAGTAGGTCGAGCCTGCGTGGTACGGCAGTTGCCGCGGCGCCACCGGCAGCGGCAGCAGGCCGATGCCCGGCAGCTGCAGGTTGACCAGGTCGCGGATGTGCTCCACCGAACCCACCTTGCTCTGCTGGGCAAAGCGCCCGCGCAGGGTTTCGCCCGGCACGTCGGCACGCACCACCAGGATGAAGCTGGCGTTCTCCAGCAGGGTGCGGTCGGCCAGCATCGCCACGTGTACGCCGTAGGCTTTCTCGACGATGGGGATCGGCGTTGCCTTGCTGTCGATCAGCATCGACAGCGCTTCACGCAGGGCCTGCATCACCGGGGCGAAACTCATGGCCAGCTCATCGTGCTGGTACTGCGGGTATTGCTCAGGGCGCCGGGCGCTGTGGGTGAAGGTCGAGAACTCGCCGGCCAGGCTCACCAGCTCGCTGAACAGGCGCTCGGGGTGCAGCGGGCTGATCTGGCTCAGGTGGTTGACCAGGGGCTGGGCGCGGTTCACCAGTTGCAGGAGCATGAAGTCGGCGATTTCCGAAGCGCCCCCCGCGCCCGATGCCACCACGCGCCCGGCCAGGGCCTCGCCGCGCTGGTGCAGCAGGCCCAGCAGCTCGCTGCGAAAGGCGCTCAACGGCTTGGACGCGGCCACGTCCAGCACCGGCGGAATGTAGCTGTCGTCCAGCACCAGAGCACGGTCGGCGCGTTTCTCCTTGACCCGCACCACGCCAATGGCGGCGTAGTCGCTGAGGCCGTCCTGGGCGGTGAGCAGGCGCAGGGCCCGAGAGCCCACGGCCACCGGCGCGCGGTTCTCGAACGGTGCGTTGTCGTCACGCACCTCGCGCACCTGGCTCAGGTAGCGGGCACCGCCCAGCTCTTCGCCCTCGTCCACGGTGTCCCGGGCGCCGGCGCGCTTGAGGGGCAGCGCCAGGTACACCAGGCCGTCACGCAGGTTGTCGTCGATGCACAACGGGCTGGGCGCCAGGTCGTCATGGGGAATGTTGAACGGCGTGCCGTCAGGCAGCAGGCCACGGGCGCTGACGATGGCCAGCTTGCCCTGGGCCAGCAGGCCCTGATCGATACGCAGCTCGGAGAACCCCCAGGCTCCCGTCGACAGCGGGCGGCTGCGGGCGTCGATGAGGTTTTCCAGGTAACGGTCATGCTGCTGGAAGTGCTGGGTTCCAATGAACATGCCTTCCGACCAGACCACGCGATTGTTCCAGGACATGGTTGCTCCGATTGCCTATTGGGCAGGGCTGGATGGGGATGCCACGAGCTCGGCGCTGACCGCGCGGACGTCGAGGACGATCTGATATTGGTTGCTCAGGCGCTGCGCGGTGTTGACCCCGACCCGCCACAGGGCCTGGTCCACTTCGCGATAGCCCACCAGCAGGCCGACCTGACGGGTGGCCGGGTCCAGGGTGCGCTTGAGGGTGAACTGGTCGCCGGGCTTGACCAGCACTTCATCCTGGTCGATCAGGTCCGGGCCGAGGGTAGCCGGCGCCCGCTCCGCCAGGGCGAAGTAGTCGGCGCGCATGAAGGTGGCCGGATTCTTCAGCTCGAAGATCCGTACCCGCACCGGCGTGCTCTGGCCATCAGGCCCGGGGTTGAGCCCGCTGACCGCCTGGAAATGCAGCTCCACAGTCGTGGCGCCGGGCGCTTCCTTGGCCGGTTCGCCGGGAGGTGGTGTGTCCTTGGCACAGGCCGCCAGTACCAGCATGGCAACCAATGTCAGCAATCGTTGAATCATCCTGCGTCCTCAATGACGTATCAGCTGTCCGTGTATCCGTGTTTTTCGGGTGTTCCAGGCGCGCTCAGGAACGGCGCAGCCGGTGGGTGTGTTCTTCATAGGCGCGGCTGAACTCACGACCGAAGAGGTCCTGGAAATCGTCCTGGGCCTCTTGGGAAATCTGTTTGTAGAGTGCAGTGAACTGCTGCCAGTTCTGCGCCTGGCGCGAGCCGCTGAACAGGTTGCCCAGGCCGCCGGGGCGAGCCATGCGAGCTTCCAGTTCAGTGGGCTCGAAGCGCCCCAGCAGGTGCTTGATGGCCGCTTCCACACCGGCCATGACCGCCAGCTGGTGCGCCCGCAGGTCATCGAAACTGTCCTGCACGGCCTGATCCGGAGCCATGAATGCCTGGTTGCTGTGACGCAGCAGCAGGAGCATCGCCTCGTCCACATTGGGGGCGAACTTCAGCGGGTTGTTTTCCACCGGGCGGATCATCGTCTGCTGCATGCGGAACTCGCCCTTGAGGCTGCTGCGGGCACGCAACACATCGATCAGGCCCTCGACCATCAACCGGTAGCTGCGACCCAGGCTTTCCATCTGGGCCTGGGCCTGCTGCGGCTCGATACGCAGTTGATCGAGCCCGGCCCCGCGCAGGAAGGCCTGGAGCAGATCCCCCTGGGGGGCGACCGGGGCCGGCGCGGGCGTGACAACAGGAGCCAGCTCCACTTCGGAAACCACCGGTGCCACGGGCGCCTGGGCGATCGGCTGCGGCTGCGGCTGCGGCTGCGGCTGCGGCTGCGCGGGTTCTGCCGCGAACGAGGCCTGGTGGGCAATCGGCGCGGCAGCAACCACCGGCGGGGCAACCACGGGCGGCGCACTGGGCACTGGCGCAGGGCTTGCGGGCGTCGAGCCGAACAGGTCCCAGTCCTCCGGAATCACCGCCCCGCCCTGGGGCGCCGATGGCTCAGGCGGTGCCACGGGCTGGGGCACCGCGGTGGGGGTCGGCGGGCGAAAATCGTGCTGCTCGGCCGGCACGTGGTCCGGCTGGGTGGCCGGCGGGGTCGCGCTGGGGGCGAGAAAGTCGAACAGATCGGGAAAGGTGTCCTGGGCCGAGGCACCCTGGAAGTGCGCCACCGGGGCCATGGAAATCGGTTCGATGGGGGTCGGCGAAGCCGCCTGACGCCCCATCAGCGCCTCGAAACTATTGGAGCTGTCCCCGGAAAAGGGTTCAGCCCCCGGGCGGTTCAGACTGAAATCGATGCGCGCACTGATTTCATAATCGCCAATGCGAATAACCTCGCCATCTTCCAGAGGCTCGCTGCTACCCCGGCGCATACGAATACCGGCACGGACTAACTCCACACCATTAGTACTGTTATCGGTCAAATAATAACGGCCATCCTTGTATTGGATGACACAGTGCCGCGCGGAAACTAAGCGTTCGGGATCAGGAAGTACCCAGTCATTATCGGAACTGCGGCCAATTGCCATCATTCCCTGGTCCATTAGTTTTTCAGGGCATTGACCAGGGGTAATCTTGTGATAACTAGTGATAGTCAAACACAGCGACATCGCGCCTCCTTGCTGTACTTCCGCGTGCGAACCGGCGAAGGGAAAAAAGTTCCGTGAAAAAATGAAAAGTCCGCAAAAAATCCTTTAAACAGCGCCGTTCACAGCATGATCGCTTAACTTAAACTACACGCATGACAAAAGCTTTTCGTACCGCCCCGATCTGACTCGCCGGTCAAGGAGCTATAAGGCGACATAACACTGTCATGCGGGGCGAATAGCTTACCTTGACAAGGCACAACTACTACACCAAAAATGCACAACTTCTTGAACACGGATGATGGCTCACTAGTATCAACGAGTCCATATAAACCAAGAAATGTGCGCGAGTTCACAAACAAACTAGTGCATTAATTGCCTGACTGTCCTGCAGGCTGATAGGGAGATCAAACCAGGTGGATGTACCGATGTTGCTCGCCGCGGTTTCAGCAACTTCGCCTTGTGGCGAAGACCTGGAATATGACGCGGATTTCTTGCACTTGGAGCGGGCCGCACAGGGCCAGCCCGAGCGCAGCATGGGCGACTCGATCCTGCCGGCCGAGCCGCCGGACTGGCGCAGCATCCAGCAACAGAGCCTGGACCTGCTGGCGCGCAGCAAAGACCTGCGCATCACCCACTTCCTCCTGCAGAGCACCCTGGCCCTCGAAGGCCTGCCGGGCCTGGCCACCAGCCTCGAACTGATCGACGGCCTGCTCCGGGATTACTGGGCGGACCTGCATCCGCGCCTGGACGCCGACGACGACAACGACCCCACGGTGCGTATCAACGCCCTGGCCGGCCTGGCGTCCGACACCACCATCGGCCTGCTCCGCGAAGCCATCCTGACCCGTTCCCGGACCTTCGGCCCGGTGAGCCTGCGAGCCGCGCTGAACGCCGCCGGCCTGCAGCACTTTTCCGGCGAGAGCCTGGGCTCCGACCACCTGGCCGGCGCCCTGCAAGACAGCGACCCCGAGCACCTGGATGCGATTCGCAGCGCCTTGAACGCAGCCCGCTCGGCGGCCGAAAGCATCGAGAAACAGGTCAGCGAACAAGTAGGCTCGGCCAGCGGTGTAGACCTCACGGCCCTCAAGCAACCCCTGCGCCTGGCGCTGCAGGTGCTGGGCCAGCACGCCCCGCAAGGCGCGCAGAACGCGGTCGAGGAACACGCCGATGGGCCGTCCACCGAAGAGCCCGGTGCGCCCGCAGCGCCAGCCCCGGTACGGATTTCCGGCGAGATCAGCAGCCGCGAAGACGTGCTGCGCAGCCTTGACCGGCTGCTGGCCTACTACAGCCGCCACGAGCCTTCGAGCCCGTTGCCGGTGCTGCTCAACCGGGCCAAGAACCTGGTCAACGCCGACTTCGCGGCCATCGTGCGCAATCTGATTCCCGACGGCATGTCCCAATTTGAAAACCTGCGCGGCCCTGAATCCGACTAACCCCGGAACAACCGAGCAGTATCGTCAGCGGCAACCACCGACCGACGCCAACACCGTCGCAGCAGCGACCAGGAGCACAACGTGGCGAAGCAAAGTTCTCAAAAGTTCATCGCGCGCAACCGCGCGCCCCGGGTGCAGATCGAGTACGACGTCGAACTCTACGGCGCCGAGAAAAAGGTCCAGCTGCCCTTCGTCATGGGCGTGATGGCCGACCTCGCCGGCAAGCCCGTGGAGCCCCTGGCGGCCGTGGCCGATCGCAAGTTCCTGGAAATCGACGTCGATAACTTCGACTCGCGCCTCAAGGCCATGCAGCCTCGGGTGGCCTTCCACGTGCCCAACGAACTGACCGGCGAAGGCAACCTGAGCCTGGACATCACCTTCGAGAGCATGGACGACTTCAGCCCGGCGGCCGTGGCGCGCAAGGTCGATTCGTTGAACCAGTTGCTGGAAGCCCGCACCCAGCTGGCCAACCTGCTGACCTACATGGACGGCAAGACCGGCGCCGAAGAAATCATCATGAAAGCCATCAAGGATCCGGCGTTGCTCCAGGCCCTGGCCAGTGCGCCAAAGCCTGCTGACTCCGAGCCGAACGCGTAAATCAGGACCAACGATCATGACCGAATTGATGCGTGACAATCAGGCGCAACCCGGCGCCACCGAGCAGGCCAGCGAATTCGCATCGCTGCTGCTGCAGGAATTCAAGCCCAAGACCGAGCGTGCTCGCGAAGCCGTGGAAACCGCGGTGCGGACCCTGGCCGAACAGGCCCTGGCGCAGACCGACCTGGTGTCCAACGACGCCATCAAGTCGATCGAGTCGATCATCGCCGCCATCGACGCCAAGCTCACCGCCCAGGTCAACCAGGTGATCCATCACCCGGAATTCCAGAAGCTGGAAAGCGCCTGGCGCGGCCTGCACTACCTGGTGAACAACACCGAGACCGACGAGCAGCTCAAGATCCGCGTGCTCAACATCTCCAAGCCGGAGCTGCACAAGACCCTGAAGAAATTCAAGGGCACGGCCTGGGACCAGAGCCCGCTCTTCAAGAAGATGTACGAAGAGGAATACGGCCAGTTCGGCGGCGAGCCTTACGGCTGCCTGGTGGGCGACTACTACTTCGACCAGTCGCCACCGGATGTCGAGCTGCTGGGCGAGCTGTCCAAGGTTTGCGCCGCCATGCACTCGCCGTTCATCGCCGCGGCTTCGCCGACCGTGATGGGCATGGGCTCGTGGCAGGAACTGTCGAACCCGCGCGACCTGACCAAGATCTTCACCACCCCGGAATACGCCGGCTGGCGCTCGTTGCGTGAATCGGAAGACTCGCGCTACATCGGCCTGACCATGCCGCGCTTCCTGGCGCGCCTGCCATACGGCGCCAAGACCGACCCGGTGGAAGCCTTCGCCTTCGAGGAAAACACCGACGGCGCCGACAGCTCCAAGTACACCTGGGCCAACGCCGCCTACGCCATGGCCGTGAACATCAACCGTTCGTTCAAGCATTTCGGCTGGTGCTCGCGGATCCGCGGCGTGGAGTCCGGCGGCGAGGTGGAAAACCTCCCGGCCCACACCTTCCCCACCGACGACGGTGGCGTGGACATGAAGTGCCCGACCGAGATCGCCATCTCCGACCGTCGTGAAGCGGAACTGGCGAAGAACGGCTTCATGCCACTGCTGCACAAGAAGAACACCGACTTCGCCGCCTTCATCGGCGCCCAGTCGCTGCAGAAGCCGGCCGAATACGACGACCCGGACGCCACCGCCAACGCCAACCTGGCCGCGCGCCTGCCGTACCTGTTCGCCACTTGCCGCTTCGCTCACTACTTGAAGTGCATCGTGCGCGACAAGATCGGCTCCTTCAAAGAGAAGGACGAGATGCAGCGCTGGTTGCAGGACTGGATCCTCAACTACGTCGACGGTGATCCGGCGCACTCCACCGAAACCACCAAGGCCCAGCACCCACTGGCCGCGGCGGAAGTGGTGGTCGAGGAAGTCGAAGGCAACCCCGGCTACTACAACTCGAAGTTCTTCCTGCGCCCGCACTACCAGCTCGAAGGGCTGACCGTGTCGTTGCGCCTGGTATCCAAACTGCCGTCCGCCAAGGGCGCCTAACCCATAACCGACTCAAACCTGCGGCCGCAGCCACAGGCCGCGCGAGGTCCACAGGGCCTCGCGCAGCGGCGACAGAAGCTGAATCAACATCGTGGCAAGTGCCACACAGGGAGAAAACATGGCTGTTGATATTTTCATCAAGATCGGTGACATCAAGGGCGAGTCCATGGACAAAGCCCACAAGGACGAAATCGACGTGTTGAACTGGAGCTGGGGCATGTCCCAGTCCGGCAACATGCACGTTGGCGGTGGCGGCGGCGCGGGCAAGGTGAACATCCAGGACCTGTCGCTGACCAAGTACGTGGACAAGGCATCGCCGAACCTGATGATGCATTGCTCCAGCGGCAAGCACATCGACAAGGTGCGCCTGACCGTGCGCAAGGCCGGCGGCGAAAGCCAGGTCGAGTACATGATCATCGACCTGGAAGAAGTGCTGATCACTTCGCTGAGCACCGGCGGTTCGGGCAGCGATGACCGCCTGACCGAAAACATCACCCTGAACTTCGCTCAGGTGATGGTCGAGTACCAGCCGCAGAAAGCCGACGGCACCAAGGACGGCGGCCCGATCAAGTACGGCTGGAACATCCGCTCCAACACCAAGCGCTGATCCGCTTCGGTCGCTGCCCTGTGGCGGCGACCGGCCCGGCCCTCGCGTTGCGCCTGGCGCAACGCGAGGACGGTTGGCCAGGACCGCGTCCTCGTGAGTCTTTGGTTATGCCCCTTTTCGTGACGTCATGCCTGCGCAATCCGATCCTGGAGCGAACCCCTTGGTAACCGACATCGCCGCCCGCGATCGCTTGCAACCCTCCCTGCTGGATCGTCTGACCGACGATGAACCCGGCAACCTGAAAGAAAGCCCGGACAAACGCGTGCTGTCCCTGAGCCAGCTCAAGGCCTCGGTACTGCGCGACCTGGCATGGCTGCTCAACACCACTTCCCTGCTGGAAGCCGACGCCACCCTGCACACCCCCGCCGGTACTTCGGTGGTCAACTACGGCCTGCCGGCCCTGGCCGGGTACAGCGCTTCGAGCATCGATATCCCGGCCCTGGAGGCGCTGATCCACCAGGCCATCGCCACCTTTGAGCCGCGCATCCTGCGCAGCACCCTGCGGGTACGCGCACGCACCGCGCCCGGGGAAATGAACCACAACGCCCTGAGCTTCGAGATCGAAGGCGACCTCTGGGCCCAGCCGATGCCCCTGCGCCTGCTGCTGCAAACCGACATGGACCTGGAATCGGGCCACGTACGAGTAGTGCACGCCGACTCCCGGAGGCGCTCATGAACCCGCGCCTGCTGGAGCTGTACAACCAGGAACTGCACCACGTGCGCGAAAGCGCCGCGGAGTTCGCCAAGGAATTCCCGAAGATCGCCAGCCGCCTGACCCTGTCGGGCATGGACTGCGCCGACCCCTATGTCGAGCGCCTGCTGGAGGGCTTCGCCTACCTGACTGCCCGGGTGCAGCTCAAGCTCGACGCCGAGTACCCGACCTTCACCCACAACCTGCTGGAGATCGCCTACCCGCACTACCTGGCACCGACCCCGTCGATGACCGTGGTGCAGTTGCAGGCCGATCCCGACGAAGGTTCCCTGAGCAGCGGCTTCACCCTGGAGCGCGACACCAGCCTGCGCGCCGCCCTGGGCCGCGATACCCAGACCTGCTGCGAATACCGCACCGCGCACTCGGTGACCCTGTGGCCACTGCAAGTGGCCCAGGCCGAATACTTCGGCAACCCGTCGGCAGTGCTCGGGCGCCTGGCCGCCAGCGAGCCCAGGGCCAAGGCCGGGCTGCGCCTGACCCTGCGCACCGGCGCCGAACTGCCGTTCAACAGCCTGGCCCTGGACGAGTTGCCGCTGTACCTGAACGGCAATGACGAACAGCCGTTCCGCCTCTACGAACAACTGCTGGGCAACGTCTGCGCGGTGTTCGCCCGGGCCCCGGGCGGCGACTGGGTCGAGCGCCTGCCCCCGGACGCCCTGCGCTCGCGCGGTTTCGACGACCGCGACGCGGCGCTGCCGGTGGTGCCCCAGGCCTTCCAGGGCTACCGCCTGCTGCAGGAATACTTCGCCCTGCCCAACCGCTTCCTGTTCGTCGAATTCGCCCAGCTGGGGCGCGCGGTCCAGCGCTGCGCCGGCCAGGAGCTGGAGCTGATCGTGCTCTTCGAGCGCTTCGACCAGAGCCTGGAAGGCAGCGTCGGCACCGCTCAGTTCGTGCCCTTCTGCACCCCGGCGATCAACCTGTTTCCCAAGCGCCTGGACCGTATCCACCTGTCCGACCGGGTCAACGAGCACCATGTGATCGCCGACCGCACCCGACCGATGGATTTCGAGGTCCACTCGCTGACCGCCATCAGCGGCCACGGCACCGGCCCGGAACAGCCGTTCCTGCCGTTCTACGCCGTGCGCGATCCATCCCGCTACGGCCGCGACCAGTCCTACTACATCGTCCGGCGCGAGCCGCGGGTGCTGTCCAGCGACCAGCGTCGCAACGGCCCGCGCTCCACCTACATCGGCAGCGAATCCTTCGTCAGCCTGGTGGACAGCCAGCAGGCGCCCTATCGCCACGACCTGCGCCAGCTCGGGGTCAGCGCGCTGTGCACCAACCGCGACCTGCCACTGTTCATGAACACCGGCAACGGCAAGACCGACTTCACCCTGGCCGACAGCGCCCCGGTACAGGCCATCCGCTGCCTGGCGGGCCCGAGCCGGCCGCGCCCCAGCCATGCCCACGACGGCAAGGCCTGGCGCCTGATCAGCCAGCTATCGCTGAACTACCTGTCCCTGAGCGAACAGGGCCAGGGCGCGGCGGCCCTGCGCGAACTGCTGCGGTTGTACGGCGACAGCAACGACGCGGCCCTGCAGTTGCAGATCGAGGGCCTGCGGGAAGTCAGCAGCAAGGCGGTGACCCGGCGCCTGCCGATGCCCGGGCCGATCGTCTTCGGCCGGGGCCTGGAGATCACCCTGGAGTTCGATGAAAACGCGTTCCGCGGCACCGGGGTGTTTCTGCTCGGCGCGGTATTCGAGCGCTTCCTGGCACGTTATGTGTCGATCAACAGTTTTACCGAGACGGTGATCCGTACCACCGAACGCGGCGAGATCATGCGATGGAAAGCCAAGCCCGGACGTCGTCCGACTCTTTGAATACGCTGACGGCGATGCACGCCGAGCCTTGGGAGTACGACTTCTTCCAGGCCCTGCGGCGTATCGAATGCCTGTCGCCGCAACTGCCGCGCTTCGGTCACTCCGTGCGCCTGGCGGACGATCCGCTGCGCCTGGGACAGCAGGCCGACTGCAGCTTCGCCCCGGCCACCCTGGCCTCGGTCACCCCCGGCAGCGACGGCGCCGCGACCCGCCTGGAGCAGTTCTTCTTCGGCCTCGGCGGGCCCAACGGGCCGTTGCCGCTGCACATCACCGAATACGTGCGCGAGCGCCAGCGCAACAACGCCGACAGCACCAGCAAGCGCTTTCTCGATGTGTTCCACCACCGCCTGCTGAGCCTGTTCTATCGGGCCTGGGCCGAAGCCCGACCGACGGTGAGCCACGATCGCCCGGACGACGACTACTGGTCGGCGCGGCTGGCGGCGCTGTCGGGCCGGGGCATGCCCAGCCTGCTCAAGCAGGGTCTGATAGCCGACACCGCCAAGCTGCATTACAGCGGCCACCTGGCGGCCCAGACCCGCTACCCGGACGGCTTGCGGGCGATCATCAGCGAGTATTTCGGCCTGCCGGTGCAGATCGAGGAATATGTCGGCCAGTGGCTGGAGTTGCCCGAACGCAGCCGGGTCGGGGTGCAATCCCATCAGCTGGGGGTGGATTTCTGCCTGGGCAGCCACGTCTGGGACCGCCAGCACAAGTTCCGCATCCGCCTCGGCCCGATGAAACTGGACGACTACCTGGGGATGCTGCCCGACGGCCAGCAATTCCAGGAACTGGTGGCCTGGGCCGCCGAATACCTGGGCTTCGAGCTGGACTGGGACCTGAACCTGGTCCTGCTCAAGGACGAAGTGCCCAAGCTGCAACTCAACGGCCGCCAGCGCCTGGGTTTCAACACCTGGCTCGGCCAACCCGGCAGCGATGCCAAGGATCTAATACTGGCCCGGCACTACGCCGACCTGGCCACTACCTCACGTACACCAAGGAGCACAGAGCATGGGTGAAATCAGTCGCGCGGCGCTGTTCGGCAAACTCAACAGCGTTGCCTACAAAGCCATCGAAGCCGCCACGGTCTTCTGCAAATTGCGGGGCAACCCCTATGTGGAACTGGCCCACTGGTTTCACCAGTTGCTGCAACTTACGGACTCGGACCTGCACCGCATCATCCGCCAGTTCAACCTGGAGCCGGCGCGCCTGGCCAAGGACCTGACCGAGGCCCTGGACCGCCTGCCCCGGGGCTCGACCTCGATCACCGACCTGTCGTCCCACGTCGAGGAGGCGGTGGAGCGCGGTTGGGTCTACGGCAGCCTGATGTTCGGCGAAAGCCAGGTGCGCACCGGCTACCTGGTGATCGGCATCCTCAAGACCCCGAGCCTGCGCCATGCGTTGCTGGGGCTGTCCCGCGAGTTCGACAAGATCAAGGTCGAGACCCTGTGCGAGCGCTTTGACGAATACATCGGCGACTCGCCGGAAAACGCCCTGAGCGCCAGCGACGGCTTCAGTGCCGGTGCGGTGCCCGGCGAAGCCAGCGGCGCCATGGCCCCCAGCGCCCTGGGCAAGCAGGAAGCCCTCAAGCGCTTCACCGTCGACCTCACCGAACAGGCCCGCAGCGGCAAGCTCGACCCCATTGTCGGCCGTGACGAAGAGATCCGCCAACTGGTGGACATCCTCATGCGCCGCCGGCAGAACAACCCGATCCTCACCGGTGAAGCCGGGGTGGGCAAGACCGCGGTGGTGGAAGGTTTCGCCCTGCGCATCGTCGTCGGCGACGTGCCGCCGGCGCTCAAGGACGTTGAACTGCGCAGCCTCGACGTCGGCCTGCTGCAGGCCGGCGCCAGCATGAAGGGCGAGTTCGAACAGCGCCTGCGCCAGGTCATCGAGGACGTCCAGGCCTCGCCCAAGCCGATCATCCTGTTCATCGACGAAGCCCACACCCTGGTGGGCGCCGGTGGCGCCGCCGGCACCGGCGACGCGGCCAACCTGCTCAAGCCGGCTCTGGCCCGTGGCACCCTGCGCACCGTGGCCGCCACCACCTGGGCCGAGTACAAGAAGCACATCGAGAAAGACCCGGCCCTGACCCGGCGCTTCCAGGTGGTGCAAGTAGCCGAACCTTCGGAAGACAAGGCGCTGCTGATGATGCGCGGCGTGGCCTCGACCATGGAACAGCACCATCAGGTGCAGATCCTCGACGAAGCCCTGGAGGCCTCGGTCAAACTGTCCCATCGCTACATTCCCGCGCGCCAGTTGCCGGATAAATCCGTCAGCCTGCTGGATACCGCTTGCGCCCGCGTCGCCATCAGCCTGCACGCCGTGCCGGCCGAGGTGGACGATAGCCGCCGGCGCATCGAGGCCCTGGAAACCGAGCTGCAGATCATCGCCCGGGAACAGGCGATCGGCGTTGCCATTGGCAACCGCCAGGTCAACAGCGAGAACCTCCTGACTGCCGAGCGCGAGCGCCTGGCCGAGCTGGAAAGTCGCTGGGCACAAGAGAAGACCCTGGTGGACGAACTGCTGGCAACCCGCGCCCAATTGCGGGAAAACGTCGGCCTGGTGGACAGCGACGTCGGCGACGACAGCCACGGCCTGCGGGAAAAACTGGTGGACCTGCAACAGCGCCTCAGCACCCTGCAAGGCGAGACCCCGCTGATCCTGCCGACCGTGGACTACCAGGCCGTGGCCTCGGTGGTCGCCGACTGGACCGGCATTCCAGTGGGGCGCATGGCCCGCAACGAGCTGGAAACCGTGCTCAACCTGGACCAGCACCTGAAGAAACGCATCATCGGCCAGGACCACGCCCTGCAGATGATCGCCAAGCGCATCCAGACCTCCCGCGCAGGCCTCGACAACCCGAACAAGCCGATTGGCGTGTTCATGCTGGCCGGCACTTCCGGGGTGGGCAAGACCGAAACCGCCCTGGCCCTGGCCGAAGCCATGTATGGCGGTGAGCAGAACGTCATCACCATCAACATGAGCGAGTTCCAGGAAGCCCACACCGTGTCCACCCTCAAGGGCGCCCCGCCGGGCTATGTCGGCTACGGCGAAGGTGGCGTGCTCACCGAAGCGGTACGGCGCAAGCCCTACAGCGTGGTGCTGCTGGACGAAGTGGAAAAGGCCCACCCGGACGTGCACGAGATCTTCTTCCAGGTATTCGACAAGGGCGTCATGGAAGACGGCGAAGGCCGCATGATCGACTTCAAGAACACCCTGATCCTGCTCACCACCAACGCCGGCACCGAGCTGATCGCCAACGTCTGCAAGAACCCGCAGGCGGTGCCCGAGCCGGAGGAAATCGCCAAGGCCCTGCGCCAGCCACTGCTGGAGATCTTCCCGCCGGCACTGCTGGGGCGCCTGGTGACCATTCCCTACTACCCGCTGAGCGACGAGATGCTCAAGGCCATCACCCGCCTGCAACTGGGGCGGATCAAGAAGCGCGTGGAAAGCACCCACAAGGTGGATTTCGATTTCGACGACGAGGTCATCGACCTGATCGTCTCGCGCTGCACCGAGACCGAAAGCGGCGGGCGGATGATCGACGCCATCCTGACCAACAGCCTGCTGCCGGACATGAGCCGCGAGTTCCTCAACCGCATGCTCGAAGGCCGCGCCCTGGCCGGGGTGCGCATCAGCCAGCGCGACAACGAACTGCACTACGACTTCAGCGAGCCGGCCTGACCCCACGCCCTGCGCAGGAGCCGGCTTGCCAGCGAAGCGACCGCCACGGTGATGGACCTGGCGCCTTCGCGAGCACGCTCGCTCCTGCAGGGGGCTGACCTGGCACACCACGCATTCAACGAGACTGACGATGTTATTTCAGCAATCCACACGACTGGCACAGGTCAACTGCCCCCTGGGACCGGACGTCCTGCTGCTCAAGAGCCTGGGCGGCGGCGAGGAGCTGGGGCGGCTGTTCGACTACCAGCTGCAACTGGCCTCCAGTGACGCCAACATCGACCTCAACCAGTTGCTGGGCAAGCCCATGGGCCTCAGCGTACAGCTGGACGGCGGCGGCCAGCGGTACTTCCACGGCATCGTCGCGCGCTGCAGCCAGAACATCGACACCGGCCAGTTCGCCAGCTACGAGGTGACGCTGCGCCCCTGGCTGTGGCTGCTGAGTCGCACCTCCGACTGCCGGATTTTCCAGAACCTGAGCATCCCGCAGATCATCAAGCAGGTGTTCCGCGACCTGGGCTTTTCCGATTTCGAAGACGCCCTGAGCCGCCCCTACCGGGAGTGGGAGTACTGCGTGCAGTACCGCGAGACCAGCTTCGATTTCGTCAGCCGGCTGATGGAACAGGAAGGTATCTACTACTTCTTCCGCCACGAGAAGGACCGCCACGTGGTGGTGCTGGCCGACGCCTATGGCGCTCACAGCAGCGTGCCCGGCTACGCCTCGGTGCCCTACTACCCGCGAGACGAGCAGCAGCGCGAGCGCGACCACATGTTCGACTGGCACCTGGCCCAGGAGGTGCAGCCCGGCTCGCTGGAGCTCAACGACTATGATTTCCAGCGCCCCAGCGCCCGGATCGACGTGCGCTCGGCCATGCCGCGGCCCCACAGCGCCGGCGACTACCCGCTCTACGACTACCCCGGCACCTACGTGCAGAGCAGCGACGGCGAGCACTATGCCCAGACCCGTATCGAGGCCCTGCAAAGCCTGCATGAGCGCATCGAGCTCAGCGGCAACGCCCGGGGGTTGGGGGTGGGCAACCTGTTCAGCCTCACCGGCTTCAGCCGCCAGGACCAGAACCGCGAATACCTGATCGTCAGCATCCGCTACTACCTGGTCCAGGAAAGCCTGGAGAGCGGCGCTGGCGGCGGTTCGGCGCAGTTCGAGAGCCACCTGACCTGCATCGACGCCCAGCAGAGCTTCCGCCCCCTGGCCACCACCCACAAGCCCATGGTCCAGGGCCCGCAGACCGCGCGAGTGGTGGGCCCGGCCGGGGAAGAGATCTGGACCGACCAGTACGGCCGGGTCAAGGTGCACTTCCACTGGGACCGCCACGACCAGTCCAACGAAAACAGCTCGTGCTGGATTCGCGTGTCCCAGGCCTGGGCCGGGAAGAACTGGGGCTCGATGCAGATCCCGCGCATCGGCCAGGAAGTCATCGTCAGCTTCCTGGAAGGCGATCCCGATCGCCCGATCATCACCGGCCGGGTCTACAACGCCGAACAGACCGTGCCCTACGACCTGCCCGCCAACGCCACCCAGAGCGGCATGAAGAGCCGTTCGAGCAAGGGCGGCAGCCCGGCCAACTTCAATGAAATCCGCATGGAAGACAAAAAGGGCGCGGAGCAGCTGTACATCCACGCCGAGCGCAACCAGGACATCGTGGTCGAGGTCAACGAAAGCCATTCGGTGGGCAACAACCGCAACAAGAGCATCGGCCACGACGAGTACGTGACCATCGGCAACAAGCGCACGCGCATCGTTCAGCACGTGGATGAGCTGCGGGTCGGCGAGAAGAAGCTCGACAGCGTCGGCCAGAGCTATGTGATCGAGGTCGGCGAGCGCCTGCGCCTGGTATGCGGGGCCAGCATCCTGGAGCTCAACGCCAGCGGCCAGATCAACCTGTGCGGGGTCAACATCAGCGTGCATGCCTCGGCCGATGCCCAGATCAATACCGGTGGCGTGCTGCACCTGAACAACGGCGGCGGCCCGGGCACCACCACCGAGGGCCAGGGTGTGCAGGGCGCCATCAGCGCCAAGGCCAAAGCCCCCTTTTCCGCCCCCAAAGGCTAATGAACGGACGCCCTTGTCATGACCTATCGCCTCAATGAATTGCAGTTCCAGCTGCCTGCCGGCGAACTGCAGGACGCCTCGATCAATATCCTCAAGTTCCCGGCCCTGGGCACTTCGCTGATCGTCAGCCGCAGCCTGCTGGGGGACGGCGAAACCCTGGAGAGCAACCTGGCCAGCCAGCTGCAGCGGCTGGAGCAGCAAGTCCAGGACCTGCGCTGCCAGGCTCCGCAACCGGTGCAGCTGGGCCCGGCCCAGGACATCCAGGGCCTGGAGCTGCGCAGCCAGTTCAACAAGGGCAAAGAACAGGTGTTCCAGTTCCAGCTGGCCCTGGTGCTGCCCGGCACCCGACAGATGCTCGCCATGAGCTACGTCAAGGCACAGAAGCTCGGCGACGCGGAAGCCGCCCATTGGGCGCAGATCAAGAACACCCTGGTGCTGGGCTGAGGCAGGGCCATGTCTGACGCACTGTGGGCCGCCCGCCTGGGCGACGGGCTGGAACACACCTCGATGATGGCCGACATTCTCGGCGGCGTGCTGGAGGTGGCGGCCAACGTTGCCATCGGCGCCCTGGCGACCATGGCAGTAGCCGCGGCGGCAGGCATCACCGTGGCCACCGGCGGCCTCGGCGCCTGTGTGCTGGGGCTGGTGGTGGGCGTCGTCGTCGGCGTGGTCATGAGCAAGACCGGAGCCGACAAGGGCCTGAGCAATTTATGCGAGGGCATCGCCAACGCCCTGTTCCCGCCCTCGATCCAGGCCACCATCGCCAGCGGCTCGAAAAAGGTCCTGACCAACAACAAGCCGGCGGCCCGCGCGGCCGGCATCGCACCGCCGACACAGATCAGCGGCGACGGCGCCGAAGAAGGCGAGGCCACCGACACCCCGTCGGCAACGCCCGAGGAAGGGCCCGGTTTCCTCGACATGGCCAAGGAGTTTTTCTCACAGATGTGGCGGCCCACCGTGGCCTCCCCGGCGCCAGGCTCCCAGACCAAGGAACTGGACCTGGTGACCTGCACCAAGCACCCGCCGATGCCGGTGCAGTATCTGGCTGAAGGCTCGGAAAAGGTCAGCATCGACGGCCAGCCGGCAGTACGCAGCGGCGACCGCAGCACCTGCGATGCCAAGGTAGTGTCGGCCGGGCCTATCTCCCCGAACGTGACCATCGGCGGTGGCTCGGTGGTGGTGCGCGAGATCCGTAGCGGCAAGACCCCGGGGGTGGGCCTGGCGGTGACCGTGCTGATGATGCTCAAGGGCGGCAAGGGCAAGTTCCTCAGCAACCTGCCGTGCATGCTGATGGCCGGGGTCAATTCCTTTGTCGTCAGCCAGGCCACCAATGCTTTGACCCAGGCCGTCGTCGCCTCGACCCACCCGGTGCATGCAGCCACCGGGGCCAAGGTGCTCGGAGCCGACGACGATCTGGATTTCACCCTGCCCGGGCTGATGCCCATCGAATGGCAACGCTTCTACAACAGCCGCGACGAACGTCGTGACGGCCTGCTCGGGGCCGGCTGGAGCTTGCCTTACGAGATCAGCGTCCAGATCGAGCCCCACCCCGAAGGGGGCGAGCGCCTGCTCTACATTGATGAGCAAGGACGCCGCATCGACATGGGCTCCATTGCCCTGGGTGCAGGAGCCTTCAGCCCCGGTGAAGGCTTGAGCGTGCGACGCAACGAGAACGGACAGTTGCTGATCGAAAGCAGCGACGGTATCTACCGTCTGTTCGAGCCGCTGCCGGGCGACTCCTCGCGGCTGCGCCTGAGCCAGCTGGGGGACCGCAACGACAACCGTCTGCACCTGGAGTACGACTCGTCCGGACGCCTCTGGCTGCTGCGTGACACCTTTGAACAGGCGCAGCTCGAACTGAGCTACAGCACGCTCTGGCCCGGTCGGATTGCCCAGGTCGAACGGCTGTACCCCGACCAGCAACGGGAAGTGCTGGTCAGCTACGACTACGATGCGGCAGGAGACCTGGCACAGGTGCGCGATAGCGAAGGCCAGGTACAGCGTCGCTTCGCTTATGACGCCGGCCACCGGATGACCGAACATCAATTGGCCACCGGGCTGCGCTGCTTCTATCAATGGACACAATTTGCCGACCAGCAGTGGCGAGTGACCCGTCACTGGACCGACGAAGGCGATAGCTATCAGTACGACTATGATCTGGAGGCGGGAATCACCCAGGTCACCGACAGCCTGCAACGCCTCAGCCGCCGCCGCTGGAACAGCCAGTTGCAGATCGTCGAGTACACCGACAACCTCAACCAGACATGGGCCTTCGAGTGGAACGATGAGCGCCAACTGCTCAGCGCCACCGACCCCTTGGGAGGGCGCTATGCCTATAGCTACGACGAAACCGGCAACCTGATAGCCGAGACCGATCCTCTGGGGCACAGCCATTCGACCTTGTGGCTGGAGCACTGGTCGCTGCCACAGACCCTGACCGATCCCGCCGGAGAAAGCTGGCACCTGCGCTACGATCCCCGGGGCAACTGTATCGCCGAAGTAGACCCGCTGGGCCAGGTGACCCAGTACCGCCATGACGCGCACGGCCAGGTGGTGGAGATCATCGATGCCGCGGGAAGAAGCCGGAAGATGCGCTGGAACTCGTCCGGGCAACTGCTTGAACACCTGGACTGCTCGGGCTATCCAACCCGCTTCGAATACGATCGACGCGGCAACGTGAAAGCCATCATCGATGCCCATGGCGAGCACACCCGGTTCCATTACGACTGCCAGGGACGGTTGCTGAGCAGTCAACTGGCCGATGGGCGCGCCGAGCATTTTCAACGCAGCAGCAACGGTCAGCTACAGGGCTACACCGACCCTTCCGGCTACACCACGCTCTACCAGTACAACCGGCGCGGGCAGATACGCCAGCGCATCGACGCTCACGGCCGACAGGTCCGGTTCGACTATGACGCGTACGGACGGCTGCTGGCGCTCACCAACGAGAACGGCGAAAGCTATCGCTTTGCCTGGGACGCCGGCAACCGCTTGAGCGAACAGCAGGACCTCGACGGCAGTGCCAAACGCTATGGCTATGACCTGCTGAACAACGTCGTCGAACTCCAGTCCCACCCCGCCCCTTATGGCACCGGGCTGAGCGCCGTGCCCGCGCAACCTATCGCGCCGATCATCCACCGGTTCGAGCGCGATGCCGTGGGGCGGCTGCTGGCCAAAATCACAGACGATGGCCGCAGCCAATACACCTACGACCCCTTGAACCAACTGACCGCCGCCAGCTTTACCGACAACCTCGGCAACCAGCAGGCACTGAGTTTCAGCTACGACGCCCTGGGCCAATTACTCGAAGAACACACCGTGGCCGGCAGCCTGATCCATCGATACGACGAACTGGGCAATTTGACTCAGACCCAGCTACCGGACAAGCGTTGGCTCAACCGGCTCTATTACGGCAGCGGCCATCTGCACCAGATCAATCTCGATGGCCAGGTAGTCAGCGACTTTCAACGTGACCGCCTGCACCGTGAGGTGCTGCGCACCCAGGGTCAGATCAGCACTCGCAGCGAATACGACCGGTGTGGCCGCCTGCGCGCACGCCTGCAGCATTCCAGCCTGCTGGCAAACACCTTGCCAACAGCCCCGGAGCGACACCTGGAGTACGACGATAGCGATAATCTGGTGGGCCTGGCCGAGCGACATGCCACCGGGCAACATCGGCAACTGTTCCATTACGACGCGACCGGGCGAATCATTGCCAGCCAGGACGGCCTGCAGGGCCAGAAAGAAACCTTCGCCTATGACGCCGCCGCCAATTTGCTTGATGGCCCGAAGGCGGGCGCCGGGCTGGTGGTGCACAACAAATTGCTGACCTACCAGGACAAGCGCTACCGCTACGATGCCTTCGGGCGAATGATTGAAAAACGCAGTGGTCGGCGAGGCGTGCAACGTTTTGCCTACGACGCCGAACACCGGTTGATCGAAGTGCGCAATCAGACCTCCAGCGGCGAAACCCTGGTCAGGATGCGCTACGACGTCTTGGGTCGCCGCATCAGCAAGAGCGAGTACGACAGCCAGGGCAACCTTCTGGGTGAAACGCGATTCGTCTGGGATGGCCTGCGGCTGCTGCAGGAACAGCGTAATCAACAGACCAGCCTCTATGTCTATGAAGACCTGGGACATGCGCCCCTGGCGCGGGTCGACGGCCTCGGCGCGCAGCAGAAGATCCGCTACTACCACAACGACCTGAATGGCCTGCCTCAACAGCTTTGCGAGCCTGACGGCCATAGCGTCTGGCAGGCCCGCTATCAGGTCTGGGGCAACACTGTCGAAGAAATACGCGAGCCCTACTACATCGAGGAACAGAATCTCAGGTTCCAGGGCCAGTACCTGGACCGCGAGACTGGATTGCACTTCAACACGTTCCGTTTCTACGACCCGGATATCGGGCGCTTCACCACGCCGGACCCCATCGGCCTGGCCGGAGGCTTGAACCTTTATCAGTACGCTCCCAACCCAATCGGTTGGATCGATCCGCTGGGCTGGATCTGCAAATCGGCCTACAGCGGCAGAAGGGGCACTACAAAAGCCAAAGCGGACCTCGAGAGGAACGGTTTCACTGTGGTAGGTGAAGAATTGACCATGAAGGTCAAACACCCTGTCACCCAGAAGTCCTATCGCATCAGGGCAGATATCATCGCCAAGGACAAAGCCGGTAACTACCACGTGTTCGAAGTCAAAAATGGCAGCGGCAAACTGACCAAGAACCAACAGGGATCGGGAATGTTCGACATGAGCAATCCGGCCAATACGAACGGTGGTCTGGGCGGTGGCCTGATCAAACCGTCGGGCGCTACCCAGGGCCAGTTCGAAGTTGCGACCAAAACCGCCAGAGGTACCCAGTTCGGTGGCAATGGCGCACAGCATTCGGCCACCTTCTGGCTTCTTCGCTATTGAACGAGTAATCGAGAAATGAAAGCAGACACCAAGGAATTGCGCAGCAACTTTGAAAAGGCGCTCCAGCTTTTTTTGAAGAGCGAGCTCTCGGGTTACCCCGGAGTAAAAGTCACCAAGAACAAAGTGGTGGTTGCACAGAAAGAATCGGGCGCCGTGGCGACCCTGCATTTCGAATACCTGGCCAACACCCGCGCCTACGAAATCCTCATCTTCGTCGAACACTCGGCCCTGCAGGCCGAGATCGACCAGATAAACCCGCCCTACCCGTCCAACCTGGCCAATCCGAAATTTATCTACAGCTTGTCGACGGTCAGTGAAAAAGCTGCCTGCCCGCTACTACCCGTGACAGAGCAAGGTATTGAAAATACCTGCCAGGTTATTCTGCGCCAGCTCCAGGATGTTCACCTGCCTATTCTGTTCAACCTCTTCAACGTCAGCCCCGCGCTGGTGAGCGATGTCATAGACAGGCCAAAGTATTACTCCTATCCGGTCCCACTGATTTTCATCGCCTTGAAAACCAACAAAATCAAACCGGACGACGAAACGCTAGCGAAGATCATGAGCGAGCAGACCCTGGGCTACACCGGTCATCAGGACCTGAAAGAGTCGTTCAACAAGCAACTACTGGCAGCACTGAACTGAGCGCCTGCTGGAGGCAGGGTCAAATCGCCGAGCCGCGATTCTTGCCCGGCTTGATGATCAGCAACGCGTCCAGCTCGCGCTTTCTGGCGCGGCTGACGAACGCCAGCGCGGCCTGCAGATCCTGTTCGAACTGTTCGAAGGTCGCGCGCTCGATGGCGTAGTACTCCTCGTAGTCGACCACCCCAAGGCTCACCGGAAAGGTCAGGTAGTACTGGCCGGTGGATTCCTCGATGCCCATCGAGAACATCTCCTCGCGACTGACGAACAGATCGTTGAACTTCATGCGGTTCCTAGAGTTCGGCTACCGGGCAATGCGCCTCAGGGCAGGTTGACCGATCAGGCTTTCGAAGGCTGCGGCTTGAGGCTCTGCATGGCCTGTTTCCAGGCCGGCTCATGATGCACCAGGTCGTTGACCGTGGTGGTCAGGGTGGTGATCAGCACGGCCGGCTTACGCTCGATGAAGACCTGGCGCAGCATCAGCTCGCGCCCTTCGCGTTTCCAGCTGTAGTCCAGCAGCACGGCGGCATGGCCCTGCATGTCGAAGTCCCAGCGCTTGATCAGGTTGAAACCTGGCAGTTGCTGCTCGGCAGCCTTCAGCTGCGCGGCGACATAATCGGCAAAGGCGGCGTCGCCCTGGCTCGGGTCGCGGCTGATGACGAAGCTGGCTTCCTGGGCACCGCCAACGGCTGGCAGCTTGAAGATATTGATGCTCTGGTCCTGCCAGGCGTCAGGAATATCGAGATCGGCTTCTTGAATGCGGTAGGTGGACAAGAGTTTGGCGTTCCATGCTGAAAGGGTGATTCGGAGAGTGGCAAATATTCAGGCAACGGCCGGCAACAATCAAGGAACCACTCGGCAACTCTGCGCAGCGGCCGTGGCCCCTCAACGCGCTTCCAGGCAGGACGCGTAGGCACGGGCGAAGCCTTGATCGAACTTGAGGGCCTGGGGCTCTTCGGGGTCGATGCTGACGTTCCACAGGGCCTGCTGCGGCACGTCGTAGCGGACCCAGCCGATGGTCCCGCTGCCGGAGGTTTCGTAGAACAGCTGCAGGCTCAGCTGGTCGCCATCGTCGCGGTCGATCAGCAGCTTGAGGTGCTCCGGGGTGGTGAAGTCGCGGTAGGGAAAATCGCTGCTGCGCACCAGTTCGGTGAGGTAGCCGTAGCAACCCTTGCCCGGGTTCGATTCATCCGCCAGGGCGGGCGTGGCCGCGCAGGCGATCAGCAGGCCCAGGCCTGCCAGGTTCAGGTACCGCATGATTGCCCCTTGAGGGTGAGGGTTTCGACCTGGTCGTTCATCTCGATGCGCGCCAGCACCTGGCGGTCGTGAGACTCCTGGTACTCGCTGAAATTGTTGCGCTTGAGGATGTTCAGGGTGACCCGGATATGAGCGCCGGTGTTCTGGTACTCGCTGCGTTCCGGGCCCTGGGCGGCGCCGGTGAGTTCCACCAGCTGGCCGGCGGTCTTGAGGTAAAGAAAGCGCTGGTCCACTTCCACCAGCAGGCGCGGAGCCCTGGGCGCCACGCTGTAGTCCTCGCGGGCCAGGGAATAGCCGCAGAGCCAGGCGCCGGAACTGTCGTATTTCTGGCTGTGGAACCAGCTGAGGGCCTCGCGATAGCCGATCTGCTCCAGTCGCGAGTCGTTGCCGGCAGCGGCCGATGACAGGCCAAGGCTGAACAGGCAGCCCACGACCAGGGCAACTAAACCGGGGCTTGCCAGGCCGTGCAGCAGGGCGGCCCATGAAAGGGGGCTGTCAGTGGGGCGGGTCATCCTTGGCCTTAGATCAAAAATCGAACGATCGCGCATCCTAGCCACGCCAAAGCGGCTTCGCAAGAACATCTGCGGGCAAACGGCAGGCAAAAAAATAGGCACCCGATGCGCTCGGCGTGCCTATTTCCCCTGCGTGCTCCCGCTGCCGGGAGCCCGCTCAATGCTTATGGGTTGACGCTGTCTTTCAGCGACTTGCCCGGTTTGAATGCCACGGTGTTGCTGGCCTTGATCTTTACCGGCTCGCCGGTCTGCGGGTTCTTGCCGGTGCGGGCGCCACGGTGGCGTTGCAGGAAGGTGCCAAAACCAACCAGGGTGACGCTGTCTTTGCGGTGCAGAGCCCCGGTGATCTCTTCAAGAATGGCGTTGAGCACGCGATTGGCCTGCTCTTTGGTCAGGTCCGCTTTTTCAGCAATGGCTGCGGCGAGTTCTGGTTTACGCATAGTGTGAAGCCTCTTTGACGGTTTTTTGTTGTTATGTCCGTGCTGTTCACGGGAACAGCGCCCAAGGCGCCGCAGGCTCTACGCTGCGGCAGACGGGTGTGAGGATGGCACGCGCTTGAGAGTGGCGCCAGTCTCCCCGCGACCTTTGTGAGGGCAAGAACCGGGTTATTCCGACAGAACGACCGGTATTTAAGCCAGCAACGCAGGAAGTTCCTTGTTCAGGGCCAGTTTTTCCATCACCGCGGCCCCGGTCAGGGCGTAGCCCAGCAACTGGCCTTCGGCGTTGCGGCACAGGACCTTGATGTCGGCCCCCTGCCCTTCTGCAGTCCATACGCCTTCGGCGCCACGGGGCGGCGGCGACACCACCAGGGGGCAGACCGGAGTCTTGACGGTGATCGGCATCGGCCCGTAGCTGACCGCCGTCGGCTTGCCCGCCAGGGTCTGCGCCAGCGCCCGGGCGCAGCTCATCAGCGGCATCACGTACAGCAGGTTGAGACCGTCGACCTCGGCGCAATCGCCCAGGGCGTAGATATTGGCGTGGGAGGTTTTCAGCTCGCGGTCCACCACCACTCCGCGATTGACCACCAGCCCGGCGGCAGCCGCCAGGTCGATGCGCGGGCGCAGGCCGATGGCCGAGACCACCAGGTCGCAGGCGATCACCTGGCCATCGGACAGGTGGGCTTCCAGACCGTCGGCGCTGCGCTGAAGGCGGTTGAGCACCGGGCCCAGGTGGAAGCGCGCGCCCAGGCTCTCCAGCCCGGCCTGGACCGCCGCCGCAGCGGCCGGGTGCAACAGGGTCGGCATCACCTGCTCGCAAGGTGCCACCAGGTCCACGCTGTAGCCGCCGAGGATCAGGTCATTGGCGAACTCGCAGCCGATCAGCCCGGCGCCCAGCAGCAGCACCCGACGCTTGCCGGCCGCGGCGCTGCGAAAGCGCGCGTAGTCTTCCAGGTCATTGATGGGGAAAATCAGCTCGGATGCGTCGCCCTGCACCGGCACCCGCACGGTTTCCGCGCCCCAGGCCAGGATCAGGTCGCGATAGGCCACCGCTTCCTCGCCGATCCACAGGCGCTTGTGGCCCGGGTCGATGCCGCTGATACGGGTGTGGGTGCGGACCTCGGCCCTGAGCTGCTCGGCCATGGCGCCGGGCTCAGCCATGCTCAGGCCGTCGGCGTCCTTGTTCTTGCCGAAGCCGGTGGACAGCATCGGCTTGGAGTAGGAACGGCCATCGTCGGCAGTGATCAACAGCAGCGGTGTCTCGCTGTCGAGCTTGCGAAACTCCCGGGCCAGGTTGTAACCCGCCAGGCCCGTCCCCACGATCACTACCGGTGCGCTCATTCCCTGCTCCTTGTTATTGGTTGTTCAAGCCACAAAAGTCGATCAAGCGATCTCGATCATTTCGAAATCCATCTTGCCCACGCCGCAGTCCGGGCAGAGCCAGTCCGCCGGCACATCTTCCCAACGGGTACCCGGCAAAATACCGTCGTCCGGCCAGCCTTCCGCTTCGTTGTAAATCAGGCCGCAGACCACACATTGCCACTTTTTCATTGATGCATTTCCTCAAGGGTTCAGGCTTCGCCGGTGGGTCGGTCGATGGATCGACTCTAGAAGGCCACGCTGATCAGCGTCCGGCACTGGGGTTTTTTACTGATCACTACCGGCAGATGCAAGCACGTTCGTGCCGCCGGGCGTCCTAGATCAATCAAAACCGGCGATCGCCATGCTAAGCTCGCCGCCTCATTTGCTGCCAATACTGACCCACTGTGCCGCACTCAATGCCCCCCGCCCCGGCCCCCACCTGGCTGGTGCAAAGCCGTTTGTCCCCCTTCCCCGGCGCAGCCGTTGCCAACTGGCTGTTCGATGAAGGGTCGCTGACCCGGCGCCTGACCCGGCTGTCCCACAACGCCTTCAGCGTCACCCCGCTGGTGCAAGAGTGGCAAATCCTGCGCAACGACGAATGCGCCGCCCTGGGCCTGCCCGAACAGAGCGAAGGCTGGGTGCGCGAGGTGTACTTGCGCGGGCACGGCCAGGCCTGGGTGTTCGCCCGTAGCGTCGCCGCCCGCAGCGCCCTGCTCGAAGGCGGCCTGAATATCGACGAACTGGGCAGCCGCTCCCTGGGCGAGTTGCTGTTCTGCGACCAGGCCTTTACCCGCCAGCCCATCGAAGTCTGCCGCTACCCCCGGCACTGGCTGCCCGCCGCCGTTGCCGACAACGGCCTGTGGGGCCGTCGCTCACGCTTTGACCGCGGGGCCCTGAGCCTGCTGGTGGCGGAAATCTTCCTGCCCAGCCTGTGGACCGCCATAGACGCCCGACCGGAGGCCTGCTGATGTACCTGAGCCTGCTCAAATCCCTCAATCGCCTGCACCCGCGGGCCTGGGACTTCCTGCAACTGGCGCGCATGGACAAGCCCATCGGCATCTATCTGCTGCTATGGCCAACCCTGGTGGCGCTGTGGATCGCCGCCGAGGGTCAGCCGTCCCTGAGCCATGTGCTGATCTTCACCTTCGGGGTGGTGCTGACCCGCGCCGGCGGCTGCGCCATCAACGACTTCGCCGACCGCAAGGTGGACGGCCAGGTCAAGCGCACCGACCAGCGGCCCCTGGCCACCGGCAAAGTCAGCGCCAAGGAGGCCCTGATACTGTTCGCGGTGCTGATGGGCGCCGCCTTCCTGCTGGTGCTGTGCACCAACGCCACCACGGTCTGGCTGTCGTTCGGCGCCCTGGCCCTGGCCGCCTGCTACCCCTTCATGAAGCGCTACACCTATTACCCGCAGGTGGTACTGGGGGCGGCGTATTCCTGGGGCATCCTGATGACCTTCACCGCGCAGAACGGCGAACTGCCGGCCACCGCGTGGCTGCTGTACATCGCCAACCTGCTGTGGACCGTAGGCTACGACACTTACTACGCCATGACCGACCGTGACGATGACCTGAAAATCGGGGTCAAGTCCACGGCGATCCTGTTCGGCGATGCCGACCGGGTGATCATTCTCACCCTGCAGGGCTTGTCCCTGGGCTGCCTGCTGCTGGCCGGGGCACGGTTCAATCTGGGGGGCTGGTTCCACCTGGGGCTGGCGGTGGCGGCGGCGTGTTTCGCCTGGGAGTTCTGGTACACCCGCGATCGCGACCGGATGAAGTGCTTCAAGGCCTTCCTGCATAACCACTGGGCGGGCCTGGCGATCTTTGTCGGGGTGGTGCTGGACTACGCGTTGCGCTAGACCGTCAAGCAAGGCCCTATGGGCCTTTTCGCAGCTTCACGATGGCTCGGCAGCGGCTACAGAGATCGGTGTAGCCGCTGCCGCAAGCTGCCAATGGCCCGGAGGGCGGCGGGAGGTCAGTCGGATTTCGCGACCTTCCAGGCGCCGTCCATCTTGCCTTCGCCGGTCATGTCACCGGCCTTCTTGTCCATCACGAAGCCGTACAGCGGCTTGCCGTCATAGGCCCACTGCATCTTGCCGTCGTCACGCTTGATCACCGTCCACTTGCCCATGGCCTTGTCACTGCCCTCGGCCATCAGCGGCGGCCAGTTGGCAGCGCATTTGTCATTGCACATGGACTTGCCGTCGGCATCCTTGGCAAAGGTGTAGAGGGTCATGCCCTTGTGGTCCACCAGCACGCCGTCCTTGCTCATTGCCGGGTCGGCGGCCATGGCGAATGTCGGCAGGGCCAGGACAGCGCCTACCAGCAGGACTTTCAACGATTGCTTGAACAGAGTCATGGAAACCTTCTTTTGTGGTTGTCAGGAATCGGACTCAAAGCTTAGTCCACGAAGCAGCACCCCGCCCCGCGACCTAAAATACTGTCACACGACTGCAATAATTCCGTTATCTAATGCGGCGCAAGACAGTTAAATGACAAGAGGTTCAAGCATGGTTGGCAGAAGCATTCTGATCGTTGACGACGAAGCGCCTATTCGCGAAATGATCGCCGTTGCGTTGGAAATGGCCGGCTATGACTGCATGGAGGCAGAGAACTCTCAGCAGGCCCATGCCATCATCGTCGACCGCAAGCCGGACCTGATCCTGCTGGACTGGATGCTGCCCGGCACTTCCGGCATCGAGCTGGCGCGGCGCCTCAAGCGCGACGAGCTGACCGGGGACATCCCGATCATCATGCTCACCGCCAAAGGTGAAGAGGACAACAAGATCCAGGGCCTGGAAGTCGGCGCCGACGACTACATCACCAAGCCGTTCTCCCCCCGCGAACTGGTGGCCCGCCTCAAGGCCGTGCTGCGCCGTGCCGGCCCTACCGATGGCGAAGCGCCAATCGAAGTCGGCGGCCTGCTGCTGGACCCCATCAGCCACCGGGTGACCATCGACGGCAAGCCCGCGGAAATGGGCCCTACCGAATACCGCCTGCTGCAGTTCTTCATGACCCACCAGGAGCGTGCCTACACCCGTGGCCAGCTGCTGGACCAGGTCTGGGGCGGCAATGTGTACGTCGAGGAACGCACCGTGGACGTGCATATCCGCCGGCTGCGCAAGGCCCTGGGCGATGCCTACGAGAATCTGGTACAAACCGTGCGCGGCACCGGCTATCGTTTTTCCACCAAGGCCTGACGGCAGCGGCAAGCGACAAGCGGCACGCCGATGAGTGACCGCTTCAACACTTGCAGCTTGGAGCTGCGCCACCCTCCACGGACGTGTTTCAAGTGAATCAAAACTGGCATGGCACCCTGATTCGCCACATGTTGCTGTTGATCACCGGCTGCCTGCTGGTGGGCCTGATCAGCGGCTACTACGGCTGGAGCCTGGCCGCCGGCCTGGGCATCTACCTGGCCTGGACCCTCAAGCAGTTGCTGCGCCTGCACGAATGGCTGCGCCTGCATCAACCCGACGAAGCGCCCCCCGACGGTTATGGCCTGTGGGGCGAGGTGTTCGACAGCATCTACCACCTGCAACGCCGCGATCAGCGGGTGCGCGGGCGCCTGCAGGCGGTGATCGACCGGGTCCAGGAGTCCACCGCGGCCCTTAAGGACGCGGTGATCATGCTCGACAGCGACGGCAACCTGGAATGGTGGAACCGCGCCGCCGAGACCCTGCTGGGGCTCAAGACGCCCCAGGACAGCGGCCAGCCGGTGACCAACCTGGTGCGCCATCCGCGCTTCAAGGAATACTTCGAGCAGGACAGCTACGCCGAGCCGCTAGAAATCCCCTCCCCGGCCAACGACCGGGTACGCATCCAGCTCTACATCACCCGCTACGGCAACAACGAGCACCTGATGCTGGTGCGCGACGTGACCCGCATCCACCAGCTGGAACAGATGCGCAAGGACTTCATCGCCAACGTCTCCCACGAGCTGCGCACGCCGCTGACGGTGATCTGCGGCTACCTGGAGACCCTGCTGGACAACGTCGAGGAAGTGAACCCGCGCTGGAGCCGCGCCCTGCAGCAGATGCAGCAGCAAGGCGGGCGCATGCAGACCCTGCTCAACGACCTGCTGTTGCTGGCCAAGCTGGAGGCCACGGACTACCCGTCGGACAACCAGCCGGTGCCCATCGACGTGCTGCTGCAATCGATCAAGAGCGACGCCCAGGCGCTGTCCGGGGAGCGCAACCAGCGCATCACCCTGGAAGCCGACGCGTCGGTGCAACTCAAGGGCAGCGAAGCCGAGCTGCGCAGCGCCTTCTCCAACCTGGTGTTCAACGCGGTGAAATACACCCCGGCCGAAGGCAATATTCGCATTCGCTGGTGGGGCGACGAACAGGGCGCGCACCTGAGCGTGCAGGACTCGGGGATCGGCATCGACAACAAGCATCTGCCGCGCCTCACCGAGCGCTTCTACCGGGTGGATTCGAGCCGCAACTCCAACACCGGCGGCACCGGCCTGGGCCTGGCCATCGTCAAGCATGTGCTGCTGCGCCACCGTGCGCGCCTGGAGATCAGCAGCGTGCTGGGCCACGGCAGCACCTTCACCTGCCATTTCGTTCCGGCCCAAGTGAAGAAAAACCGCACCCAGAGCCTGACCGACCAGCGCTGACAGCCACTCGCCCCTAGGCAATTGCCCTGTCAGCCGCTACATTGCGTAACTTGTGCCTGCCTTTCAGGCACCGCATTTCCTTCCTTTTCGAATACACGGAACCCGCAAAACTCCATCATGGACCCTTCCCCTGGTTTTACCCTCGCGTCTCTTTTCGCCGACTTCGGCATGATTCTTTTTGCTCTGATCCTGGTCCTGCTCAACGGCTTTTTCGTTGCGGCGGAGTTCGCCATGGTCAAGCTGCGCTCGACCCGGGTCGAGGCCATTGCCCACAAGAACGGCTGGCGCGGGCAGATCCTGCGCACCGTGCACAGCCAGCTCGACGCCTACCTCTCGGCCTGCCAACTGGGCATCACCCTGGCCTCCCTGGGCCTGGGCTGGGTCGGTGAGCCGGCCTTCGCCCATCTGCTGGAGCCGCTGCTGGGCGCCCTGGGCGTGAGCTCTCCGGAAGTGATCCGCGGCGTGTCGTTCTTCACCGCGTTCTTCATCATTTCCTACCTGCACATCGTGGTCGGCGAGCTGGCGCCCAAATCCTGGGCGATCCGCAAGCCGGAGCTGCTGTCGCTGTGGACGGCGGTGCCGCTGTACCTGTTCTACTGGCTGATGTACCCGGCCATCTACCTGCTCAACGCCAGCGCCAACACCATCTTGCGCATCGCCGGGCAGGGCGAGCCCGGCCCGCACCATGAACACCACTACAGCCGAGAAGAACTCAAGCTGATCCTGCACTCCAGCCGCGGCCAGGACCCCAGCGACCAGGGCATGCGCGTACTGGCCTCGGCGGTGGAAATGGGCGAACTGGAAGTGGTGGACTGGGCCAATTCCCGGGAAGACCTGATCAGCGTCGAGTTCAACGCGCCGCTCAAGGAAATCCTCGCCCTGTTCCGTCGCCACAAGTTCAGCCGCTACCCGGTCTACGACAGCGAGCGCAACGAATTCGTCGGCCTGCTGCACATCAAGGACCTGCTGCTGGAACTGGCGGCCCTGGACCACATTCCCGAGTCGTTCAACCTGGCCGAGCTGACCCGCCCGCTGGAGCGCGTATCCCGGCACATGCCGCTGTCGCAGTTGCTGGAGCAGTTCCGCAAGGGCGGCTCGCACTTCGCCCTGGTGGAAGAAGCCGACGGCAAGGTCATTGGCTACCTGACCATGGAAGACGTGCTTGAAGTGCTGGTGGGCGATATCCAGGACGAACACCGCAAGACCGAGCGCGGCATCCTGGCCTACCAGCCGGGCAAGCTGCTGGTGCGCGGTGACACCCCGCTGTTCAAGGTGGAACGCCTGCTGGGCATCGACCTGGACCATATCGAGGCCGAAACCCTCGCCGGCCTGGTGTACGAAACCCTGAAACGGGTGCCGGAAGAGGAAGAAGTACTGGAGGTCGAAGGCCTGCGCATCATCATCAAGAAGATGAAGGGACCGAAGATCATCCTGGCCAAGGTGCTGATGCTGGATTGACGGCCCTTTCGCCGCCAAGCCGGCTCCTACGGGCAGGTTATTGGTTGCCCAGGGCAAAATTCGGCAAATCCCCCAGGGGCTGGTTGAACTGATAGGGAATCGACACCAGCCCCAACCCGGTATTGCGCTGCACCACGAAATGCAGGTGCGGCCCGCTGCTGTTGCCGGTGTTGCCCGACAGCCCCAGGGCGCTGCCCACCGCCACTCGCTGGCCCTCCCGCACGCTGACCGAACCCTGCTTGAGATGCAGGTACACGCCCATGGTGCCGTCGTCGTGCAGCACCCGGACGAAATTGCCCGCCGGGTTATTGCCCCGCCCGTTCTGGGCGTTCTCGGTCTTCACCACCACCCCGCCCCGGGCGGCAATGATCGGCGTCCCCACCGGCATGGCGATATCCATCGCATAGCGGCTCTTGGGGCTGAAATGGCTGTATTGGCCATTGGCGCCCTGGGTCAGGCGAAACGGCCCGCCACGCCAGGGCAGCGGATAGCGATAGGCCTGGGTGGCGCCTGCCGGATCCCCCAGGGAATAACGGAACCTGGGGGCATAGCTCAGAGGCTGGTCGGCGCGAATCGCCGTGAGCAGCGCCAGGCGCTGCCTGCTGCGTGCCGGCAGCACCTGGCGGATCGGCTGCCCCGGAGCGCCGCTGACATTGTTCAACCCGGCAAAGCTCAACTCCACTTCCACCGGGGCATACAGGTCATTGCGCACATACACCGCATCCACCCCCCTGTGCTTCTGGATATCCAGGCGCACCTGGCGCTCAAGGTGCTCCACCATGCGGTCGCGGAACACGAACTCCTGGGCCCCCGGCGAAGGCCGGTCGCTGTAGGAGACCACGCCATGGGCGTCGATGGACTTGTACACAGTCATCGCCGCCAGCGACGTGGCGGCTAAAGACAATCCACAGAAAAACAGCAGGCGCACAAACATTCGGCAGCTTCTTGGCAGAGGGTGGAATCACGCTAGCAGCCTGATATGGAGCTTGTATGAATCAGACGGGCGCCAAGGGTTCAATGCCGCCAGCGTCGAAGTGGATGTCCACCCCCAGTTGCGCCGCCTCGCAGAGGTTGACCAGCGCATCGAGGGAGAACTTGTTGATCTTGCCGCTGAGCACATCGTTGAGCCGGGGCTGGGTGATATTGAGGCGCCTGGCTGCCTCCTTCTGCGACACCCCCCAGGCCTGCACGGTCTTGCCCAGTTCCAGCATCAGCTTGGCCCGCAGGCGCATGTTGGCGGCCTCCTGGGGAGTGGCTTCAAGGGCATCCCAGACACTGGCAAAGCGCTGGTTGATCGGTTGGTCAGTCATGGCGTGAACCTGTTTCCTGATATCTGGCACGAGCCAGCTCTATATCCCGCGCCTCGGTCTTGCGGGTGGTCTTGCGCACCGCGTGCAACACATAAATGGCCGCGGCCCGCCGGACCACATAGAACAACCGAAACGCCCCTGAATCCTCATGGATCCTGATCTCGAAAACGCCCGGGCCAATGGTTTTCACCGACCTGCAATCGTAGGGCTGTTCACCCTGCTGCAGCAGATCCAGCTGGAAACCGGCGGCCCGACGGGCATCTTCAGGGAACGCCCTGAGATCCCGCAGCGCGCTCCCGACAAACACCACATCCTTGTGCCTGGGCATCGAACCTCTCCTGTTAATAACCAGGAACAAGGCTAATCAACACGGCCAGGACCGGTCGCGCCGGGTTGTTTCAAGGCATGGCCGCAAGGGGTGAACAACAGAGCGCGTCACCTGAAATTTATATCCAAACAGATATAAATCAAGCGCACAGAAATTAATCTGACGTACGGCAGAAAGTACCGAGGGGGGCGGAGCACGCCTTGTGGCTTGAGGGTTACAGCCTATGTTGCGGGTTGCTCGCTCGATAGCGGGATGACGCAGCAGCCCGCCTCGGCGGCCGGCAAAAGCCCGCAGTGGGAAAGTGTTTTCAGCAGATTTCCGCAGCCTCCCATCACCGCAGGAACCGGCTTGCCGGCAAAGAGGCCTTCAAGCCTTGTGCTGCCCTTGTGGGCACAATCGCTGGCAAGCCAGCTCCTACACAGCAAGAGGGTGTTCTCGCGGCTTACGCACCTGCCACCGTAGGAGCCGGCTTGCCGGCGAAGAGGCCTTCAAGCCTTGTGCTGCCCTTGCGGGCGCATTCGCTGGCAAGCCAGCTCCTACAGCGAGGCGGCCGGCAAGGATCAGGCACCTGGAACGAAGTGCTTCTGGGCGGTGCCGCGGGCGATCAGGCGGGAGATGTAGTCGAGCTTCTGGGCATCCTGGTCCACGAAACGGAAAGTCAGCTGCAGCCACTCGCTGTCCGGCTTGGGTTCAAAGGCCACCACCGCATGCAGGTAGCCATTGAGCCGCGCCACTTCGGCGTTGTCGCCCTGCTCCAGGTCCAGCACCGCGCTCTCCAGCACCTGGGGCAGGCTGTCGGTGCGCTTCACGACCAGCAAGGCTTCCTTGATGCTCAGGGCCTTGATCACACACTGCTGGTTGCCGCTGGACAGCCGCAGCTGGCCCTGGCCACGACCGCCACTGACCGCTGCCGCGGGCGCCGGGGCCTTGACTGGAGGGCTGTTGAGCAAGCCGCGGGCCGGCGCTGCTGCCGCTGGAGCCGGGGCGGCGGCCGGTTTGGCGAACGGATTGACCGGAGCGGAAGCCGCCCCCACCACCGCCGGCTTGCCGCCAGTCAGGGCGCTCAGGGAGTCGTTGCCAAAGGCCGAGTTCATCTTGGTCGGCGCGCTGTTCATCAAGGTGTCGAGCTTGCCGACCTTGTTCAGCGCCTGCTTGACCTTGGTCAGCAGCTGTTCGTTGGTAAAAGGCTTGCTCACATAACCGGAAACCCCGGCCTGGATCGCCTGCACCACGTTTTCCTTGTCGCCCCGGCTGGTGACCATGATGAACGGCATGGCCTTCAGCGCATCTTGCTCGCGGCACCAGGTCAGCAGTTCAAGGCCGGACATTTCCGGCATTTCCCAGTCGCACAGGACCAGGTCGAAGGCTTCACGGGCGAGCATCGCCTGGGCCTTCTTGCCATTGATCGCGTCTTCGATCTTGATGCCAGGGAAGTAGTTGCGCAGGCACTTCTTCACCAGGTCACGAATGAACGAAGCGTCATCCACCACCAACACACTTACCTTACTCATCGACCACCCCTTTAAAAATCCCGGCAAGCATAACGCTGGCTGATGGCACTTTGCCAAAACTCTTCAGTCACGCCGGGACTTTTCGTTCGCGGGTGCTGCTTTTCAATTTCCAGGAGCACAAACAAAAACGCCCGGCCAAAAGGCCGGGCGCTCTTCTCGGGCACTCTTACTTATCGTCAGTTTCATCCAGAACATTAGCGGATTCGCCACTGGTACCTTCAACTTCCTGCTTCATGCGCTTGAGCCCAAGGTGACGAACATCGGTGCCGCGCACCAGATAAATCACCAGCTCGGAAATGTTGCGCGCGTGGTCGCCGATCCGCTCCAGCGAGCGCAGCACCCAGATAATGCTCAGAACCCGCGAGATAGAGCGTGGGTCTTCCATCATGTAGGTGGCCAGCTCACGCAGCGCGGTCTTGTATTCGCGGTCGATGATCTTGTCGTACTGGGCCACCGAAAGTGCCAGGTCGGCATCGAAGCGGGCAAAGGCGTCCAGGGCATCGCGCACCATGTTGCGCACCTGGTCGCCGATATGCCGCACTTCCACGTAGCCACGCGGGGCCTCGCCCTCTTCGCAGAGCTGGATGGCCCGGCGGGCGATCTTGGTGGCTTCGTCGCCGATGCGCTCCAGGTCGATCACCGACTTGGAGATGCTGATGATCAAACGCAGGTCCGAGGCCGCCGGTTGGCGACGGGCGAGAATGCGCAGGCATTCCTCGTCGATATTGCGTTCCATCTGGTTGATCTGGTCGTCGATCTCGCGCACCTGCTGGGCCAGGCCGGAGTCGGCCTCGATCAGCGCTGTGACCGCGTCATTGACTTGCTTCTCCACCAGCCCGCCCATGGCCAGGAGGTGGCTGCGTACTTCTTCCAGCTCGGCATTGAACTGCTGGGAGATGTGATGGGTTAAGCCTTCCTTCGAAATCATCGTGTTCGCTCCGCGAAAGTTGCAAGCTTCAAGCCGCAAGCTTCAAGCAGTTAAATAGTGATCCGGATGTCGCGCACCGCCTCTGTTGCGCCGCGTGAAACCTGCGGCTGGCAGCTGCTTTCTAGCCATAGCGCCCGGTAATGTAGTCTTCGGTCTGCTTCTTCGCCGGGTTGGTGAACAGCGTGTCGGTATCGCCGAACTCCACCAGTTTGCCCATGTACATGAAGGCGGTGTAGTCGGAAACCCGCGCCGCCTGCTGCATGTTGTGGGTCACGATGACGATGGTGAACTTGGACTTGAGCTCATAGATCAGCTCCTCGACCTTCAGGGTCGAGATCGGGTCCAGGGCCGAGCAGGGTTCGTCCAGCAGCAGCACTTCCGGCTCCACGGCGATGGTCCGGGCGATTACCAGACGCTGCTGCTGGCCGCCGGACAGGCCCAGGGCCGAATCATGCAGGCGGTCCTTGACCTCGTCCCACAGCGCCGCGCCCTTGAGGGCCCATTCCACGGCTTCGTCGAGCACGCGCTTCTTGTTGATGCCCTGGATGCGCAGGCCGTAGACCACGTTTTCATAGATGGTCTTGGGGAACGGGTTGGGCTTCTGGAACACCATGCCGACCCGGCGACGCAGCTCGGCCACGTCTTCGCCCTTGCGATAGATGTTGTTGCCGTAGAGGTTGATCGCACCCTCTACGCGGCAGCCGTCCACCAGGTCGTTCATGCGGTTGAAGGTCCGCAGCAGGGTCGACTTGCCGCAACCGGACGGGCCGATGAAGGCGGTCACGCGCTGCTTGGGGATGTTCATGCTGACGTCGAACAGCGCCTGTTTCTCGCCGTAGTACAGGCTCAGGCCGGGCACTTCGATGGCCACGGTTTCCTGTTCCAGGCTCAGGCTCTGCTTGTCGCGGCCCAGGGCGGACATGTTGATGCCATGAGTGTGTGCTTCGTGTTGCATGGGATGCTCCCTGTGCTACCAATTCGTTTGTCGTGAACCGCAGGCATCAGGCCAGCGGCGACATCATTCTGTTTGTAGGAGCCGGCTTGCCGGCGAAGAGGCCTTGAAGCCCTGCGTCGCCCTTGTGGGCGCCTTCGCTGGCAAGCCAGCTCCTACGCAAGCCAGCGTCCACACAAGCCAGCCGATCAGCTGTCCAGTGCCTTGTATTTTTCACGCAGGTGGTTACGGATCCACACCGCCGACAGGTTCAGGGTGGCGATCACCAGCACCAGCAGCAGCGCGGTGGCGTACACCAGCGGCCGCGCCGCCTCGACGTTGGGGCTCTGGAAGCCGACGTCGTAGATGTGGAAGCCCAGGTGCATGATCTTCTGGTCCAGGTGCAGGTACGGGTAGTTGCCGTCCAGCGGCAGCGACGGCGCCAGCTTCACCACACCCACCAGCATCAGCGGCGCCACTTCACCGGCAGCGCGGGCGACCGCGAGGATCATCCCGGTCATCATCGCCGGGCTGGCCATGGGCAGAACGATCTTCCACAGGGTCTCGGCCTTGGTCGCACCCAGCGCCAGGGAACCTTCGCGCACGGTGCGGGGAATCCGCGCCAGGCCTTCTTCGGTGGCCACGATCACCACCGGCACCGCCAGCAGCGCCAGGGTCAGGGAAGCCCAGAGCAGGCCCGGGGTGCCGAAGGTCGGCGCCGGCAGGGCTTCGGGGAAGAACAGACGGTCCACGGAGCCGCCCAGCACGTAGACGAAGAAGCCCAGGCCGAACACACCGTAGACGATGGCCGGAACCCCCGCCAGGTTGTTCACCGCAATGCGGATCACCCGGGTCAGGGTGTTCTGCTTGGCATATTCACGCAGGTAGACCGCTGCCAGCACGCCGAACGGAGTGACGATCATGGCCATGATCAGGGTCATCATCACGGTGCCGAAAATGGCCGGGAAAATACCGCCCTCGGTGTTGGCTTCGCGCGGGTCATCGCTGAGGAACTCCCAGACCTTGCTGAAGTAGAAACCGATCTTGGTAAAAGTGCCCATGGCGTTCGGCTGGTAGGCGTGTACCACCTTGCCCAGGCCGATCTCCACTTCCTTGCCGTTGGCATCACGGGCGGTCAGGCTGTCGCGGTTGAACTGGGCGTGCAGGTCGCTCAGGCGCGCCTCGATGTCCTGGTAGCGGGCATTGAGTTCGGCGCGCTCGGCATCCATGTCGGCCTGGGCCGCGGCATCCAGCTTGCCGTCCAGCTCCAGCTTGCGGCCGTGCAGGCGGATGCGTTCCAGGCCGGCGTTGATGGCGCCGATGTCGGATTTCTCCAGGGTCTTGAGCTGGGCGGCCAGCTTGTTCACCCGGTCGATCCGCGCTTGCAGCTCGGGCCAGGCGGCTTCGCCTTCGGCGATCACCTTGCCGCTTTCCTTGACGTTGACCAGGTAGCCGTAGAAGTTGCCCCACTCACGGCGCTCGATGGCCATCAGCTCTTTGGGGTAGCTCTGGTTGGTCAGCCACTCGCCGACGATCCAGGTGAAGTCGTTGCCGTTCAGGTCACGGTTGCCGACCTTGATCAGCTCGCGGGTCATGAACTCCGGGCCCTGGTCGGGCACCGGCAGGCCGGCACTCTTCAGGCGCGCCCGGGGCACTTCTTCCTTCTGCACCACTTCACCGATGACCAGGTGGTTGGCCTGGCCCGGAACGTCGTAGTTGGCGTGCACCAGGTCGGCTGGCCAGAAGTGGCCGAGGCCACGCACGGCGATCACCGCCAGCAGGCCGATGGTCATGATGACCGCGATGGACACCGCGCCACCGCTGATCCAGACGCCAGGGGCGCCGCTCTTGAACCAGTCTTTTAGGGAGTTCTGTTTCACAGACTTCTACCTTTCTTAAAGCGACGAGTATTTCTTGCGCAGACGCTGACGGATCAGCTCGGCGAGGGTGTTCATGACGAAGGTGAACAGCAGCAGCACCAGCGCCGAGAGGAACAGCACGCGGTAGTGGCTGCCGCCGACTTCCGATTCGGGCATTTCCACCGCGACGTTGGCGGCCAGGGTGCGCAGGCCTTCGAACAGGTTCATTTCCATGACCGGGGTGTTGCCGGTGGCCATCAGCACGATCATGGTCTCGCCCACGGCGCGGCCCATGCCGATCATCAGCGCCGAGAAGATCCCCGGGCTGGCGGTGAGGATCACCACCCGCGTCATGGTCTGCCACGGCGTAGCGCCCAGGGCCAGGGAGCCCAGGGTCAGACCCCGCGGCACGCTGAACACGGCGTCTTCGGCGATCGAGTAGATGTTCGGGATCACCGCAAAGCCCATGGCCAGGCCCACTACCAGGGCGTTGCGCTGGTCGTAGGTAATCCCCAGGTCGTGGGAGATCCACATGCGCATGTCACCGCCGAAGAACCAGTTCTCCATGAACGGGCTCATGTACAGCGAGAGGAAGCCGACGAAAATGATCACCGGGATCAGGATCGCGCTTTCCCAGCCGTCCGGCACTTTCAGGCGCAGCGACTCGGGCAGGCGGCTCCAGGCGAAACCGGCCACCAGGATGCCGATCGGCAGCAGGAGCAGCAGGCTGAAGATGCCCGGCAAGTGGCCTTCGACATAGGGCGCGAGGAACAGGCCGGCGAAGAAGCCGAGGATCACCGTCGGCATCGCTTCCATCAGCTCGATCACCGGCTTGACCTTGCGGCGCATGCCCGGGGCCATGAAGTAGGCGGTGTAGATCGCCGCCGCCACCGCCAATGGCGCCGCCAGCAGCATGGCGTAGAACGCCGCCTTCAGGGTACCGAAGGTCAGGGGCGAGAGGCTCAGCTTGGGTTCGAAATCGGTGTTGGCCGCGGTGGATTGCCAGACGTATTTAGGCTCGTCGTAGTTCTCGTACCAGACCTTGCTCCACAGCGCGCTCCAGGACACTTCCGGGTGCGGGTTGTCGAGCACCAGGGGCTGCAGCTTGCCGCCGGCCTCGACGATTACCCGGTTGGCCCGTGGCGACAGGCCGAACAGGCCCTGGCCGTCTACCACCTGGTCCACCAGCAGGGTGCGGTGGGCGGTGCTGTGGAACACCCCGAGCTTGCCGGCGGCGTCCAGGGCAACGAAACCCTTGCGACGCTCTTCGGCGGTGATTTCAACAATGGGCGCGGTGCCCATCTGGAAGGTGCGGATCTGCTTCAGGCGCAGCTCGCCGTCCGGATCGCGGGCCATGAACCACTGGGCCAGGCCGCCCTTGGAGGTCCCGATGATCAGCGAGATGCCGCCCACCAGCTGGGTGCTGGCGGTGACTTCGGTATCGGCGTCTTCCAGCAGTTTGTAGCGACCGTTGAGGCTCTTGTCCCGCAGGCTGAAGACGTCGGCCTGAGCGCGCCCGTTGATCACGTACAGCCACTGCTGGCGCGGGTCGATGTACATGGCCTTGACCGGCTCGGTCATCTGCGGCAGCTCGATGCGGCTCTGCTCGCTGGTGACCTCGCCGGTCATCATGTTTTCTTCGCGGGTCAGCTTCAGCACTTGCAACTGCGAAGCGGTAGAACCGGCAACGATCAGCGACGAATCGGTGGCATTGAGGTTGACGTGCTCCAGCGCACCGCCCTGCTCGTTCAGGGTGATGGGGGTTTCGCCGTAGGGGTACTCGATGGCCGGCGAGATGGTCTTCTTGCCGTCCGGGTAGCTGACCTTGTAGGTATGACGGAACACCAGGGCCTGGCCGTTGGACAGGCCGACCACCACCAGCGGGTTGCCGGGCTGGTCCTTGCCGATGGAGGTGACGCTGGCGCCCGCCGGGATCGGCAGGTCGACCTTGCGCAGCTCGGCGCCACTGTCGATGTCGAAGAACAGCGCCTGGCCCTTGTCGGATACACGCATGCCAACCTGGTTCTGCTCTTCCAGGGAGAACATCAGCGGCTTGCCGGCGTCCTGCATCCAGGCGGGAGTCAGAGGGTCCTTGGCGGTCAGCTCGGCACCCTGGAACAGCGGCGCAACGACATAGGCGAGGAAGAAGAAGATCAGGGTGATAGCACCCAGTACCGCGAGGCCGCCGACAAGGACGTACCAACGGGTCAGGCGGTCTTTGAGCGCGCGGATGCGGCGCTTGCGTTGCAGTTCAGGCGTATTGAAGTCAATGCGCTTGGGGGGAGAAGTCGTAGTCATGGTGGAGTTGGCCAGATCATTCATGCGCACACCCTAGCGATCCTGTATGACAGAAAGATGACAATGCAGTGACGCAACAAATCCGCCGCATGGCAGGGCCGGCAGCGGACAGAAAATGAGGTTGCAGGAGCCGGCAGGCCGACGAACCAGCCTTGAGCCTGGGTCGCCATTTCGGGCGCTTTGCCTGGCAAGCGGAACGCCGCCCGGCCAGCTCCTACGAAAACGAGAGGGTCCGGGGAGCCCGGACCTTCGGAGGCGGCTTATGCGCCTTCTTTCAGGCCCAGGTCAGCCAGTGCCTTGGCGGCCACCTTGGCTGGCAGTGGGATGTAGCCGTCTTTGACGACCACTTCCTGGCCTTGTTTGGACAGGACCAGTTTCACGAACTCGGCTTCCAGCGGGGCCAGAGGCTTGTTCGGGGCCTTGTTGACGTAGACGTAGAGGAAGCGCGACAGCGGGTACTTGCCGTTCAGGGCGTTTTCTTCGGTGTCTTCGATGAAGTCGGTGCTGCCTTTCTTGGCCAGGGCCACGGTCTTCACGCTGGCGGTCTTGTAGCCGATGCCCGAGTAGCCGATGCCGTTCAGCGAGGAGCTGATGGACTGCACCACCGACGCCGAACCAGGCTGTTCGTTGACGTTAGGCTTGTAGTCGCCTTTGCACAGGGCTTCTTCCTTGAAGTAGCCGTAGGTGCCGGATACCGAGTTGCGACCGAACAGCTGAACCGGCTTGTTGGCCAGGTCGCCCTTCACGCCCAGGTCGCCCCAGGTCTTCACTTCTTCCTTGGCGCCGCACAGACGAGTCGAGGAGAAGATCGCATCGACCTGTTCCATGGTCAGGTGCTGGATCGGGTTGTCCTTGTGCACGAACACGGCCAGGGCGTCCACGGCCACCGGGATAGCGGTTGGCTTGTAGCCGTACTTCTGCTCGAAGGCCGCCAGTTCGGTGTCCTTCATCTTGCGGCTCATCGGGCCCAGGTTGGAGGTGCCTTCGGTCAGCGCGGGTGGCGCGGTGGCGGAGCCGGCGGCCTGAATCTGAATGTTGACGTTCGGGTATTCCTTTTTGTAGTTCTCGGCCCACAGGGTCATCAGGTTCGCCAAGGTATCGGAACCGACGCTGGACAGGTTGCCCGACACACCAGTGGTCTTGGTGTAGCTCGGGATAGCAGGGTCAACAGCGGCAACCGCGTGGGCAGTCGCAACGCCAGCGGCGACAAAGGTCATTGCCGCCATCAAACGCTTCAGTTTCATGCCTTACTCCTAGCAGATAGGGTGTGTTAAGTCGGGGCCAAGTATCTGTAGGCCGTGTGAACACTCTATGTCCGGAATATGACAATTAGATGAAAGGCCAGCATTCCTCAACGGAAGCTGGCCTTTGCTTATTGTGTCGGTAGGAGCCGGTTGGCCGGCGAACCCATCTAAATGGGCATCAAGCCTGTCAGCGGCCCTTCTTCCACAGGTACAGCCCCACCAGCAGGCCGATGCCGCAAATGATTGCCACATAGTAGGCCGGGCCCATCGGGCTCTCCTTGAGCAGCCAGGTCACCACCATCGGCGTCAGGCCACCGAAGATCGCGTAGGCCAAGTTGTAGGAAAACGACAGGCCGCTGAAGCGCACCGCTGCCGGGAACGCCTTGACCATTACATAAGGCACCGCGCCGATGGTGCCGACGAACAGGCCGGTCAGGGCATACAGCGGGAACAGCCACTGCGGGTTGTCCAGCAGGCCGTGATAGAAGGTCCAGGAGGTGGCCAGCAACAAGGCGCTGCCGAAGACGAAGACCTTGCCGGCACCGAAACGGTCCGCCAGGGCTCCGGAGGCGACGCAACCCAGACTCAGGAACACGATCGCCAGGCTGTTGGCTTCCAAGGCAGTGATGGCCGGGAATTTATAGACGGTCTGCAGCACCGTAGGAGTCATCAGGATCACCACGATGATCCCGGCGGACAGCAGCCAGGTCAGCAGCATGGAAATGACGATGGCGCCACGGTGGTCGCGCAGCACCGCCCGCAGCGGCAGCTCTTCGGCCAGGGCCTTGCGCAGTTGCAGTTCGGCGAACACCGGGGTTTCGTGGAGCAGGCGGCGCAGGTACACCGAGAACAGACCGAACACCCCGCCCAGCAGGAACGGAATACGCCAGGCGTAGTCCGCCACTTCCACCGGGGTATAGATGCTGTTGATCGCGGTGGCCACCAGCGAGCCCAGGAGAATCCCGGCGGTCAGGCCCGAGGTCAGGGTGCCGCAGGCATAGCCGATATGCCGCTGGGGCACGTGTTCGGAAACGAATACCCAGGCGCCGGGCACTTCACCGCCGATGGCCGCGCCCTGGATCACCCGCATCAACAGCAACAGGATCGGCGCCCACAGGCCGATCTGCGCGTAGGTCGGCAGCAGGCCCATGATCAGAGTCGGCACCGCCATCATGAAGATGCTCAGGGTGAACATCTTCTTGCGCCCCAGCAGGTCGCCGAAGTGGGCCATGACAATCCCGCCCAGGGGCCGCGCCAGGTAACCGGCGGCGAAGATGCCAAAAGTCTGCATCAGGCGCAGCCACTCAGGCATGTCCGCCGGGAAGAACAGCTTGCCGACCACGGTGGCGAAGAACACGAAGATGATGAAGTCGTAGAACTCCAGCGCACCGCCCAAGGCAGACAGCGACAGGGTCTTGTAGTCACTTCGGGTCAAGGGACGGGCGGGCTGCGCTGGCTGCGCGGCGCTCGAGGGCACAGTGGTCATGGCAAGGGCTTCTCTTATTAGTCGGTTCTGGAAGCCGCAACAGCGCTGGTTGGGGCCTGGCAGGTTCGGCACGATAGCAAATTGTTCGAATGCGTACACAGCGGCGCACAAATGACTCACAAATTTGCGAACTGGACGGGTCGTCGCGGAGTCTATCGACCGATATACTCGCAGACCTCGAAGCGCAAAGCCGCTTCTGGCAAGGGTTGCTGTGCGAAAACGCTGCTGCGCGCCCCTGGCCCTGGCCAGCGCCAGTCGATTTCGCAGAGTTTCCCTTTAGCACGCCTTAGAAAGAACGTGACGAACGTAGTATGTTCGGGCTGAATCGTTTTTCCTGAAGACGGCTATTCACCTGAAGTACCCATGAAGCGTCACGGGTCAGAGGCCCCCCGGCATGATAGAACTCGAACAAGAAGATCCAATCCCGCAAGGCGACCTGGCCTTGCAAATCACCGCACTGCCCCGTGAAACCAACGGCTTTGGCGATATTTTCGGCGGCTGGCTGGTCGCGCAGATGGACCTGGCGGGCACCGCCATGGCCAGCCGCGTGGCCGGTGGCCGGGTGGCCACGGTGGCCATCGACCGCATGGCGTTCCTGGTGCCGGTGGCGGTGGGCGCGCAGCTGTCCTTCTATACCCAGACCCTGGAGATCGGCCGCAGCTCGATCCAGATGATGGTGGAAGTGTGGAGCGACGATCCCCTGTCCAGCGAATGGCGCAAGGTCACCGAGGCGGTGTTCGTATTCGTCGCCATCGATGGCAGTGGCCGCACCCGCTCGGTTCCGCCGCGCGCGCGCTAAACCTGATGACCGTTCTGCGGTCCATAGCAGCCCACACCTTGCGAACGAGAACAGCAGCATGCCTACGCCCCAGGTCGAAACGGTAAAACTGGATGAACTGAACTGCTGGCGCATCCGCCACGGTGACGCCGAACTGCTGGTGGCCCAGCAGGGCGCGCACATCCTCAGTTATCAAGTGGCCGGGCAACAGCCGCTGATCTGGCTCAACGACGAGGCCGTGTTCAAGCGCGGCAAGAGCATCCGCGCCGGGGTGCCGGTGTGCTGGCCCTGGTTCGGCAACTTTGCCCGCAACCCGCAGGCGGTGCAGGCCATGCGCCAAGGCACTGACCCGGCGCCGGCCCACGGCCTGGTGCGGGCCACCGACTGGGAACTGCTGGGCATCGAAAGCCAGGGTGACAGCCTGCTGGTGGAGCTGCGCCTGCCCTGCCCCGCGGGTGGTTTTCCCGGCTGGCCCCATCAAGTGGAACCGCGCCTGAGCATCCGCCTCGACCAGCAACTGCACATCAGCCTCAGCAGCCACAACCTGGGCACTGAAAGCGTGAGCATCAGCCAGGCGCTGCACAGCTACTTCGCGGTCAGCGATGTGCGCCAGGTGCAGGTCGAAGGCGTGGACGGGCTGAGCTACATCGAAACCCTGGAAGACTGGAAGACCAAGGTCCAGAGCGGCAGCCTGCACTTTACCGGCGAGACCGACCGCATCTACCTGAACGCCCCGGCGCAGCTGGAGATCGTCGATCCGGACTGGCAACGACGGATCCGCCTGCGCAGCGAAGGCTCGCGCACCGCGGTGATCTGGAACCCCTGGATCGACCGCGCCGCCCAATTCAGCGACATGGCCGACGACGGCTGGCAGCGCATGCTGTGCATCGAGACCGCCAACGTGATGGACGACATCGTCACCCTGGCCCCGGGCGCCAGCCACACCCTGAGCGTCAGCATCAGCGCCGCCCCGCTCTGACCCCCACCTGCCCCGTAGGAGCTGGCTTGCCAGCGAAGAGGCCCTCAAGACCGCGTTCGCCGGCAAGCCGGCTCCTACCGTTCAGCGGCGTTCAAATGCGCCGCTTCAGAGATCCGATTCCTTGACCACCCGCACCTTCGCCGCATCCAGGGCGTAGGCGGCATCGGCCAGGTCGTTGCTGACTTTCTCGATCTTCAGGGTGCCGGTCACCCACAGCGGCGTGTAGATGTCGTCCAGCTTCAAGCCCTTGGGAAAACGCACCAGCACCAGCTGGTTGGGCGGCGGTGGCGGCACGTGGATGCAGGCGCCCGGGTACGGCACCAGGAAGAACAGCGTGCTGCGCCCCTTGGCATCGGCTTCCAGCGGCACCGGATAACCGCCGATGCGGATCTGCTTGTCATTCATGGCCGGCACGGTCTTGGTGGAATACATCACCGCCGGCAACCCCTTGCTCTGCTTCAGGCCGCCCTTTTCGGTGAAGGTGCCATTGGCTTCCGGGGAGTTGTGGTCGATTTCCGGCATCTGCTCCAGGGCCTTCTGGTCCGACTTGGGCATCAGCTCCAGCCAATCGGTTTCCGGCAGTTCGCCAGCCTGGGCCAGGCCGCAGCCCAGCAGAACAAAGGTCAATAGAAGACGGCGCATGTGAGGGTGGCTCGGTCAAAAGGGAAGGACGGGAAAACCCGGGCATTCTAGTGCCCAGACCGTCAGATGCGTTGAAGTTTCAGATGAAGAAAAAGGCTCCCCTCCGCGCGGACGGCAGAGGGGGCTTGTAGCGTGGTTCAGCTCTTCTTGACGAAGCCGTAGATCACCAGCAGGACGATCGCGCCCACCAGCGCACCGATGAAACCGGCGCCCTGGCCAGCCTGGTAGATACCCAGCGCCTGGCCGCCATAAGTGGCCGCCAGCGAACCGCCGATACCCAGCAGGATGGTCATGATCCAGCCCATGCTGTCGTCGCCCGGTTTGAGGAAGCGCGCCAGCAGACCAACGATCAAGCCGATGAAAATGGTTCCAATAATGCCCATGGCTGTTCCTCTGTAAGGGGGGTTCAAGCCAAAGCCTAGCCAGCACTTTGGCATCCTGCTATCAGAGAACGGCGGGAAACGAAGGTTCCCGCCAGCCAGAGGATTTGTTACTCGGCGATCAGCGCTTGCACCTTGAGGATCTGCGATTGCAGGGTCGCCTGATCGGCGCAGCGCAGGTTGGCGTGGCCGACCTTGCGACCGACCTTGAAGGCCTTGCCGTAGTGATGCAGGTGGCAGTCGTCGATAGCGATGACCTTGTCCACCGGCGGCACTTCGCCGATGAAGTTGATCATGGCGCTCTCACCGACCTTGGCCGTGGAGCCCAGGGGCAGGCCGGCCACCGCCCGCAGGTGGTTTTCGAACTGGCTGCACTCGGCGCCTTCGGTGGTCCAGTGCCCGGAGTTGTGCACCCGCGGAGCGATCTCGTTGGCCTTGAGGCCGCCGTCCACTTCGAAGAACTCGAAAGCCATGACGCCGACGTAATCCAACTGCTTGAGCACGCGGCTGGAGTAGTCCTCGGCCAGAGCCTGCAACGGGTGGTCGCTGCTGGCCACCGACAGGCGCAGGATGCCGCTGTCGTGGGTGTTGTGCACCAGCGGGTAGAAACGGGTTTCACCGTCTCGGGCGCGCACGGCGATCAGCGAGACTTCACCGGTGAAGGGCACGAAGCCTTCCAGCAGGCAAGGCACGCTGCCCAGTTCGGCGAAGGTGCCTGCGACGTCGGCGGCGCTGCGCAGGACCTTCTGGCCCTTGCCGTCGTAACCCAGGGTGCGGGTCTTGAGTACCGCCGGCAGGCCGATGCGCGCCACGGCGGCGTCGAGATCCGCCTGGGACTGGATGTCGGCAAACTCCGGGGTAGGAATCCCCAGGTCCTTGAACATGCTCTTCTCGAACCAGCGATCGCGGGCGATGCGCAGGGCTTCGGCGCTCGGGTAGACCGGCACGAACTGCGAGAGGAAGGCCACGGTTTCCGCCGGCACGCTCTCGAATTCGAAGGTCACCAGGTCCACTTCATCGGCCAGCTGGCGCAGGTGGTCCTGGTCGCCGTAGTCGGCCCGCAGGTGTTCGCCCAGAGGGGCGGCACAGGCGTCCGGCGCCGGGTCGAGGAAAGCGAAGTTCATTCCCAGCGGAGTCCCCGCCAGGGCCAACATGCGGCCCAGCTGGCCGCCACCGATTACACCGATCTTCATCGTCAACAACCTCAGGCGACGCGCGGGTCTGGATTGTCCAGGACGCTGTCTGTCTGTTCAGCACGGAATTTTTTCAGCACCGCATGGAACTGCGGGTGCTTGGCGCCCAGGATGCTCGCCGAGAGCAGGGCCGCGTTGATCGCGCCCGCCTTGCCGATGGCCAGGGTGGCCACGGGGATGCCGGCCGGCATCTGCACGATGGACAGCAGCGAATCCACGCCCGAGAGCATCGACGACTGCACCGGCACGCCCAGCACCGGCAGGTGGGTCTTGGCCGCGCACATGCCCGGCAGGTGCGCCGCGCCGCCGGCACCGGCGATGATCACCTCGATGCCTCGCGCCTCAGCCTCATCGGCGTACTGGAACAGCAGGTCCGGGGTGCGGTGTGCGGAAACCACCTTCACCTCGTAAGGGATGCCGAGCTTTTCCAGCATATCGGCGGTGTGGCTAAGGGTGGACCAATCGGACTTGGAGCCCATGATCACGCCAACCAGTGCACTCATCGTCGTGCCTCTTCTCTCTGGGCGCCCGCAGGCGCGTCAAAAACAACAAGCCACGCGAAATGCGTGGCTTAAATTGTACGAATTATGGCCAGGCGAACCGGCCGAAGGCCGCGCAGTATACCGAAAAAGGCGCGTTAAACGCACTTTCGCCGACCATCTGCAAAACAAAGTATTTCCGGCGCAAAACCCCGGTTTTATTGACTCCCAGGTCAATCCCGTCCCCCTCGCAGGCGCTGGCTTGCCAGCGAAGAGACCCACCCTGCGATCACCACCCTCCCGGCCGACGCTTTCGCCGGCAAGCCGGCTCCTACGTGGCCGCAGCTTGCGCGGCAGCGCCTTCCAGCTTGCGCCACAGCAAGCGTACGTTGGCCTTGCGCACCAGGGCGCAGCGGTACAGGCGAATCTCCAGCGGCACATGCCATTGCGCCCCGCCGCACACCACCAGCTCGCCCCGGGCCAGCTCGGCGCGCACGCTCAGTTGCGGCACCCAGGCAATGCCCAGGCCTTCCAGGGCCATGCTCTTGAGGCTGTCGGCCATGGCGGTTTCATAGACGGTGGTGAAACGCAGGTTGCGCTGGCGCAGCAGCAGGTTCACCGAACGCCCGAGGAAAGCCCCGGCGCTGTACGCCAGCAACGGCACGCTGGCCTCGCCTTCCAGGTCGAACAGCGGCTTGCCCTGGGCATCGGCGGCGCACACCGGGAGCATCTCGGTGTGCCCCAGGTGCAGCGAGGGGAAGATTTCCGAGTCCATCTGCAAGGCTGCGTCCGGGTCATAGAAGGCCAGCATCAGGTCGCAACCGCCTTCGCGCAGGGCGTGCACCGCATCACCGACGTTGGTGGCCACCAGCCGCGTGGCGATGTTCAGCCCTTCGTTGCGCAGTTGGGCGATCCAGCGCGGGAAGAAACCCAGCGCCAGGGAGTGGGCCGCCGCCACCTGCATCACCTCGCCCTGCCCGCCTTCCAGGTGGTGCAGGTGACGCACCACCTCGCCGAGCTGTTCGACCACGGTGCGCGCGGTCACCAGGAACAACTGCCCCGCTGCCGTCAGCTCCACCGGCGTGCGCGAGCGGTTGACCAGGGTCAGGCCCAGGGCCGCTTCCAGGCTGCGGATGCGCCGGCTGAAGGCCGGCTGGGTCACGAAACGTCGCTCGGCAGCCTGGGAAAAGCTGCGGGTGGCGGCCAGGGCACTGAAGTCCTCGAGCCATTTGCTTTCCAGATTCATCACGTCCTCCCGGACACGCACCATTTTAGGTCACACGCTCGCCGGCAACCCGGCGTCACACCGGCATTATGCCGAATATGCATAGCCCAGTGTTTAACAGCATTGGCCCAAAAAATCCCTTCGGCCTAGGATTCGCAGCGTTCCCGGCACAGACCGGGTCCCTACCGAGATGATCTCCGTCATGTCCTCCGCTGCATCTTTCCGCACAGAAAAAGACCTGCTTGGCGTACTCGAAGTACCGGCTCAAGCGTATTACGGCATCCAGACCCTGCGAGCGGTGAACAACTTCCGCCTCTCCGGCGTTCCGATTTCGCACTACCCAAAACTGGTCGTGGCCCTGGCAATGGTCAAGCAGGCAGCTGCTGACGCCAACCGCGAACTGGGTCATCTGAGCGAAGCCAAGCATGCAGCCATCAGCGAGGCTTGTGCCCGCCTGATCCGCGGCGACTTCCACGAAGAGTTCGTGGTGGACATGATTCAAGGCGGCGCTGGCACTTCGACCAACATGAATGCCAACGAAGTCATCGCCAACATCGCGCTGGAGGCCATGGGCCACAGCAAGGGCGAATACCAGTACCTGCACCCGAACAACGACGTGAACATGGCGCAGTCCACCAACGACGCCTACCCGACCGCGATCCGCCTGGGTCTGCTGCTGGGTCACGACGCGCTGCTGGCCAGCCTCGACAGCCTGATCCAGGCGTTCGCCGCCAAGGGCCAGGAATTCAGCCACGTCCTGAAGATGGGCCGTACCCAGCTGCAAGACGCCGTGCCGATGACCCTCGGCCAGGAATTCCACGCCTTCGCCACCACCCTGGGTGAAGACCTGGCTCGCCTGAAGACCCTGGCGCCGGAAGTGCTGACCGAAGTCAACCTGGGCGGCACCGCCATCGGTACCGGCATCAACGCCGACCCGCGCTACCAGCACCTGGCCGTACAACGCCTGGCCACCATCAGCGGCCAGCCGCTGGTACCGGCGGCCGACCTGATCGAAGCCACCTCCGACATGGGCGCCTTCGTGCTGTTCTCCGGCATGCTCAAGCGCACCGCGGTCAAGCTGTCGAAGATCTGCAACGACCTGCGCCTGCTGTCCAGCGGCCCACGCACCGGCATCAACGAAATCAACCTGCCAGCGCGTCAGCCCGGCAGCTCGATCATGCCCGGCAAGGTCAACCCGGTCATCCCGGAAGCGGTCAACCAAGTGGCGTTCCAGATCATCGGCAACGACCTGGCCCTGACCATCGCGGCCGAAGGCGGCCAGCTGCAACTGAACGTGATGGAGCCGCTGATCGCCTTCAAGATCTTCGACTCGATCCGCCTGCTGCAACGCGCCATGGACATGCTGCGCGAGCACTGCATCACCGGCATCACCGCCAACGAAACCCGTTGCCGCGAACTGGTGGAGCACTCCATCGGCCTGGTCACCGCGCTGAACCCGTACATCGGCTATGAAAACGCCACCCGTATCGCCCGCATCGCCCTGGAAAGTGGCCGTGGCGTACTGGAACTGGTGCGCGAAGAAGGCCTGCTGGACGACGCCATGCTCGACGACATCCTGCGTCCGGAAAACATGATTGCCCCGCGTCTGGTTCCGCTGAAGGCGTAACCGGCGCAACACCGAAACACGCAACACCGCTCACCAGGTTGAGGGACTAGACACCTCTCACCTTTTGAGGGCTTGGAGCTTCGTCTCCAGGCCCTTTTTTTTGCCTGGAGAAAAGCAGAGCTTGTAAGGGGATGCCGCCCGGCATCGAAGCGGATTCGCTTTGTTTTGTAGGGCAAATCCGAGAGAATCCCCCACGCCTTTGAGCGCCTTGTACCCCTTCGAACGATCAGGCAGTCTCCCGGTGCCGCTGCCAAATCAGCGGCCCGGATGTGGAAGTTCGGACCTGAGTAAGCATGAGCGCTCATGAGCATGGCTCGACGTATTTTCGTTGGCATCGCTTTATGGCGGTTGTGCGCGGGACACCTTCGGGTGTGCTGGGTTACTCAGTCCCGGTCTTCCACACCCTCGCACAACTGCCACCCCTCATGTGGAAGTGAGCTCGGCAGTCCGTTAACTACTGAGTGAGTGACCGTCATGAAAAAGCTCGTCCCCGATCCACCCTTGCCCACCGATCATCCGCGCCGCGACCCGGAGCTGGACCGCGCCAACGCCAACCTGCTGGCCGCCTTGCACGGCACCCGTCATCGCCCCTTCGGCCTGCGCGATGGCCGGGGCCACCCGCTGTTCGCCGTGCAACCCCAGGTGAATGCCGAAGACGCCCTGATGCACGTCTCCTTACTGCTCAAATGCGCCGAAGAGGTGTCCGATGAAATCACCGAACGGGCCAGCGGCATCGAACGCGGACTGATCTGGTCCATGGTGCATTCCGTGGAAATGGCCCGCGCCGTGGTGGACGCCCTGCTCGACGGCGCCCGCCCCAGCCCCGCCTAAACACCGCCCCGTAGGAGCTGGCTTGCCAGCGAAGAGGCCTGCCCTGCCTTCACCGAAATCCGGCCGACGCCTTCGCCGGCAAGCCGGCTCCTACAGGTCTTGCGAGCGTTATGGTCCCTTGTTTTAAACCAGCACAATCCATCGCCCGCAGTGGATAATCGCCTCTCTCAAACATCCGCCATCCCCGAGGCACCGCAGTCGATGGACCCGACGCACACCCAAGCTCTGCAACAGCTACGCAAGCTGATCCCCATCGGCCTGCGCCATGCCCAGGCCCTGCTCGCCCGCTGCGCCAATAATCCGCAGCAAGCCGCCGAGCTCTACAAAGCCGAGCTGTTGCAGGTGCTGGTAGACAAATCCGGCCTGCCCCCCGAGCAAGCACGAGAACACTTGCTCAACGCCGGTTACGACCTGAACTGCGCCCTGCACGCTATAGAAGAAGCGCGCTTCACCCTGACCCAGCGCATCCTGCGCAAGCACCACCGGGACCCGGGCCAGGCCCTGGACCTGATCGCCCAGGCCATCGAAACCGCCGAGCAGCTGCCGCGTCAGTACTGGCTGGATTTGCAACGACTGGAGGCGCTGGCCCCGGCGCTGCGCTGCTTCATGGTGCTCCACGAGTGGCTGGCCTTCGAGGACTGGGAGGGTTTCGACAGCGCCCTGCACTTTCACCTGCCCCAGGCCATCGCTCAGTTCAGGCTCCTGCATCTGGACGCCCTGGCGGACACCCTGGAGCAGGCCGATCAGCGCCAGCAGCAGCTACGAGCCGCCCACGCCGGGAGCGAAGGCCCTGTCGATCTGGCCATGCGCATCAACCAGGACCCGTTCTTCAACCGCTGCCAGGACCACTTCAACCAGCAGCGGCCGCAGCTGGACGAGCGCCTGTACCAGTGGGTGGAGCAACACCTGGAGCAGTTTCCAGCCTGAACAGCCGCTTGGCGTTGGCGCACACGCCGCTGCTCAACACACCCCAGAAGCCGGTAGACTGCCGCCCTCACCGAACACGGACCTCGGATTCAGCCCCCATGGAATTGCACTACCGCATCACCCCCGCCCACACCGACGCCTGGATTGCCGAACCGCTGAAGCAGGAATTGCTCAAGGATGATCAGCAGCATGTCCAAGCCATGACCACATTTGCCCGGTGGCAAGGCCGCTTGATCGGTCCCGTGATGTTCGCCCTGTGTCTGATTGGCGGCTGCCTGTCGATCTATTTCCCCGAGCGAACCTTCACCCCGGAGAAGGTCATCGCCATGGTGGCGTTCGCCTTGATCTTCATCCCCCTGTGGTGGCGATTTTCCGGGCGCTGGATCAAGCACCTGCAAGCCCGGATTGCCGCCACCCCGATCAAGCCCCAAGCGCCGCTGCGCGGGTTGAGTCAGCGCCTGATCGAAACCCGGTTGCGGGCCGTCGAAGGCACCTATTGCCTGAACTTCGACGACCAGGGCTTCACCCTGCTCAACACCCGCGGAGGTCAGAGCAGCCTGGCCTGGAAGCAGATCGCAAGCGTGCAGGAAATTCCCGACTTCTACCTCGTGGCGGACGCCGATATGGAGCGTCAAGGCGTGGCCTGCTTCATCGCCAAACACACTGACCTGATGCCCACCGAGGCCTACCAGCAGGGGCTGCAAGCCTTCCTGAGCCAATGCCCGGCGGCACTGCCAGCGCACTAACCGCCTCTCTCAACGCCAGCCCCGACGCCCACACACACGGAATTTGCATGCACACATCAGCGTCCTCCCCTCGCCCGGCCCGCGCCCTGGCCATCCTCGGCACCGGCCACGCCCTGCCACAGCGAGTGGTCACCAGCGCCGAGCTGGACCGCCAGCTCGGCCTGGAAGCCGGCAGCGTGGCGCGCATCAGCGGAGTGCAGCAGCGCCACGTCGCCGACCCTGCGGACACCGCCGCCAGCCTCGGCGCCAGCGCCGCGCGCCAGGCCCTGCACGCGGCGGGCCTGGAACTTGGCCAACTGGACCTGATCGTCTGCGCCAGCGGCACCATGGACCAGGGCATGCCCTGCAACGCCGCGCTGCTGCAACGGGAGCTGGGCCTGGGGCAGTCGGGCATTGCGGCCATGGACATCAACGCCAGCTGCCTGGGCTTTATCGCCGCCCTGGACACCCTGTCCTGGCCGATCCAGGCCGGGCATTACCGGCGCGTGCTGCTGGTGTGCGCCGACATTGCCTCCTGCGGCCTGGACTGGCAGCAGGTGGAAGTCTGCGGCATCTTCGGCGACGGCGCGGCAGCGGTGGTGCTGGAAGCGGGCGACGGCGGCCCGAAGATCCTCGCCTCGCGCCTCAGGACCTACGCCGAAGGCGCCGCGCTGTGCCAGATCCCCGCCGGCGGTTCGCGCTTTCATCCGCGGCGCATCCAGGTGCCGTTCGAGCCCCTGACCAGTTTCACCATGCAGGGCAAGGGCGTGTTCCGCCTAGCGGCCAAGCACCTGCCCGAACTGATGGACGATTTGCTGCAGCAAGCCGCACTGTCCCTTGCGCAGATCGACTGGATCATCCCCCATCAAGCCAGTCAGCAGGCCATGCAGCATGCGGCCAAACGCCTGAGCCTGGGGCCGGAGAAAGTCGTCGATATCTTTGCCCAGCATGGCAATCAGGTGGCGGCCTCGCTGCCCACCGCTCTGGACATCGCGGTGCGCGACGGGCGCATTCAACGCGGACAAACCCTGATGCTGATCGGCACCGGCGCGGGCCTGTCCCTCGGCGGCATGATCCTGGAGTACTGATGAAGATCCTGGTCACCGGCGGTACCGGTTTTATCGGACGGCATCTGGTCTGGAAGCTGGCCGCCGAAGGCTGCGAGGTGCAGTTCAGCGGGCGCAACCCCGAGGCGGCGGCGCAAGTCATTGCCCACAGCCCGGCGCCCGTGCGCTGGCTGCCCCTGGAGCACGGCAGCCCGCTGGCCAAACGCCTGCTGGCCGATGCCAGCCGCGAGCATGACGCCATCGTGCATTGCGCCGCCTTGTCTTCACCCTGGGGTTCGCCCCAAGCGTTTGCCCGGGCCAACCTCGACTCCACCGCCGAGGTGATCCACGCCTGCGGCAAGAACCGCATCCCGCGGCTGGTGCATATCTCCACCCCCAGCCTGTATTTCAACTTCAGTGATCGCCTGGGCATCCGCGAAGACCAGCCGCTGCCACCACCGGTGAATGACTACGCCCGCAGCAAGGCCCAGGCCGAAACCCTGCTGGCAGACGCCAAGCTGCCCGAATGCGTGATCCTGCGCCCCCGGGCGGTGTTCGGCCCCTGGGACGCAACCCTGATGCCGCGCCTGCTGCGGGTGATGCAACGGGGGGCGATTCCGCTGATGCGCGGCGGCCAGGCACAGCTGGACCTGACCTGCGTCGACAATCTGGTGCACGCGGTGTGGCTGGCCCTGACCCGGCCCCTGCCGCGCCCGCTGTGCGTCTACAACCTGAGCAACGGCACACCCCTGGCCTTCAAGGACCTGCTGCAACAGATGGCCGAGCACTTTCGCCTGCCCCTGCGCACCCGTCGCCTGCCCTGGCCCCTGGTGCATGGCCTAGCGCGCCTGCTGGAGCTCAAGGCACGCCTGGGCAACGGCGCCGAACCCTTGATCACCCGCTACGGCGCAGGCGTCCTGGCCTTCAGTCAGACCCTGGACATCAGCGCCATCCAGCGCGAGTTGGGCTACCACCCAGTGATCAGCCAGGACCAGGGCATTGCCCAGCACGCCCAATGGTGGCTGGCCCAACAGAGACAAAAACCATGAGCCGCAGCGTGAGCTTGAAGATCCTCCGGGCCGGCTGGTGCCAGCACCTGGAATGCATGGCCGACCGTGGCGGGCGCCTGGCGCCGGTGCAATTTCCGGCGCTGTGCGGGCTGATCCAGCACCCGGACCACGGCTGGATTCTGTACGACACCGGCTACGCCGAGCACTTCTTCCAGGCCACCCGGGCCCTGCCCGAGCGCCTGTACCGCAGTGCGGTGCCGGTGCAGTTGCCGGTGGTCGAGCAATTGGGCGCGCAGCTGCATGAGCTGGGCATCGGCCCGGGGGATATCCGCTACGTGATCATTTCCCACTTCCACGCCGACCATATCGCCGGGCTGCGGGATTTTGCCAATGCGCGCTTTATCGCCCTGGAAGCCGATTACCGGCATATCGACAGCCTGCGCGGCCAGCGTTGGCGCGCCACCCTTGGCGGCCATCTGCCGGGCTTGCTGCCGGACGACTTCAGCGCCCGCCTGCGCCTGGCCGAAGCCAGTCCCAGCTGTGCGCTGCCAAGCTGGATGGCGCCGTTCGAGCAAGGCCTGGACCTGTTCGGCGATGGCAGCCTGATCGGCGTGCCGCTGCCGGGGCACAGCGCCGGCCAGCTGGGCCTGTTCATCCCCGACGCCCAGGGCCGGCCGGTGTTCCTGGTGGCCGACGCCTGCTGGTCGGTGCCGGCCTGCCGCGCCGAGCGCCTGCCCGCTGCACCGGCACTGTGGTTTGCCAGCGCCGACCGTCAGCAATACGTGCGCACCTACAGCGGCCTGGGCCAGCTGATTCGCCGCGAACCGGCGGTGGCGGTGCTGCCGTCCCATTGCACCCAGGCCTGGGAGGCGTTCGCCAATGAACAGTGAGCGCCTGCTGGGCACTCTGCGCAGCATCGGTTCATTCGTGTTCAGCCGCTACGCCCTGCGCTTTCGCCGCCGCGAGCGGCTGGAAGCCTGGCAGGCCCGGCGCCTGCGGCACTTCATGGCCAAAGTCCTGCCCCGTGGCCAGCGCTTCAACGGGCTGACCCAAGACGGCCTGCACAGCTTGCCGCTCATGGACAAAGCCGCCCTGATGAGCGACTTCGCCGCCTTCAACACCCGCGCCCTGAGCCTGGAGCAGGTGTTGCCGGTGGCCCTGCAGGCCGAGCGTTCCCGGGACTTCAGCCCGACCCTGGGGGACATCACCGTGGGCCTGTCCAGCGGCACCTCGGGGGCCCAGGGGGTGTTCCTGGTCAGCAGCGTGGAACGCCAGCGCTGGGCCGGCATCCTGCTGGCGCGCACCCTGCCCCGGGCCCTGCTGCCACGGCTGCTGTGCCCCTGGCTGGCGCCGCTGCGGATCGCCTTCTTCCTGCGGGCCAACAGCCGCCTGTACACCACCCTGGCCAGCCGCCGCATCGACTTCGCCTTTCATGACCTGACCCTGGGCCTGGCCGCGTCCCTGCAACGCCTCAACCAGCAGAACCCGGACGTGCTGGTGGCCCCGGCCACGGTGCTGCGGGGGCTGGCCCAGGCGGCCCTGGCCGGGCAGCTGACGATCCGCCCACGGCACATCCTGTCGGTGGCCGAAGTGCTGGAAAGCACCGACGCCGAGCTGGTCCAGCAAGCCTTCGGGCGCAAGCCGCAGCAGATCTATCAGGCCAGTGAAGGCTTTCTCGGCTACACCTGCGAGGCCGGCACCCTGCACCTGAATGAAAGCCACCTGCACATCGAGCCGCAATGGCTGGACCCTGAGCGCACGCGCTTCCAGCCGATCATCACCGACTTTTCCCGGCGTACACAGCTGATCGTGCGTTATCGCCTCAACGACATCCTGCGGGTGGCCAGCGCGCCCTGCCCCTGTGGCCGTGCGGAGCGGGCCATCGCCGCCGTGGAAGGCCGCGCCGACGAGATCCTCTGGCTGCCCCGGCTCGACGGCCAGCAGCTGGCACCGCTCTACCCTGACGTATTGCGCCGGGCCCTGCTGATGCTGGGGGCGGAACTGGAGGAATACCAGATTCACCAGCGCGGGCTGCTCTGGCAGGCCAACCTGCGTACCTCGGGCGACTACCACGGGCTGTGCCAGCGCTTGAGCGAAGCCCTGGCCGAACTCTGCGCGCAACAAGGGCTGCAGGCGCCGCAGCTGAGCTTCGGCCACTGGCAGGCACCACCGCCACAAACAAAAAGACGCCGCCTGCTGATGCTGCAACTACCCGAGGGACTGCCATGCGTGTATTGATTCTCGGCGCCCGGGCCCCGGCCTGCCTGGAGTGGGCCCGGGCCTTTAGCCAAGCCGGCTGGACGGTGACCGTGGCCGATTCCCTGGCCCAACCCCTGAGCCGCTTCAGCCGCGCCGCCGAGCACTTCGTGCGCCTGCCGGAACCCCGCCACGACCCCGAGGCCTGGATCGAAGCCCTGGCGGGGGTCATCCGCCAACAGGCCATCGACCTGCTGCTGCCCACCTGCGAAGAGGTGTTCTACCTGGCCCACGGCCTGGAGCGCCTGCGGCCTTTGTGTCGGGTGTTCACCAGCGACTTCGAGCTGCTGCACCGCCTGCATCACAAGGGCGATTTCGCCGCCATGACCCAGGGCTGGGATGTGGCCGCGCCGCCGACCCGGGTGCTGCATGACCCGGCCGCGTTGCAAGCACTGGCGGCAGAGCACGATGCCCTGGTGTTCAAGCCGGCCTATTCGCGCTTCGCCTCCCAGACCCTGATCCGCCCGAGCCCGGCGCAACTGGCCAAGGTCCAGCCCAGCGCCGAGGCGCCCTGGGTGGCCCAGCAGTTTGTCCCCGGCCAGGAGTACTGCAGCTTCAGCGTGCTGATGGACGGCCAGTTGCGCGCCCACAGCAGCTACCAGCCGCGCTACCGGGTCGGGCGCGGCTCGGGGATCTACTTCCACAGCTGTGCCCCGGCGCCGATCCGTGCGTTTCTGGAACAGTTCGGCCGGGCCACCGGCTACACCGGGCAGGTGGGTTTCGACTTCATCGAAGACCAGCAGGGCCGCTTCCATGTCCTGGAGTGCAACCCCAGGGCCACCAGCGGCGTGCACCTGTTCGACGACCAGCGCGTGCAGTTGGTAGCGGCGCTGGGCAGCGAAGCCGACGCAGCGCTGGAGGCGACCCTGGAACCCCGGATGATCGCCCTGGCCATGCTGCTTCTGGCGGCGCCGCAACGGGCCTTGAGCCGCACGTTCTGGCACGACTACCAACAAGCCCGGGACGTGATCGTCCAGGACGGCGATCGCGGCCCGCTGACCGCCCAGCTGCTGAGCCTGAGCGAGATCATCGGCCGCGCCCTGACCCGCCGTTGCGGGCTGCTGGCCGCCTCCACCGCCGATATCGAGTGGAACGGCCAGCCCCTGGGAGCGCCGCGCCGATGAAACTGTTGCTGCCCGAGCAACTGGCCCTTGAGCCCCCGAGCATTGGCGACAGCCACGCCCGGCAGTACGTGCGCACCTGCGCCGGCGGCGCGCTGATCGGCAATGTCAGCACCGCCCTGGCCCTGCTGGACACCGGCCGCCAGCAGTTCCCGGTGAGCATCAACCACGGCCACGACCCTGTGGATAACTGTTACGTGGTCTCTCCGCAAACCGCCTACAGCGGCTATGCCCGGGAAGAACTGCAGCGCCTGAAACGGCCCTGGCTGGCGTGGCCCTTGAAGCTGCTGACCCAGGGCGTGGACCGGCTACTGAGCGCGGCCAAGGTCGACCGTTTGGTGCAGGTCAACAACTGGCTGCTGTCGACCAACCTCTACCCCGCCGATTGGGATGGTTCGGATTTGCCGGCGATCACCGAACTGCTGCGCCGGCAGTTTCCCGACCACGGCTTTGGCTTTCGCTCGCTCAACGACTTCAGCAACCTCGAACTGCGCAAGCGCCTGCAAGCCCTGGGCTACCTGGCGATCCCCAGCCGTCAGGTGTACCTGTTCGACGGCCGCGAGGGCGAACATTCAGCCTTCCTGCGCCACCACAACACCCGCCTGGACGCCACCCTGCTGCGCCGCAGCCCTTATACGGTGGTGCCCGGCAGCGAATTGAGCGAAGCCGACTTCCAGCGCATCGAGCAGCTGTACAACCTGCTCTACCTGGACAAATACAGCCGCCTGAACCCCCACTACAGCGCCCAATGGCTGCAACGCGGGCAGGCCGAAGGCTGGCTGGATGTGCGCGCCCTGCGCAACGCCGAAGGGCGCATTGACGGCGCCCTGGGCTGGTTCGCCAACAGCGCGCTGATCAGCACCCCCATCGTCGGCTACGACACCGCCCTGCCCCAGCGCGCCGGCCTGTACCGGCAACTGACCAGGCTGTGCCTGCAAGAGGCGGTGAACCGCCGTCAGGTGCTCAATTTCAGCTCCGGCGCCGCCGCCTTCAAGCGCCTGCGCGGCGGCCAGCCCGAAATCGAATACAGCCTGATCCACGTCGCCCACCTGCCCTGGTCGCGGCGCCTGGTGTGGCAACTGATGGGCCTGCTGCTGCAACGAATCGGCGTACCGCTGATGAGGAAGCTCAAACTGTGAACAGTCACGCGGGCTGGTGGCCCGTCGCCCTGAGCCGGCAGCTGCACAAGCAGCCCCTGGCCTGCACCCTGCACGGCGTACCGCTGGTGCTGTTTCGCGATGCCGACGGCGCCGCCGCCGTGCTGCCGGACCGCTGCCCCCACCGCTTTGCGCCACTGAGCGCCGGCCGGGTGCGCGACGGGCAGCTCCAGTGCCCCTACCACGGCTGGCGCTTCGACCCCCAGGGCCGTTGTACTCAGCTGCCCGGCCAGGAGCAGCAGCGGTGCAGCCAGCCCTTGTTGCAACCGCTGCACAGCTGCGAAGCCCAGGGGCTGGTGTGGGCCAGCCTCGCCAGCGAGCGGCCGAATGCCCCGCCGGTGGCCGCCGCCGAGCAGGCCCAGGCCCTGGATGTGTTCTGGATCAGCGACCGGGTGCAGTGCAGCTTGCAGGACGCCGCGGAGAACTTCCTCGACGGCTTCCACACCCATTTCGTGCACGCCGGCTGGATCCGCCACGACCGCCAGCGCCAGCGGATTCGTGCCTGGGTGCATCAGCTGGAAGACGGGGTCGAAGCGCAGTACAGCGAAGAAGGCACCCAATCCGGGCTGATATCGCGGCTGTTCGAAGGCGAACGCGGCCTCAGCATGGGGCGCTTTCGCCTGCCGGGGCTGGCGGAAATCGAATACCGCGACCGCCAGGGCCGGCTCAACCTGCTGGTCAGCGCCTGGCTCAGCCCGACTGCCGAGGGCGAACTGCGCCTGTTCGCGCGCATCGCCACGGCCCGCGGCCGCTTGCCGGGCTGGCTCAAGCGCGCTGTGCTGCAACCCTTGTTCAAGGTGATCCTCAAACAGGACCGGCAGATCCTGGAAAAAGTCAGCGCCAACCAGCAGCGCTTTGCCACGGTGCCGCTACGCTGGCACCGGCCCACCCCTCTGGACAGCTCGCTGGATCTGCTCGGGCCGTGGATTCGCCAGTTGCTGGAGCAAGGTGAAATGCACGACTTCCAAGAACGCCGAGAGGAATTCTGGCTGTAATCCCGTAGGAGCCGGCTTGCCGGCGAACAGGCCCTCAAGACCGGCGCCGCTCAAACGGGCCCCTTCGCTGGCAAGCCAGCTCCTACGGCTTGGCAGCGATATCAAAGGGATGATGCGGGCCTCTGTTCGCGGGGTTTTGCGGGGCGTGACAAGAACCGATTCAGCCTCCCGTCCAGCCTGCCGTTCCTCGGCTCGACGCGCTACATGCAGACGGCGAGCCCGCGCACCGGTATAGTGCGCCCCCTCTTCACGTGGGCAGCCGTCGGTAACGAGGCTCAAACCCATGGGAAACCCGAACTAATAACAACCCGCGAATAGAGAACCGGGACGAACAATCGCCCCACCGCTTTGCCGTGCGTGCAGTCAGCGGTGTAACAGAATGTTTCCGTCTGCTCTGCTTTTGCCTACACAAAAAACAGCGAGGAATAATCCATGCTCGAAGTCATCAACGACTTCCTCTCAGGGAAAGTGCTGATCGTGCTCATTGTCGGGCTCGGCAGCTACTTCACGATCCGCTCGCGTTTCGTTCAATTGCGCCACTTCCTCCACATGTTCGCGGTGTTCCGCGACAGCCTGAAAAGCAGCGGCGGCCAGCTCAGCTCGTTCCAGGCGCTGATGCTCAGCCTCGCCGGCCGGGTCGGCGCGGGCAACATTGCAGGCGTCGGCATCGCCGTGACCCTGGGTGGCCCGGGCGCGGTGTTCTGGATGTGGGTGACCGCGCTGGTCGGCATGTCCAGCAGCTTCTTCGAATGCACCCTGGCCCAGGTCTACAAGCGCGCCGACGGCGACGGCCTGTACCGCGGCGGCCCGGCCTACTACATCGAGCACGGCCTGAAGCGCAAAGGCATGGCGGTGGTGTTCTCCATCCTGCTGCTGGTCACCTACGGCTTCGCCTTCATCGGCCTACAGTCCTACACCGTGACGCACTCGCTGCAGGATGCCTTTGCCTTCGACCCAAGCCACACCGGCATCGTCCTGGCGGTGCTGCTGGCCATTACCTTCATCGGCGGCATCAAGCGCATCGCCGCAGTGTCCGACCTGCTGGTCCCGATCAAGACCCTGGCCTACATCGCCGTGACCCTGTACGTGATCGGCACCCAGATCGAACAAGTGCCGGCCATGCTGGAGACCATCATCAAGAGCGCCTTCGGCCTCGACCCGGCCTTCGGCGGCCTGCTCGGCAGCGCCATCGTCATGGGCGTGAAGCGTGGCGTGTTCGCCAACGAAGCGGGCCTGGGCAGTGCGCCCAACGTCGCCGCCGTGGCCGCCGTGAAGCACCCGGGCGCCCAGGGCGTGGTCCAGGCCTTCAGCGTGTTCCTCGACACCTTCGTGATCTGCACCTGCACCGCGCTGCTGATCCTGCTGTCGGGCTTCTACACCCCGGGCTTCGAAGGCGACGGCATCGTCCTGACCCAGAACTCGCTGGCCGCCGTGGTCGGTGACTGGGGTCGCCTGTTCGTCAGCGTCGCGCTGTCGCTGTTCGTCTTCACCTGCATCCTCTACAACTACTACCTGGGCGAGAACAGCCTGCAGTTCCTCACCCGCAACCGCACCGTGCTGATGCTGTTCCGCGGCCTGGTGCTGGCGCTGGTGGTATGGGGTTCGATGCAGGACCTTTCGACCGTGTTCGCCTTCGCCGACATCACCATGACCTGCCTGGCCTTCGTCAACCTGGTGGCCCTGGCCATGCTGTTCAAGGTCGGCCTGCGGGTGATGCGCGACTACGACGAGCAGCGCCGCGCCGGCGTCGCCCAGCCGGTGTTCGACTCGCGCAAGTTCGCCGATCTGGACCTGGACCTGAAGGCCTGGCCCGCCGAACCCTCGGCCACCGCCGAGGCCGAGCCGCAAGGCGTGCCCGCAGCGCAACGCTGACGGGTGAACGACGGGCGCATCCTCTGCACCCGTCGGTTACAGTGCGATAAATGTGCGAGCGGGCTTGCCCGCTCCCACAGGTACTCACCGTTTCGGAGAATCCCATGACCCCTTCGACCTACCCTGGCGCCCAGCACGTCATGGTGCTCTACACCGGCGGCACCATCGGCATGCAGGCCAGCGCCGACGGCCTGGCCCCGGCCTCGGGTTTCGACGTGCGCATGCGCGCCTACCTCGACAGCCAGCCCGGGCTGGTGCTGCCGGCCTGGCGCTTTCGCGAGATGGCGCCGCTGATCGACAGCGCCAACATGACCCCCGACTACTGGCAGCGCCTGCGTGAAGCGGTGGTCGAAGCCGTGGACCAGGGCTGCGACAGCGTGCTGATCCTCCATGGCACCGATACCCTGGCCTACAGCGCCGCCGCCATGAGCTTCCAGTTGCTGGGCCTGCCGGCGCCCGTGGTGTTCACCGGCTCGATGCTGCCAGCGGGTGTGCCCGACAGCGATGCCTGGGAAAACCTCAGCGGCGCCCTGTCGGCCCTGGGCCAGGGCCTGGCCCCGGGGGTGCACCTGTACTTCCACGGCGAGCTGCTGGCACCGACCCGCTGCGCGAAAATCCGCAGCTTCGGCCGTCACCCGTTCGCCGCCCTGAAGCGCAATGGCGGCGGCGCCAGGGCCGAGGCGATTCCCGCCGGGCTGGATTACCGCCAAGCCAGGCAACTGGCCAAGGTCGGCGTACTGCCGCTGTTCCCCGGCATCGGCGCCGAGCTGCTGGACGGCGTGCTCGACAGCGGCATCCAGGCCCTGGTCCTGGAATGCTTCGGCAGCGGCACCGGTCCTAGCGACAACCCGGCGTTCCTGGCCAGTCTCAAGCGCGCACAGGAGCAAGGCATCGTGGTGGTGGCGGTGACCCAGTGCCATGAAGGCGGTGTGGAGCTGGACATCTACGAAGCCGGCAGCCGCCTGCGCGGCGTGGGCGTGCTGTCCGGTGGCGGCATGACCCGCGAAGCGGCGTTCGGCAAGCTCAATGCGCTGCTCGGTGCCGGGCTGGAAAGCGCCGAAGTGCGGCGCCTGGTGGAACTCGATCTGTGTGGCGAGTTGAGCTGAAGCTCGCGCTCGGGAGCCGGTGGCTACTGCGGTAGCTGCCGGCTCGACGGCGAGCAGAGGGTGGCTGTCAGGTTACTTTTTGACCGAGTAATCCTGGCCCCAGACCCGCACCGAACTCGAGCTCTCGATCGGCCCTTCAAACACGAACTTCTGCCGCACTGCCGCCTTGGCCGGGATGGTGACTTCGTCCGGGTTGTCGAGGCTGACAGTCAGATTGTTGGCGTAACCGTCCTGGTCAATCGCCAGCAGGGCGCCGGTCTGCTTGAGGTTGATCAGTCGCAACTGGCTGTCGCTGCTGTTCTTGAAGCCCAGGGTAACGTTGAAGCTGTCGCCGACGGCTTCAGTCTTCAACACCTGAACGTCGACGCGGCCTTTCATTTGCTCGCGAGAGGAAATGATCGAGGCACCGTCGACGCCTTGCGCCGATTGGCGACCGTCGAGCACACCTTCGCTGACGCCGCCCAAGAGGTTCTTGCCTGCCGAGATGGCTGACGAGACGGCTGACTTGGCAGAGTCCTTGATGGTGCTTTCGCTGCCTGGCTCAGCCTCGGCCAGGCACAGCGAACTCAGGAGCAAGCCGGAGACCAGAAGCAGGGAACGCGCAGGAATGAGGGTCATACATAGTCCTTTATCGGGGTTGCTGCACCGCCACCTCAGGCGGTGAATGGCAGGCAGGTTGCACCAATCAATGCGCCAAGTCACTAGCCACACAACGCCGGGAATGCCGCATGTCGCTGGCCGGCAAACCGCAGGCCTGATCGCGGGCGGCATGCAACTTGCTCCGGTTAAGGGTCTTTCCCAGGCTGGAATCTGCGCATGCTGCACTCGCACCTCACCACCCTCAATGCGGTTTCCCTGATCCTCAACACCTTCAAGGACCAGGGCCAGGCCGGCGGCGCGCTGTTGGCCGGCAGCGGTATAAACCCCGCCGACCTGAGCCGCGCCGACACTCGCATCACCACCAACCAGGAAATGCTGGTGTGCGCCAACGCCGTGGCCTTGCAACGGGACATCGGCCTGGAACTGGGCCGGCGCATGCACGTTTCCTCCTACGGCATGCTCGGCTATGCCCTGCTCACCAGTGCCACCTTAGGTGACGCTTTGCGCCTGGCGCTGCGCTATCCGGCGCTGATGGGAACACTTTTCGAACTGAGCCTGGAAACCGACGGTTCGCGCATCTGGCTGACCGCCGCCGACTACCGCGAAAGCCCGGCCCTGGCCGCGTTCAATACCGAGTTCTGCCTGGTGTCGCTGAAGGTCATCTGCGACGACCTGCTGGGCCACGCCCTGCCGCTACTGGGCGCGCGCTTCGACTACCCGGCCCCGGACTATCAGCAACGCTACCGCGAACCTTTCGACTGCCCGCTGCAATTCAACGCCAGCAGCAACGCCTTCGCCTTCGACCAGCGCTGGCTGGACCAGCCCCTGCCCCTGGCGGACGTGATCACCCACCAGGCCATGGCCGAACGCTGCCGCAAGCAGAACACCGAGTTCACCGGGCGCCAGGCCTGGCTGGGGCGCATCCGCCAGTTGCTGGCGGCGCAGCTGGACGCCGCACCGGGCCTGGAAGGGCTGGCGGAACAGATGAACTGCTCGGCCCGGACCCTGCGCCGCCACCTGCGGGACCTGGGGTGCAGCTATCAGGAACTGCTGGACGAGCTGCGCTTCGAGCGCGCCAAGCAGATGCTCTGCGAAGACCAGATGCCCATCTACCGCATCGCCGAGGCCCTGGGCTTCAGCGAAACCGCGAGCTTTCGCCATGCTTTCATCCGCTGGAGCGGCGTGGCGCCGAGCCAGTTCCGGCCCTGACAAAAACCCCGGCACAACGCTGGCGATTGCATTACATTGCCGACCTTTCTACCGGCAAGGGACTGCACGCTTGAACCTATTCACAGACGCCATCGGCATTCGCAGGCTTTGCCTGGCACTGGTGCTGCTGGCTGGCGTCCCCGTCGCCCAGGCGTTCGACCTGTCCAAGATCCGCTGGTGGGAGATGCAGAGCGACATCCTCCTGGACGACCCGGAAACCGCCACGCTGCAACTCGAACCCTTTCCCCTGCCCGGGCTGGCCCAGGCGCCGGCCCGAGTGATCCTCAGCCAATACCAAGGGTTGTTCTATCTCAATGGCTATGCGGATGGGCAGTACCGGCAGCGAGTCTACAAGTCGCCGCCCTTGCCGCTGTTCGATGCCCAGGCGCTACAGGTCTGCGTGCCCGAGCAGCGACCCGTTGAGGCCACCGACAACTGGCCGCCGAGCAAGCAACTGGAAGCCGCCCTGAGCCTGACCAAGCTGAGTTTCGACTGCCAGAGCCCAGGCTGGGAGTTGAGCAATCGCTACTTGCTGGTGGACAGCCGCGATCCCCAGCGGCCGTTGCTGGCCATCGGTCAGCGCCAGGGCGAGGCACGGATCGACTTCACCCCGCAGCAACCGACCAGCCCCGAACTGCAGCAGCAATGGCTGCAAGCCCTGCAGAAGTACCCGAAGCTGCTGGAACCCTTTGACGCCAGCAGCGGCCAGCTCAGCGTCAAGCCCTATGCGCCGCCGCCCAGCGCGGAGCAGGTCTGGACAGAATTTCGCCAGTTGCACACGCAATTGCGCGATGCCAAAGACAAGGCCCCGGGCATCGCCCGGGTGGAAGAGTTCTTCAGCCGTCATGACTTTCGCGCGATCGCCCCCGAGCGCAGTAACTACCCGGGCCTGCTCAACGACATCGCCTATTGGGCCACCGAGGCCGGCCAGTTGCAGAGCGCCCGCCCCTGGCTGGCGTACGTGCTGCGTCGCGACCCGGGGCGCATGCCGACCTACCTCAATCTGGCGGACCTGGATTGGCGCCTGTACGAACAGCAGCCCGCGGACACCCGGCACCGGGGCCGGGCCATGGAGAACTATCGGCTGTATTGCGGGCTGCGCCTGCAACGCCAACTTGGGGTCCCTGCCAGGGTCACCCAACGCCTGGACCTTGAGGCACCCAGCGAACCGGCCTGCCAAAGCGCCTGGCCGCTGGTGACGGCGGTGGACCAGGGTGACGCGGGCGAAGTCCGGCGCCTGCTGGAGAACGGCCTGAGCGGCGACGTCATCGCCGCCGACGGGCGCCCGGTGCTGTTGCACGCGCTGGACAAGCCAGACCTGGACATCGCCCGGCTGTTGCTGGCCCATGGCGCCCGCCCCGACGGCCAGTACAACGGCCGAACCCAGGTGGTCCTGGCCATGCGCCGCGACCTCAAGGACAACCCCGACCTGAACCGGGCCAAGCGCCTTGGGTTCCTGTTGCAGGCCGGCGCCGCCATCGATGAGCAGGACGCCCAGGGTGGCACCGCGCTGCAGGAAATGGCGAAAAACCGCGAGGACATCGAGCGCTTCAACTGGCTGCTGCTGCACCCCCAGGACCTCGACAAACGCAGCGGGCCAGACGGCGTAACCGCGCTATTCCTGGCGCTCAAGGGAGGCAACTACGCTGCTGCCCGGCAACTGGTGGCGGCCGGTGCCAACCTCAACCTGAGCTACGGCCGCGATTTCTGCGCACAGCAGCCGATTCGCGAAAGCCTGCTGATGATCGTCGCCGAACAGGGCTCGCCCGAAGTCATCAATCCCTGGGTCAGCCAGCAAGAGAGCCTGGACATGTTCACCCTGCTGCTACAACGTGGCGCCGACCCCAACGTCGGCCGCTACTGCAAGAACAACGGCTACACCTGGCTGCTGGAGATCATGGCCCGGCGCAAGCGCGACGACATGCTCAAGGTGCTGCAAGGCTTTGCGCCGCCACCGCCGGCGACGACGTTTCGTCTTTGAGGCGTGGCGCCGAACCCGCTGCGCCTCTGAAACAAAGCCCGGCACAACAGTGCCGATTGCATTACATTGCCGAGCTTTCTATCGGCAAGGGACTGCAACGTTGAAGCTATTCTCAGGCGCCATCGCCCGGCGCATCGGCATTCGCGGGCTTGGCCTGGCGCTGACACTGCTGGCTGCCACTCCCGTGGCCCAGGCCTTCGACCTGGACCTGGCCTGGTTCAAATGGTCGGGAATGCGCCGCAACTTCGTCCTCGACTACCCGGAAACCGCCACCCTGGAGCTCAAGCCGTTCCCCCTGCCGGGCCTGGCGCGGATGCCGCTGCGGATTGTCCTGAGCCAGTACCGCGGGCTGTTCTACTTCAATGCCTATCAGGACCTGCAGTACCGGCAGCGGGTCTACAAGTCGCCGCCGATGGCTCTGTTCAGCCCTGAAGAGCTGCGGGCCTGTGTGTCCCCGGGCGATGACATCCAGGTCAACGACATCTGGCCCACGAGCAACAGCCTGGTCCCCGGCATCACCCTGACGCCCCTGAGCTTCCAGTGCAAGGAGCCATCCGAGTGGCAACTTAGCGGGCGCTACCTGCTGATCGACCAGCGCGATCCGCAACACCCGCTGCTGGCCATCAGTCACCGCCAGGACCTTGGCCAGATGGAATTCACCCCGTTGCAACCCATCAGCGAGGAAACCGGGCGGCAGTGGTTGCAGGCCCTGGAGACCTTCCCGCCGTGGTTCCGCCCCTTCACCCAAGGCAGCGGGCCGATCACCGTCAACGCCTTTGTGCCAGCGCCAGCCTCGACCCCGGACAGCCTGTGGAAAGAGTTCCGCGCGCTGCACGAACAACTGCGCACGGCCAAGGACAAACTGCCGGGCATCCGCGAAGTGGAAGACTTCTTCGTCACCCATGACTTTCGCAGCATCGCCACCGAGCGCCGTGAATACGCCGGCCTGCTCAACGACATCGCCTACTGGACCAGCGAAGCCGGGCAGCTGCAAACCGCCCGCCCCTGGCTCAAGGAGGTGCTGCGCCGCGACCCGGGGCGCATGCCGACCTACCTCAACCTGGCGGACCTGGACTGGGCGATCTACCAACAACGCACGCAGGACAACATCCACCAGGGCCGGGCCATCGAGGGCTACCGGGTGTATTGCGGCCTGCGCCTGAAGCGCCAGATGAGCATCCCGCCCCGGGTGCTGCAGCGCTTGGGCCTTAACGCCGCCAATCCCCGGGACTGCCAGGCCTTCTGGCCGCTGGTGGACGCGGTGGATACCGGCGACCTGAGCGAAGTGCAGCGCCTGCTGGCCAGTGGCATCAGCGGCGAGGTCATGGCCGACGATGGCCGCAGCGCCTTGTTGCACGCCCTGGACGCACCGCACCTGGATATCGCCCGGCTGCTGCTGGAGCACGGCGCCCACACCAGCGGCCTGTACAACTGGACCACCCTGGCGACCCTGGCCATGCGCCGCGACCTGGGCGACAGCCCCGACCTGAGCCAGGGCGGGCGCCTGAAGTTCCTCATCGAGGCTGGCGTGGCCATCGACGAACCCGACAGCCAGGGCGTGACGCCACTGATGCAGATGGCCGAGAACAAGCGCAGCCTGCAAGGCTTCAGCTGGCTGCTGCAGTACCCGCAGAACCTCGACCTGCGCAACAAGAATGACGGCGAAACCGCACTGTACCGGGCCTTCTCGGGCAACAACTACGTGGCCATGAAGCAGTTGATAGCGGCCGGCGCCAACCTCAACCTGAGCTACGGCCGTGCCGTTTGCAACAACCAGCCCGTCGGCGAAAGCCTGCTGACCCTGGTCGCCGACAAGACCTCCGCCGACGCCCAGTCGCCCTCCGTCAGCCAGCAGGACACCCTGGAGATGTTCACCCTGCTGCTGGAGAAAGGCGCCGACCCGAATGTCGGCCAGCACTGCGAGAAAAAGGGCTACGCAATATTGCTGGAAGCCATTGCCCGGAAAAAACGCGAGGACATGCTCAAGGTCCTGCAGCGCTACGCCCCTACCCCGCCTGCCAGCTGAAACCGGATGGCGCCCCGCAACGGGGCGCCATGCCTCTTTAAGGGGCGAATTTCGGTCAAACACTTTGGCCACATCAATCCCCTTTTGGCCGCTCCTGCCGTTCTCCCAAACCCCGCGCCCCGCAAGACTGTGATCCACCGAATCAGCCTGCGGAGAACAAGAAAATGCTGACGATCTACTCGGACGATCACCACCTGCACCACGGCCGTTGCGAACTCATCGACGGGCAACTGATGCCCTGCTTCGAAATGCCTTCCCGGGCCGACCACGTGCTGGATCGGGTGAAACATCAAAACCTGGGGCCGGTAGAGGCACCCAAGGACTTCGGCCTGGAGCCCATCGAGCGCATCCACAGCCGGGCCTACCTGGACTTCTTCAAGGGCGCCTGGGCGCGCTGGGCGGCACAGGGCATCGACGGCGACCTGCTGCCCTACACCTGGCCGGCGCGTACCTTGCGCAGCGTGATTCCCACCAGCCTCCACGGCCAGCTCGGCTACTACAGCTTCGACGGCGGCGCGCCGATCACCGCCGGCACCTGGCAGGCGGCCTATAGCGCGGCGCAGGTGGCGCTGACCGCCCAGGCCCATATCCAGAATGGCGCCCACAGTGCCTTCGCCCTGTGCCGGCCACCGGGACACCACGCCGCCGGCGACCTGATGGGCGGCTACTGCTACCTGAACAACGCCGCCATTGCTGCCCAGGCGTTCCTCGATCAGGGCCACAGGAGGGTCGCGATCCTCGACGTCGACTACCACCACGGCAACGGCACCCAGTCGATCTTCTATGAGCGCAGCGACGTGCTCTTCACCTCGATCCACGGCCACCCGGAAGCCGAGTTCCCGTTCTTCCTGGGCTATGCCGACGAATGCGGCGAAGGCGCCGGGGAAGGCTTCAACTTCAACTACCCACTGGCCGCCGGTAGCGGCTGGGATGCGTGGAGCGCGGCCCTGGAACAGGCCTGCAACGAAATCCAGCGCTATGACGCCGACATCATCGTGGTGTCCCTGGGCGTGGACACCTTCAAGGACGACCCGATCTCGCAATTCAAACTCGACAGCCCGGACTACCTGGCCATGGGCAAGCGCATCGCCGCCCTCGGCAAGCCGACGCTGTTCGTCATGGAAGGCGGTTATGCGGTAGAGGAAATCGGCATCAACGCCGTCAACGTTCTCGAAGGCTTCCAAAGCGCCCAGTGAGGGATTCGCATCATGCAAAGACTCAAACGCTTAATGATCCCCGCCCTGTGCGCCAGCCTGCTGGGGACCGCCGCCCACGCCGAAGAACGCACCCTGCGGGTGTACAACTGGTTCGACTACATCACCCCCAAGGCCCTGGAAGACTTCAAGGCCCAGAACAGCCAGGTGAAGCTGGTCTACGACATCTTCGACACCAACGAAGCCCTGGAGGCCAAGCTGCTCACCGGCAACTCCGGGTATGACGTGGTGGTGCCGTCCAACGTGTTCCTGGCCAAGCAGATCGAGGCCGGGGTGTTCCAGCCCCTGGACCGCAGCAAGCTGCCCAACTGGAACCACCTGGACCCCAAGCTGATGAAGCTGATCGAGGCCAACGACCCGGGCAACAAGTTCGCCGTGCCCTACATGTACGGCACCATCCTGATCGGCTTCAACCCGGACAAGATCAAGGCCGCCTTGGGGGACAAGGCGCCGGTGGACAGCTGGGACCTGATCTTCAAGGAAGAGAACATCAGCAAGCTCAAGCAGTGCGGCGTGGCCCTGCTGGATTCGCCGTCGGAAATCCTGCCCCTGGCCCTGCAGCACCTGGGCCTGGACCCCAACAGCAAGAAGCCGGCGGACTACGAGAAGGCTGAAGCGCTGCTGATGAAGATCCGGCCGTACATCACCTACTTCCACTCGTCCAAGTACATGGCCGACATCGCCAATGGCGATATCTGCGTGGCGGTGGGCTACTCGGGGAGCTTCTCCCAGGCTGCCAACCGGGCCAAGGAAGCCAAGAACGGCGTGACCGTGGACATGCGCCTGCCCAAGGAAGGCGCGCCGATCTGGTTCGACATGCTGGCGATCCCCAAGGGCGCGAAGAACCCGGAAGATGCCTACACCTTCATCAACTACCTGCTGCAGCCCCAGGTGATTGCCCCGGTCAGCGACTTTGTCGGTTACCCGAACCCGAACAAGGATGCCACCGAGCGGGTGGACCCTTCGATCCGCAATAACCCCAACCTGTATCCGACAGAAGCGGCCATGAGCACCCTGTACACGCTGCAGCCGTTGCCCCGTGATGCAGAGCGGGCGCGGACCCGGGCCTGGACCAAGATCAAGTCCGGAACCTGATCCGGCGCAAGCACACGGGCGGTGTTCTGGTGGGCGGCGAACGACGAGGACGCGGCGGGTGATAGACCGCGTCGCCGCTGTTCGCCGGCAAGCCGGCTCCTACACAGTGGCGTTTAGCAGCCGGTGAGGCCTTGGGGGCTGCGCTCTTCGGCGAAGAACCAGGGCCGCAGGCGCACGCCCACGCCGTTGCCGATGAAGGCCGCCACCAGCCACAGCCAGCCATGCAGGCTGCCGGAGGCGATGCCGCTGAAGTAGGCGCCGATGTTGCAGCCATAGGCCAGGCGCGAACCGTAGCCCAGCAGCAGGCCGCCGATTACCGCCGCCACCAGGGAACGGGTGGGGATTCTCAGGTTGGGGGCAAAACGCCCCGCCAGCCCTGCCGCCAGCAAGGCACCCAGGACGATGCCGATGTCCATGACGCTGGTGATGTCCTGCCACACCGGTGCCGCCAGCGCCTTGGCATTCGCCGCGCCCTGCCAGAACACCCAACTGCCTACGTCTACCCCCAGCCCGCTGGCAACCTTGGCGCCCCACAGGGCGAACGCCGAGGTAATGCCCCATGGGCGCCCCGCCAGGGCCAGGGTGGCGAAGTTCAGCAGAGCCAGGGCTACCGCGCCCCAGACCAGCGGCCAAGGGCCGCGCAGCAGCCGGCGCCAGCCCTGGTGCTCGCTGGTGACCGGAGCTTCAAGGCTGCCATGACGACGCTTTTCCAGGGTCAGGGTGAGCACCGCGATCAGCGCGAACAGGCACAGGCTCAGGCCCAGCGCCGGGCCTACACCAAAACTCTGGACGATAGAGATGGGCGGCAGCGACGGCAGCGCAAACCACCAGTCGACGTGATGGGTGGCGATCAGCGAACCGCAAATGAAGAACGCCAGGGTCACCAGCATCCGCGCATTGCCGCCGCCAACGGTGAACAGGGTGCCCGAGGCGCAACCGCCGCCCAGCTGCATGCCGATGCCGAAGATGAAGGCACCGAAGATCACCGAGACACCGGCCGGCGCCACCAGCCCCACCACCGGCTGGCCGAACAGGCTGCCCGCCCCCAGCGCGGGGAAGAACAGCAGCACCGCCAGGGCCAGCATGACCATCTGCGCTCGCAGGCCGGCGCCACGCCGGTCGCGGATGAACACCCGCCAGGCCGAGGTGAAGCCGAAGGCCGCGTGGTACAGGGTCAGCCCCAGGGCAGCGCCCAGCAGCAACAGCAGCACCTGGCGGGCACCCACCTGGGCTTGCAGGAACAGAGCACCGGCCACCAGCATCAGCAAGGCGAACAGCGGGGCGCCGAACTTGCGTTCAGGCGCCAGGGAGAGGGTCTGGCTCATGGGGGTTCTCGCGCGGGAAATGCTCGCGAGTATACCGCGTCAGGCCCGCCAGGCCTGGCGCAAACGGCTTACCGCAGCCTGTATGTCGGCTTCCGGCACAGCCGCGAAGCCCAGCACCAGCCCGGCCCGCTGGTCTTCGGGCAAGGTGGTTTGCGGCAGCCAGTAGCTGCTCAGGCCGGCGACCTCGACCTCCACACTCGCGGCCTGGGCCAGCAGTTCCTGTTCCCGCGCCAGGCTGTCCACCCGCACCGTCAGGTGCAGCCCCGCCGCCACGCCGGGCAGCGGCCCGACGCCGCCGATCGCCTGCGGCCAGGCCGCCAGTAAGGTGTTGCGCCGGCTCAGGGCCGCCCGGCGCATGCGCCGGATATGCCGCTGGAAGTGCCCGGCGGCCATGAACTCGGCCATCACCGCCTGGGTACTGACCTCGGAATGGCGCACGTCCACCGCCCGGCGCTGGGCGAAGGCCTGGACCAGGGTCGGCGGCAGCACCAGGTAGCCCAGGCGCAGGGCCGGAAAGGCGACCTTGCCGAAGGTCCCGACGTAGATCACCCGGCCCTGGCGGTCCAACGCCGCCAGGGGGGCCAGGGGCGCACCGCTGTAGCGGTACTCGCCGTCGTAGTCGTCCTCGATGATCCAGCCCTGGCTGCGTTCGGCCCAGGCCAGCAGCTCCAGGCGCCGGGCCAGGCTCATGATCACCCCGGTGGGGTACTGGTGGGACGGCGTGACATAGGCCAGGCGGCAGCTGTCCAGCTGCTCCAGCTGGCGGCAGTCGATGCCCTCCTGGTCCACCGCCACGCCCTGCAACTGCGCACCCGCCAGGGCGAAGGCATGCCCCGCGGCGCGGTAGCCGGGGTTTTCCACAGCCACCCGGTCGCCGGGCTCCACCAGCAGCTGTGCACAAAGGCTGATGCCCTGCTGCGCGCCACTGGTGATCACAATTTGTTCAGCCGTGCAGTTCAGGCCCCGAGCGCTGCGCAGGTAGGCGGCGATCAGGCTGCGCAGCCGCGGATCGCCCGCCGAGTCCCCGTAGCACAATTGCCCGAGGTCGGGCCTGCGCCAGAAAGCCGCATTCAGCTTGGCCCAGACCTCGAACGGGAACAGATCGAAGGCTGGCACGCCAACCCGAAAAGCCCGTGGCGGCCCCTTGGGCGGGGTACTCAAATGATGGGTTTGCAGGCGCTGCCAGCCGCTGCTGTGGATAACTTTACTGGATAAATCACCAGCCATTTCTGCCTGTTTTGTGGATAACCCTGTGGGTAAGCCTGTTGAAAACCCTGTGGATAGTTTTGTGGATAGTTTTTTGATCGGCAATCGGGTTTCCGGCAATTGCGCCACATAGGTGCCGTCACCGACCCGCCCTTCGATAAAACCCTCGGCGTACAGCTGGTCATAGGCCCGCACCACGCTGTTGCGGGAAATCCCCAGGGCGGCGGCCAGGTCGCGGCTGGCAGGCAGGCGCGTACCACTGGCCAGGCGCCCGTCCAGCACCCGCTGTCGCAAGGCCTGGTACAGCTGGCGACTGAGGCCCTGGCGGCGGTCCAGCTCGATGCCGGCCGGATTGAAGGACAACGGGGGTACGGCACTGTTCATCGAGGTTCACCCGGGCAATTGGACCTAAAAAATAGACCAGAGATGGCTCTTACAACGAACCATTAGCCTGCCTAGGATGCAGCCACTCGCCAAGGATTTTTTTACATGTACCTACCCCGCGCTTTCGTCGATGAAGACCTCGCCCGCCTGCAGCAACTGATCCTGGGCAGCCGCCTGGCGACCCTGGTGACCTGGGGCGCCCTGGGCCTGCAGGCCAGCCACCTGCCCCTGCTGCTGGACCCCGGACAGGGGGCCAATGGCACCCTCTACGGGCACCTGGCCAAGGCCAACCCGCAATGCGCCGAACTGGCCGCTGGCGCCGAGGCGCTGGTGATCTTCACGGGCGAGGATGCCTACGTCAGCCCCTCGTTCTATCCAAGCAAGGCCGAGCACGGCAAAGTGGTGCCGACCTGGAACTACGTGGCAGTGCACGCCTATGGCCAGCCTGAGGTATTCAGCGACCCGGAGCGGCTGCTCAAGGTGGTGGGGGGCCTGACCGAGCGTCACGAAGCCGGCCGCCCCCAACCCTGGCAAGTGACAGATGCCCCCGCCGACTACCTGGAGGGCATGCTCCGGGCAATCGTCGGCTTTGCCTTGCCGATCCAGCGGCTGGAAGGCAAGCGCAAGCTCAGCCAGAACCGCAGCGCCGAGGATATCGCCGGGGTGCGCGAAGGCCTCGCGGCCAGCGCCGACCTGCGCGACCAGCAACTGTCCCGACTGATGAGCTAGGTTTTCGTCCAGAACAATAAAGGAGCTTTCATGCGCCAGATCCAGATCCGCCCCGTTACCGCCGCCGACCACAGCGCCTGGCTGCCCCTGTGGCAGGCCTACCTGCGCTTCTACGAGACCGAGCTGGCGGATGCCGTGACCCAGAGCACCTGGCAGCGCTTTCTCGACCCCAGCGAACCCACCCACGCGGCCCTGGCCTGGGACGGCGAGCGCGCCGTGGGCCTGGTGCATTTCATCTACCACCGCTCCAACTGGAGCATCGAGAATTCCTGCTACCTGCAGGACCTGCTGGTGACCCCGGACCAACGCGGGACCGGCGTGGGCCGCCAGCTGATCGAGTTCGTCTACGCCCAGGCCAAGCAGGACGGCTGTGCCAAGGTGCATTGGCTGACCCACGAAACCAATGCCACGGCCATCCAGTTGTATGAGCGCATCGCCGAGCGCCCGGGTTTCATCCAGTTCCGCAAACCCCTCTGAGTTGCCAAGGAGCCACTGCATGTCGATTTCACTCGCCGATTGGAAAGGCGTTCCCGCCCCCTCGGCCACCCTGCTTGATGGGCGCTTCATCCGTTTGGAAAGGCTCGACCCGGCGCGCCATGGCGACGATCTGTTCCAGGTGCTGCAAGGCCCGGGCGCCGATCCGGTGCTGTGGAACTACCTGCCTTACGGCCCCTTCCCCGAGCGCGCAGCGTTCGATGCCTGGCTCAGTGGCCATGCCGCCGCCAGCGACCCGTATTTCTTTACCGTGATCGACCGCGCCAGCGGCCAGGCCCAGGGCATCATCAGCCTGATGTCCATCGTCCCGGCCCAGGGCCGCATCGAGATCGGCCACGTGACCTTCGGCTCCCCCATGCAGCGTTCGCCAAAGAGCACGGAAGCGGTGTACCTGCTGGCCAAGGAAGCTTTCGCCCTGGGTTACCGGCGGCTGGAGTGGAAGTGCAACAACGCCAATGAGCGCTCGCGCTGTGCCGCACAGCGCTTGGGTTTCAGCTTCGAAGGGGTGTTTCGCCAGCACATGGTGGCCAAGGGAGAGAACCGCGATACCGCGTGGTTCTCGATCCTGGATGGGGAATGGCCGGTGATTGCCAAGGGTTTCGAGCAATGGCTCAGCGATGAGAACCAGAGCGGCTCGGGGCAGCTCAAGTCGCTGGCGGAGTGTCGCGGGTAAGCGGGATTTTCGCCGGCAAGCCGGCTCCTACAGGCCTGTGTAGGAGCCGGCTTGCCGGCGAAGGACTCAACCGAGCTTCTGCGCCAACACCGCAATATGCTCCGGCCCAATGCCGCAGCAACCGCCCACATGGCTGGCACCGCGCTGGTGCCAGTCCGCCACCCATTGCAGATAACCCGGCGGGTCCAGGTCTTCACGCAGCGGGCACAGGCCATCGTTGGCGGTGGCATCCTCGGGCTGCGGCGGGAAGGCATTGGCGTACACGCCGATATGGATCTGCACCCCCAAGCGCTCGAAGGTTTCACGAGCCGCATCCACTGCCGCACCAATCACTTCCGGCTGGCTGCAGTTGAACAGCAGGGTCTGCACGCCCAACTGCGCCGCCGCTGCCGCCGCTTCTGCCACCGGTTCGCCGGAACGCAGGCGCGGCACTTCGTCGACCTCTTCGTCCTTCAGGGTGAAGGACAGCCAGAACGGCTTGCCGTCCTTGGGCAGGCCGGCGTGGATAGCCCGCGCCTCGGCGATGGAGCTTTGGGTTTCTGCGAGCCACAGGTCCACGAAAGGCGACAGGCCCTTGACCAGCGGGCTCAGCACTTCCTCGACCCGGGACGCATCGAACAGGTCCGGGCGATAGGAACCGAACAGCGGCGGCAACGAACCCGCGACCCGCACCGGCTTGCCGGAGGCCTCTACTGCGCGGCGCGCCAGCTCACCGGCCAGAGCCGCCAGGGCTTGGCCTTCAGCGGCAAAACGTTCCTCGCCGATATGAAACGGCACCACCGCGTAGCTGTTGCTGGTGATCACGTTGGCACCGCTGTCGATATAGGCCGCGTGCACCGCCTCAACCGCCTGGGGCGCCTCGCTCAGCGCCAGGGCCGACCATTCAGGCTGCCGGAACGGCGCCCCGCGACGCTGCAGTTCACGCCCCATACCGCCATCGAGAATTACCGTATTGCCTGCGCCCATATGCTTTTTACTCATATGCTTATGAAAATAACTCACTACCGGAGTCGTTCTTATAACTATTAAATACGCACCATTCGGTTAATAACAACTCTTTTTCAGTCAGGATTCCGATGAATTTCAAACCGCTGCTGGCCCTCGGCCTGACCCTTCTCGCCGCCTCTTCCCAAGCCTTCGCCGGCGCCACCCTGGAACGTATCGAGCAGAAAAAGGAGCTGGTCGGAGTGCTGATGGAAAGCTATCCGCCCTTCTCGTTCCTCAATGACCAGAACCAGCTGGACGGCTTCGACGTCGACGTGGCCAAGGCCGTGGCCGACAAGCTCGGCGTCAAGCTGCGCCTGGAAACCCCGTCCTGGGATGTGATCGCCGCCGGACGCTGGAGCGGGCGCTACGACATCTGCATCTGCTCCATGACCCCGAGCAAGGCCCGCGCCGAGGTCTTCGACTTCCCGGTGCAGTACTACGCCTCGCCGGCGGTAATCGTGGTCAACGCCAAGGATGAACGGATCCACGGCGCCCAGGACCTGAGCGACAAGAAGGTCGGCCTCACCGCCGCCTCCAGCTACGAGGGCTACCTGAACAAGAACCTGGTGATCGAAGGCGCCGAGGACACCCACCTGCAATACCCCTTCGAGAATGTGCAGATCGCTCCCTACGACACCGACAACGTGGCCTTCCAGGACCTCGGCCTGGGCCCGGGCGTGCGCCTGGATGCGATCCTCACCAACCTGGTCACCGCCCAGCCGCGCCTGACCCAGGACTCGCGCTTCAAGCTGGCCGGCGAGCCGCTGTACGCCGAGCCCAACTCGGTGGCCATCGAGAAAGGCGATGCCCAGTGGAATGCCAAGGTGCGTGAAGTCTTCGCCCAGCTGAAGCAGGACGGCACCCTGAGCAAGCTGTCGCAGAAATGGATCGGCGCCGACATCAGCCAATGACCGCCTACACGCCACCGCCGCAGCCACCACAATCGGTGGCTGCACCGCTGCTCAAGCGCCTGCTGGGCTTTCGCACCCGCCTGTACCTGACCTGGGCCGCGTTGCTGGTGCTGTTCGCCAGCTTCTTCCTGAGCTTCGACCTGAAGTTCTCGATCATCCTCGACAAGCTGCCGAACCTGCTGGGCCTGCACCTGTCCCCCAGTGGTTTCCTCCAGGGCGCGGCGCTGACCCTGTTCCTTTGCGCCTGCTCCATCGTCGCTTCGTCGCTGCTGGGCTTCATCACCGCCCTGGCACGCCTGTCTTCAAGCGCCGTGGCTTTCGGGATTGCCAGCTTCTACGCCTCGTTCTTTCGCGGCACGCCGCTGCTGATCCAGATCCTGCTGATCTACCTCGGCCTGCCGCAACTGGGGGTGGTGCCGGGCGCCATTACCGCCGGGATCATCGCCCTGTCGCTGAACTACGGCGCCTACCTCAGCGAGATCTTCCGCGCCGGCATCCTCGGCGTGCCCCAAGGCCAGCGCCAGGCCGCCCTGGCCCTGGGCATGAGCGACAGCGCGATCTTCTGGCAGGTGACCCTGCCCCAGGCCATGCGCACCATCATTCCGCCGGCCACCAACCAGTTCATCTCGATGCTCAAGGACTCGTCGCTGATCTCGGTAATGGGGGTCTGGGAAGTGATGTTCCTGGCCCAGTCCTACGGCCGTTCCAGCTACCGCTATATCGAAATGCTCAGCACCGCGGCGCTGATCTACTGGCTGCTGTCCATCGGCCTGGAACTGATCCAGGCGCGGATGGAAAGGCATTACGGCAAGGGTTACGTTCAGCGCGGGTGAAGCTCAAGGGCGCAGGGAAACCACTCCCATCTGCAGGCCGAAAGGCTTGAACACCGCGTTGAGCGACTTGAGGGTCGGGTTGCCGTCGCCGTGTTCGATATGGATCAGGGTACGCAGGGAAATCCGGCACATCCTGGCGAACTGGCTCTGATGCAACCCGGTGACTTCAGTGCGCAGGCGCTTGACCGCATCACCAACCGACAAACGCCCAGCGGCCAGTTCCTGGCGGATGTTATCGATCAGCAGGCCGCGCTGTTCCAGGGTCGTAGTCATCGCAAACCCCACTCCTGCAGGCGTCGATCCAGGTCACGCAGGTAAATGCGCGGGTGATTCAGGGTGGCCTCGGGCAAGCCCCCGGCACTCAGCAGGTCCGGCAGGGCCCGTAGCCGTTCGGCATCTTCGCGCAGGCGCGTCAGCGCAGCATCGGGATCGATCAGCGGCTTGAGGCTGGCACACACCTGGCGCCAGTCGATATCACCCGCCACTTCCATCCGGCCGGGCCATTTGGTGCTGCGGGTAATGCCCTTGTCATCCATCACTCGCGGCGCCAGATCGTGGATCGGCGCCAACTGCACCTGGCCCTCGTGACGGATGATCCAGGTATTGCGCCCATGGTTGGCCGAGTTGCCAAGGATCTTGTTGAGCAGGTCCCGACGCAGGTAGTCGGCCACCAGCTCCGGGATCGCCGAGGCCTGCCCGGCGGTTCGCCAGAGTTCGGCCAGCAGCCCCAGGACCTTGGTGTGCCGCATGCCCAGGCTCTGGCCGGGCAACCCCGCCAGGGAATAGATGGACTCCAGCGCCAGCCGTTCCACACCCTGCCCGTGCAGGCGACGATCAAAGCGTCGCATCCACAGGCTCGGCTGCCGCTCCTCTTCCAGGGCCAGGCCTTGGGCGGGAACCGTATCGATGCCCAGCTGCTGCAGCGCCCGGTAGTAGTGGAACTCGCTTCTGAGCATGTCGCAGTCATTTGGCGTCGCCTGCTCTGGCGGGCATTTCACCAGCCAGTGGCACGCCGCCAACCTGTCTTCCAACAGCGCATCGGGGTACAGCAACCCGTCTCGCCCCTGGGTCAGCAGCAGCTTCGTCGCCTCGCCAACGGCACCGGTGGCACCGCTCATTGCCGCTCCCTGTTCATGGGCGTATTCAAGAAAGCGGTTGTCGCGGGCGCTGACCTCGGCCCGGGAGAACCCCAGCAGCGGCCATTCATTCATGGCGGCAAGGGACTCCTTGATCCGCAGATTGCCCATGGGGGCCGCGCTGGATCGGGCCAGCAGGAACAAGTCGGGGGCAATGCCGGCGGGGCGCGCGTCCACCGAGCGCTCGGCCAAAAAACGCTGCATGGTGAGCGTCGGCGCAATGTCATACAGGAACGCCGGGGCGCCCGGACTGCGCAGCAGTTCCCAGGTCAGCGGCAGACGCACACTCACCGATCCCGCCAGCGGCGTGGCAAAGGCTTCCAGATTGCCTGCCAGGTACGACTGCTCATAACCCAGACGGCAAGGGCTGGTGAAGCCCTGCTCGGGATGCTCGAAAATCAGGGTCATCGCATCGCTCCACGTCCCGGCGCGATGGACCTGTAAAGTCAGCTGTAGCATTCATTACCTGCAATTTAATGCACTTTTGGTGCGTCATTACCTCTGCGAAATGCATTGTAATGCAGATACAGCCAATTTTTGCAGACAATAAGTGCACTAAAATGCACTCAGGCAAATCGTGGACAAAAAAAGGGAGGCCGTAGCCTCCCCGAGGTAAAGCGTTGCAGATGAAGGCCTGAACTCAGCCTTCGATCTCGATCAGGATCTCGCCCGGGTTGACCCGGTCGCCCTTGGCCACGTGGATCGCCACGACCTTGCCGGCGATGGCTGCCTGGACTTCGGTCTCCATCTTCATGGCTTCGGTGATCAATACCGCCTGGCCGGCCTTGACCGTGTCGCCTTCCTTGACCAGCACATCGACGATGTTGCCCGGCATGGTGGTGCTGACATGGCCCGGGGCGCTCGCCTGCTTGCGCTTGCTGCCACCACCGCCGACGAATTCGTTGAGAGGTTCGAACACCACCTCTTCCGGCATGCCGTCGATGGACAGGTAGAAGTGGCGCTTGCCTTCGGCCTTGACCCCGACGCCGGTGATGTCGACGCGGTAGGTCTCGCCGTGGACGTCGATGACGAACTCGGTGGGCACGCCTTCACCGCCCGGCTTGCTCACGCCGCCCGCTTCAGGAATCGGCAGCAGCACTTCCGGAACCAGGGTGCCGGCCTCACGCTCTTCGAGGAACTTGCGCCCGATGTCCGGGAACATGGCGTAGGTCAGCACGTCTTCTTCGGAATGCGCCAGGGCGCCGATTTCGCCACGCAGCTTGGTCATTTCCGGCTTCAGCAGGTCGGCGGGACGCACGTCAATCACGTCTTCGCTGCCGATGGCCTGGCGCCGCAGTTTCTCGTCGACTTCCCCCGGAGCCTTGCCGTAGCCGCCTTGCAGGTAGAGCTTCACTTCGTTGGTGATGGTCTTGTAGCGCTCGCCAGCCAGGACGTTGAAGAACGCCTGGGTACCGACGATCTGCGAAGTCGGGGTCACCAGCGGCGGGTAGCCCAGGTCGTGACGGACCCGTGGAATCTCGGCCAGCACTTCGTTCATGCGGTTCAGGGCGCCCTGCTCTTTGAGCTGGTTGGCCAGGTTGGAAATCATCCCGCCCGGCACCTGGTTGACCTGCACCCGGGTGTCCACGGCGGTGAATTCGCTTTCGAACTGGTGGTACTTCTTGCGCACGGCGTAGAAGTACAGGCCGATTTCCTGCAGCAGTTCCAGGTCCAGGCCGGTGTCGAACTCGCTGCCTTTGAGGGCTGCGACCATGGACTCGGTACCCGGGTGGCTGGTGCCCCAGGCGAAGCTGGAGATGGCGGTGTCGATATGGTCGGCGCCGTTCTCGATGGCCTTGAGTTGGCACATCGCAGCCAGGCCGGCGGTGTCGTGGGAGTGGATGAACACCGGCAGCGACAGCTCGGCCTTCAGCGCCTTGACCAGCTCGCCGGTGGCGTAAGGGGTCAACAGGCCGGCCATGTCCTTGATCGCGATGGAGTCGCAGCCCATGGCTTCCATCTGCTTGCCCTGGGCCACGAAGGCCTCGATGGTGTGCACCGGGCTGGTGGTGTAGGCGATGGTGCCCTGGGCGTGCTTGCCGGCGGCTTTCACCGCTTCGATGGCGACCCGCAGGTTACGCACGTCGTTCATGGCGTCGAAGATGCGGAACACGTCGATGCCATTGACCGCCGCCTTGGCCACGAAGGCCCGGACCACGTCATCGCTGTAATGGCGGTAGCCCAGCAGGTTCTGGCCGCGCAGGAGCATCTGCAGGCGGGTGTTGGGCAGCGCGGCGCGCAGTTTGCGCAGGCGCTCCCAGGGGTCTTCCTTGAGAAAGCGCACGCAGGCATCGAAGGTGGCGCCGCCCCAGACTTCCAGGGACCAGTAACCGACTTTGTCGAGCTTGTCGCAGATCGGCAGCATGTCGTCGGTGCGCATGCGGGTCGCCAGCAGCGATTGGTGGGCGTCGCGCAGGATGGTGTCGGTTACATGAATCTTCTTGGACATTGTTTTATTCCTCACAGGCCTGCGTGGGCGGCAATGGCGGCGGCGATGGCCAGGGCCAGCTCTTCGGGTTTGCGCTTGATCGAGTAGTTGGTCAGTTCCGGGTGGCTCTCAACGAAGCTGGTGTTGAACTGACCGCTGCGGAATTCCGGGTTACGCAGGATTTCCTGGTAATAGGCGGCGGTGGTCTTGACCCCTTGCAGGCGCATGTCGTCCAGGGCGCGCAGGCCACGGTCCATCGCTTCTTCCCAGGTCAAGGCCCAGACCACGAGTTTCAGGCACATGGAGTCGTAGAACGGCGGAATGGTGTAGCCGGTGTAGATCGCCGTGTCGGTGCGCACGCCCGGGCCGCCGGGGGCGTAGTAGCGGGTGATCTTGCCGAAGCTGGGCAGGAAGTTGTTCTTCGGGTCCTCGGCATTGATCCGGAACTGCAGGGCAAAGCCGCGGTGCTGGATGTCTTCCTGTTTCACCGAGAGCGGCAGGCCGGAAGCAATGCGGATCTGCTCGCGGACGATATCGATGCCGGTGATTTCTTCGGTGATGGTGTGTTCCACCTGCACCCGGGTGTTCATCTCCATGAAGTACACCTCGCCCTCGGCGAGCAGGAACTCCACGGTGCCGGCGTTCTCGTAGCCCACGGCCTTGGCCGCGCGCACCGACAGGTCGCCGATGTAGGCGCGCTGTTCCGGGGTCAGCTGCGGGCTCGGGGCGATCTCGATGAGCTTCTGGTTGCGGCGCTGGATCGAGCAGTCGCGCTCGAACAGGTGCACCACGTTGCCAAAGCTGTCACCGAGGATCTGCGCTTCGATGTGCTTGGGATTGACGATGCACTTTTCCAGGAACACTTCCGCCGAACCGAAGGCCTTGGTGGCTTCGGAAATGACCCGGGGGAAAGCCTGCTCCAGCTCTTCACGGCTGTTGCAACGACGGATGCCGCGCCCGCCACCACCGGAGGTGGCCTTGAGCATCACCGGGTAGCCGATGCGGTCGCCTTCGGACAGGGCTTCGTGGATATCGGCCACGTTGCCTTCGGTGCCCGGAGTCACCGGCACGCCCGCCTTGATCATGCTGCGGCGGGCTTCGGTCTTGTCGCCCATGCGGCGGATCACTTCCGCCGACGGGCCAATGAACTTGATTCCACGTTCGGCGCAGATGTCCGCCAGTTCGGCGTTTTCCGAGAGAAACCCATAGCCGGGATGCAGCGCATCACAGCCGGTTTCCACCGCCAGGTTCACCAGTTTGCGTGGGTTCAGGTAGCCGGCCAGCGGCTCGGCGCCAATGCTGTGGGCCTCATCCGCGCGCTTTACATGCAAGGCATGGCGATCGGCGTCGGAGAAGATCGCTACCGAACGGATGCCCATTTCCGCGCAGGCACGCACGATTCGTACGGCAATCTCACCACGGTTGGCGATCAGGATCTTTTTTATCACTTGGAGGTTCCCTTGAGCCGTTGAAACAGACGACCCGCTAGACCGAGTCGGCGCGTGACCAAATGTTTCAAGTCAGTCGCAGCGACACACTAGCTCTGCAGAGGGATTAACAAAAATCAATAATTATTGGGTTGGGCATAAGTAAAGACTTATAGTCATGCCACCAGCCCTTGGCGCGAGGCCTCAAGAAATGCGCAAGTCCTTGATGAGACTGACATTGCGTCAGTTGCAGATTTTCAATGAAGTCTGCGATCTACGCTCCTACAGCCGCGCCGCTGATGAAATGTCCCTCACCCAGCCCGCGGTCAGCCTGCAGATTCGCCAGTTGGAGGAGCTGATCGGCCAGCCGCTGTTCGACTATGTGGGCAAGAAGCTCTACATGACCGAAGCCGCCGAAGCGCTGCAACGGGCCAGCCGGGACATCTTCGGGCGCCTGGAGAACCTCGACATGCAGCTCTCCGACATGCAGGGTTCGCTGCAGGGCCAGCTCAAGCTGGCCATCGAATCCAGCGCCAAGTACTTCGTGCCGCACCTGTTCGCCGCCTTCAAGCGCCAGCACCCGGAAGTGCACCTGCAACTGACGGTGGTCAACCGCTCCCAGGTGATCCGCCGGCTCTCGGACAATCGCGACGACCTGGTGATCATGTCCATGGTGCCCCAGGACATGGAGCTGGAGTTCCTGCCCTTCCTCAACAACCCGATCGTCGCGGTGGCCCCGCCGGAGCACCCCCTGAGCCACATGGGCCCGCTGCGCCTGCAGGACCTGGAGCCCTACACGCTGGTACTGCGCGAACAGGGTTCAGGCACACGCCTGGCGTGCGAGGAGTATTTCAAGGAGAAGCGCGTGCACTTCACCCAGATCCTCGAAGTATCGTCGGCCGAGGCTCAGCGCGAGTGCGTGCGGGCAGGTCTGGGCGTGGCCTTGTTGACGCGCCACGCCCTGAACCTTGAGTTGGCGACCGGCGGGTTGGTCGAGTTGCCGGTCGAAGAGCTGCCATTGCTGCGCAGCTGGTGCCTGGTGCAGGCCAAAGCCAAGCGCCTGTCACCGGTAGCGCATGCGTTCCTGGGATTCATCCGCAGCGAACGGGTGCAGATCAGCGGCTTGGTTGAACGCTTCGACGGGAAGCTGCGGGCGCCGCCTGCCAGTAATTGACGGCGTCCAGCTCGGGGTAATCGTTGATTTGCTGCTGTAACTGACGCAGCTCGAAGCGGTGTTCGATCGCACGACGAAATTCCATGCGGCGCTGGTCTTCCTGCTGACGACGGGTCTTGACTGCGCTGTTGCTCTCTTCGTAAGGCCGGGCCATTTCGAGTCTCCCAATGCGAGTACGGAAGCTTCACGATGGACGTCGGCGGTTACGGTTTGGCGGCGGGTCGGTTACAGGACGATGAACATTCACAGCGCCTACCTTTCTGTAGGAGCTGGCTTGCCAGCGAAGGCATCCGTCAGCGCGATGCACAACCCCGAGGCCTCATCACCGGCCAGAGAGACTCAGTCGTCCAGGGCTTTCACCGACTTGGGCGACAGGCGCAGGCTGCGCAAGCTGCGCTTGACGCTCTTGAGGTGGTTCACCAGGCTCGGCCCGCGAGCCATGGCCACGCCCATCGCCAGCACGTCGATCACCACCAGGTGGGCGATACGCGAGGTCAGTGGGGTGTAGATCTCGGTGTCTTCGTGCACGTCGATCGCCAGGTTGACCGTGGACAGTTCGGCCAACGGCGTCTGGCTCGGGCACAGGGTGATCAGCGAGGCGCCGCTTTCACGTACCAGGTTGGCGGTGATCAGCAGGTCCTTGGAACGACCGGACTGGGAAATGCAGATGGCGACATCGGTCGGCTTCAAGGTCACCGCCGACATCGCCTGCATGTGCGGGTCGGAATAGGCCGCTGCGGTCAGCAGCAAGCGGAAGAACTTGTGCTGGGCATCCGCCGCTACCGCGCCCGAGGCACCAAAGCCGTAGAACTCCACGCGCTGGGCCTGGGACATGGCGGTCACCGCCTGCTGCAGGGCCACCGGGTCGAGCTTCTCGCGGACCTCCATCAGGGTATGCAGGGTGGTGTCGAAGATCTTCAGGCTGTAGTCGGCGACCGAATCGTCTTCATGGATCGCGAACTGGCCGAAGCTGGCCCCGGCGGCAAGGCTCTGCGCCAGCTTGAGCTTGAGGTCCTGGAAGCCGGAGCAGCCGATGGCCCGGCAGAAGCGCACGATGGTCGGTTCACTGATGCCCACGCTGTGGGCCAGGTCCGCCATGGAACTGTGCATCACGGCCGCAGGATCAAGGAGCACGTGATCGGCGACCTTGAGTTCCGATTTGCGTAACAAATGACGTGACTGGGCGATGTGCTGCAACAGGTTCAAAGGGCTGGACTCATTGTTATTGGCTGACGCCGGGGATGTAGCAAGCTTGTAGTTATACTACAGGAATCGGCTTTTTGCCCGCCCAATGCATCACGAAGTTGCCTGCCTGCCCCCCATTTTCAGCCGGGTACGACTTATGTAGCCGTTGTGGCAGGCAGCCCTGGCGGCTACCGGCTCTGGGCCTGCAACAGCAGCGCGAGGCCTTCGGCGGCCACCGGGCGGCTGATCAGGTAGCCCTGCACCTCGTCGCAGTGTTCCGCCTTGAGGAAGGCCAGTTGCGCGGGGTCTTCCACCCCTTCGGCCACCACTTTCAACGACAGCCCATGAGCCATGGCGATGATCGCCCGGGTGATCGCCGCATCCTCACCGCCCTCGGCCAGGCCGCGAATGAAGGCCTGGTCGATCTTCACGTAATCCACCGGGATCCGTTTCAGGTAACTCAGGGACGAATAGCCAGTGCCGAAGTCGTCGATGGCCAGCTTGACCCCCAGGCCCCGCAGTTGCTGGAAGGTCGCGATGATGTGCTCGACGCTGTCCAGCAGTTGGCTTTCGGTCAGTTCCAGTTCGAGAAAATGCGGCTCCAGGCCTGTTTCTTCCAGCACCTGGCGCACCAGGCTCACCAGCTTGCCCTGGCGCAACTGATACACCGACAGGTTGACCGACACGCGAATCGGCTCCAGGCCCTGGCGTTGCCATTCGCAGGCTTGGCGGCACGCCTGGCGCAACACGAACTCGCCAATGGGGCCGATCAATCCGGTCTCTTCCGCCAGGCCGATGAAATCTCCCGGGGGCACCCGGCCCATGACGGGGTGATCCCAGCGCACCAGGGCCTCGGCGGCATTCAGACGGCCGCTGGCCAGGCACAGCTTGGGTTGGTAGAAGACCGTCAACTGGCCCTCCTCAATGGCCTTGCGCAGCTGGTTTTCCAGCTGCAGGCGCTCCAGGGTGCTGGCTTGCAGGCTCTCGGTATAGAACTGGAAATTGTTGCCGCCCAGGTGCTTGGCATGAGCCATGGCCATGTTCGCCTGGCTGATCAGGGCTGCGATCTCCCGGGCGCTGTCGGGCAGCATACTGATGCCCATGGAAGCGCTGACTACCAGTTCATGGCCCTCGACGGTGATCGGCAGGCGCAGCTTGCTCAGCAGCCGGGTAGCGACCCGGGTCAGGCTCGACAGGCTGCCGTAAGCGTCGAACAGCACGGCGAATTCGTCCCCGGAAAGCCGGGCGATGGTGTCGGCTTCCGGCAAGGCATTGACCAGCCGCCGGGCCATCTTTTGCAGCAACTGGTCGGCCACTTCATGGCCAAGGCTGTCGTTGAGCAGCTTGAAACGGTCCAGGTTGATGTGCAGCAAGGCCAGGCTGCGGCCGCCCTGGCGCACCCGCTGATGGGCCTCGCGCAGGCGCTCGCGGAACAGCGAACGGTTGGCCAGCCCCGTGAGTTCGTCGTAATGGGTGAGGTAGCGCATGCGCTCCTCGGATTCGCGCCGTGCCGAAAGATCGGCGAAGAAGCCCACGATATGCCGGACTTTTCCTCGTTTATCACGCACGACATTCAATTGCAGCCATTGTGGGTAGAGCTCGCCGTTCTTGCGTGTCTCCACCAACTCGCCCTGCCAGCTGCCGTACTGTTCCAGGGCCTGGTGGATCAACGGGTAGTGCCGGCGCGCATCGCGGCTGCACGACAGCTCCACTACATTGCGCCCGAGCATGTCTTCGATCTGGTAGCCGGTGACCTGGCTGAAGGCCTGATTGGCGGCGATCAAGGCGTAATCGGGGTCGAGGATGACGATGCCTTCGCTGGCCGCCTCGAACACCGTGGCCGCCAGGTTGCGCTGGACCTCCAGCTCCTTGTCGGCACTGATGTCGCGACGGGTGCCGGCCATGCGCAGCACCCGGCCACTGGGGCTGCGCTCCACGGCCCGGCCACGGTCCTCGATCCACACCCAGTGGCCGGCGCCGTGGCGTACCCGGTACTCCACCTGGTAATCGTCGCTGCGGCCCTTGAGGTGCTCCACCAGGGCGCGCTTGAGCAGGGGCAGGTCTTCCGGATGCAGGCGTGGCTTGAGATGGCTGAGCATGGCCGTGACATCTTCCGGCTCCAGGCCGAACAGCTCCTTGATCTGGGTGTGATGGACCTCGTCGGTCTGCAGGTTCCAGTCCCACAGCCCCAGCTCGCTGGCGTTCAGGGCCAGGGCTAGGCGCGCCTCGCTCTTGCTCAGGGCCTGGTTGGCGGCGTCCAGCTCCAGGCTGCGCTGGGCCACTCGCTGTTCCAGCCCGGTCTGGGCTTCGCGCAGTTGCTCCTCGGCACGGCGGCGCTGCTCCACTTCCCGGGCCAGCTCGCGGTTGAGCTGATCGCTGCGGCCCTGGGCATTCTGCAGGTGCTCGATCAGGGCCTGGTTCTGAAAGCGCCGCAGCAGGCCGCGCTGCATCAGGCGGTTGACCTGCCAGGCCACCACACTCAGCGACACCAGCAGGATCAGCCCGAGCCAGCCCCAGCCACGCTGCTGGTCGTCGCCGCCCCAGAACAGGTAGGCGATGGCCGGCAACAGACATGGCAAGGTGAATGAAAGGAAGGCCTGCAGGCTCACCGCGTAGGCTACGCTGGCGGAGAGGATGGCCGCACCGATGAGGCCGAAGACCCAGGCCTGCTGCAGGAAATTGTCGGTGGGCACCAGGGCGATGCCGGCGCAGGCCAGGGTCAGGCCACTGACCGCCGAGCCCAGGAGAAACATGCGTTGCCACACCGGCTGTGCCTGGCGGCTGGGAATCGCCGAATCGAAGGCCGCCACCTGGATCACCCGCAAGGCCACCAGGGCCAGCAGCCAGACCATCCACACACTGAGCAACAGATAGCGCGCCGGGCTCCATAGCAGCCAGGTGCACACCAGGCCGTTGAGCAACATGAACAAGGTCGGCAGCAACGAGCCCTGGTACAGCAGGCGCGTACGCTCCACTGCCATCTCCACGGCGTAGTGCTGGCGGATGACCCGGGGCTCCACAAAGGGCCCGGACAGGTCGGGGTTAAGTGTCATAGGCAGTGTTCTTATAATGGTTGAGCCCGAAACGTCGCCGGAGCATACACAAGCAAAGCCCCGAGCCAAACTGCTCCAGGTCATAAAATCGATAAAACCGGATGGCCCGGCTTGCACCCTGAAAGCGTCCGGGCGAGAAGCGCCAATGGCTGGGGCCTGTGACCAACCGGTCGTCATCGGCGGCTGTTTTATCGGCTAATGCAAAGCCGGGTTTGCCCGGGGTGGCGCCGCCCCCTAGAATGCCCCGATGCGCGATGATCTCTCCCTCCTGTTGAACTCCCTCAACGACGCCCAACGCCAGGCCGTAGCCGCCTCCGTGGGTCGTCAGTTGGTCCTGGCCGGTGCTGGCTCCGGCAAAACCCGTGTGCTGGTGCACCGTATCGCCTGGTTGATCCAGGTCGAGAACGCCTCACCCCACTCGATCCTGTCGGTGACCTTCACCAACAAGGCCGCAGCCGAGATGCGCCACCGCATCGAACAACTGCTGGGCATCAACCCGGCAGGCATGTGGGTCGGCACCTTCCACGGCCTGGCCCACCGCCTGCTGCGGGCCCACTGGCAGGAAGCGGGGCTGAGCCAGACCTTCCAGATCCTCGACAGCGACGACCAGCAACGCCTGGTCAAGCGGGTGATCCGCGAGCTGGGCCTGGACGAACAGCGCTGGCCGGCCCGCCAGGCCCAGTGGTTCATCAACGGGCAGAAGGACGAAGGCCTGCGCCCGCAACATATCCAGGCCAGCGGCGACCTGTTCCTGGCCACCATGCGCGGCATCTATGAGGCCTACGAGGCCGCTTGCCAGCGTGCCGGGGTCATCGACTTCTCCGAACTGCTGCTGCGCGCCCTGGACCTGTGGCGCGACCACCCGGGTTTGCTGGCGCACTACCAGAAGCGTTTCCGCCACGTGTTGGTGGACGAGTTCCAGGACACCAACGCCGTGCAATACGCCTGGCTGCGGTTGCTGGCCCAGGGTGGCGACAGCCTGATGGTGGTGGGCGACGACGACCAGTCGATCTATGGCTGGCGCGGGGCGAAAATCGAGAACATCCACCAGTACTCCGCCGACTTCCCGGACACCGAAGTGATCCGCCTGGAGCAGAACTACCGCTCTACTGCCGGCATCCTCAAGGCTGCCAACGCCCTGATCGCCAACAACACCGGGCGCCTGGGCAAGGAGCTGTGGACCGACGGCGGCGACGGTGAAGCCATCAACCTGTATGCCGCCTTCAACGAGCACGATGAAGCCCGCTATGTAGTGGAAACCATCGAGAGCGCGCTGAAGACCGGCCTGGCCCGCAGCGACATCGCCATTCTCTACCGCTCCAACGCCCAGTCCCGGGTGCTGGAAGAAGCCTTGCTGCGCGAACGCATTCCGTACCGCATCTATGGCGGCCAGCGCTTCTTCGAGCGGGCGGAAATCAAGAACGCCATGGCTTACCTGCGCCTCCTGGAAGGCCGTGGCAACGACGCAGCCCTGGAACGGGTGATCAACGTGCCAGCCCGGGGCATCGGCGAGAAGACCGTCGAAGCCATCCGCGAGCATGCGCGCCACAGCGATGTATCGATGTGGGAAGCCATGCGCCAGCTGGTGGCCAATAAAGGCCTGACCGGGCGCGCTGCAGGTGCGCTGGGGGCCTTTATCGAACTGATCGAAAACCTCGCCGCCAAGACCCTGGAAATGCCCCTGCACCTGATGACCCAGACCGTCATCGAGCAGTCGGGGCTGATTGCCTACCACGAAGCGGAAAAAGGCGAAAAAGGCCAGGCCCGGGTGGAAAACCTCGAGGAACTGGTGAGCGCCGCGCGCAACTTCGAGAACACCGAAGAGGACGAAGACCTGACGCCCCTGGCGGCATTCCTCGGCCACGCTTCCCTGGAAGCCGGCGATACCCAGGCCGACGAGCATGAAGACAGCGTGCAACTGATGACCCTGCACAGCGCCAAGGGTCTGGAGTTCCCCTACGTGTTCCTGGTGGGCATGGAAGAAGGCCTGTTCCCCCACAAGATGAGCCTGGAAGAACCCGGCCGCCTTGAGGAAGAACGCCGGCTGGCGTATGTGGGCATTACCCGGGCCATGCAGAACCTGGTAATGACCTACGCGGAAACCCGACGCCTGTACGGCAGCGAAACCTACAACAAGGTGTCGCGTTTCGTGCGCGAGGTGCCCAAGGGGCTGATTCAGGAAGTGCGGCTGTCCAACAGCGTCAGCCGGCCTTTCGGCGGCGGCCAGTCACAAAGTACCAGCAGCCTGTTCGGCGGCAGCGAAATCCCGGACACCGGCCTGAGCCTCGGCCAGGCGGTACGGCACTCGGTGTTCGGCGACGGGGTGATCCTCAATTTCGAGGGCGCCGGCGCCCAGGCCCGGGTCCAGGTCAACTTCAGCGAAGGCAGCAAGTGGCTGATGCTCGGCTATGCCAAGCTGGAAGCCATCTAACCCCACCCGCTTGGCTTGTGTAGGAGCTGGCTTGCCAGCGAATCTCACTGGCGAAGACCGGCTCAAGGGCCTCTTCGCCGGCAAGCCGGCTCCTACAGGTCGGTGCAGAAAAGGCAGCGTGAACATGGGCACAGGCTTTTTTTCCTCGTGGACATTCTGGGCCCTGTTGTCGGCAATTTTCGCTGCCTTGACGGCGATCTTCGCCAAAGTGGGGATAGAAAACGTCAATTCAGACTTCGCCACCCTGCTGCGCACCGTGGTGGTACTGGTCAGCCTGGCCTTGATTTTGTATGCAACGGGCCAATATCAGTCCCTGGGATCGATTTCTCCCAAAAGCTACCTGTTCCTGCTGCTGTCCGGGCTGGCCACGGGCGCATCCTGGCTGTGCTATTTCCGCGCCTTGAAACTCGGCCCCGCTTCATTGGTGGCACCGGTGGACAAGCTCAGCGTGGTGTTCGTCGCAATCATCGGCGTGTGCCTGCTGGGAGAGAAGCTCGACCTGCGGCAGTGGAGCGGAATCGGCTTGATCACCGCAGGTGTGGGGCTACTGGCACTACGCCGCTAACGGCTTTCGGGTTGAACCAGAGCCAGGTCTGCGGGGACCAAAAACCTATCGGCGAGCATGACGCCTGGCGAAGCTGAACCGAGGCTGTCAGGCAAAAGCCCGAAACATTATGCCGCTCGCCACTGACACTTCACCTGTGCAATATGGCGCGCGTGCCATCCACAAATGGGAACCCCCTTTATGAAACGTTTTCTTAGCATCGCCATGGCGCTGTGCATCGGCCTGACGATGAGCCTCGACGCCAACGCCAAGCGCTTTGGTGGCGGCAAAAGCGTCGGCGCTGCCCCGACCCACCAAACCCGCCAGGCGGCGCCAACCGCTCCGGGCGCTCCCGCCGCTGCAGCCACCGCGGGCGCAGCCGGTGCCGCGGGCGCTGCTGCCAAGGCCGGCGGTGCTTCGCGCTGGCTCGGCCCTCTGGCCGGCATCGCTGCCGGTGGCCTGCTGGCCTCCATGTTCATGGGCGGCGGCTTCCAGGGCATGCAGATCTTCGACATCCTGATCATGGCGGTCATCGCCTTTGTGATCTTCCGCTTCATCGCCGCTCGTCGCCGCAAGCAGCAGGAGCAATACGCTCCAGCCGGCCACGCGCCGATGCAGCGCGAAGCCTTCGAGCCCCAGCAGCCTGCCGGCGGTTCGATCTTCGGTGGTTCGCCAGCGCCTGCCGCGCGTCCGGTAATCAACGCACCGGCCTGGTTCAATGAAGAGCGCTTCATTGAAGCGGCGCGCAGCCACTTCCAGTCCCTGCAGCAACACTGGGACGCCAACGAAATGGACAAGATCGCCGAGTTCGTGACCCCACAGATGCTGCAGTTCCTGAAACAGGAACGTGCCGATCTGGGCGACGGCTTCCAGTCGACCTACATCGACAACCTGCAAGTGCAGCTCGAAGGTGTGGATGACCGTGCCGACAAGACCATCGCCACCCTGACCTTCAGCGGTGTGTCGAAGACCTCGCGCTTCGACCAGGGCGAAGTGTTCAGCGAAAGCTGGAACATGGAACGCGCCCAGGGCGACAACCAGCCATGGCTGGTAGCAGGTATCCGCCAGAACGGCTGATTCATTCTGCTGTCACAGCTGTAAGGCAAAACCCCGACTCAGGTCGGGGTTTTGCATTTCACGATTGCACTTATAGCGAGCTACTGTATAAACCGCCGTCAAACAACCGCGCCATAGAGCTAAGAGGACCCAGGCCGTGGAAGAAGTCATCGAACAACTCCGGGAAGCCAACGAACCGGTACCCGTCCCCCTGGAACTGCCGGACGAAGACCAACTGGTGGAAATTGAAGAACAGCTGTTCATCAATATCCCGTTCGTCTTCAAGGAGTTCCTGTTGACGGTCAGCGACGTGGTTTACGGCAGCCTGGAACCTGTGACCGTCACCGATCCGCAATCCCATACCTACCTGCCGGAAGTGGCTGCGACCGCCTGGGACATGGGCGTGCCGCGCGAGCTGATCCCGATCTGCCAGGACGGCGACGATTACTACTGCGTCGAGGAAGACGGCACCGTGGTGCTGTGGTCCGGCGAGGAAGAGCTGATCACCGAAGAATCCTGGGAATCGGTGTGGCACTGGGCGCGGGACGTCTGGCTGGAAAGCTGAGACGCCGCCGCGGCCGCGTGCACCGCGGCGACTGAAACAGCTCGCCGGCACCCTGCCGGCGAGCGGCAAGGTCAATGCCCACTGTTGTCCTTGCTGTGGTCGAAGGTTTCGATCAGCGCCACCTGCATCCGCGTATGCACACGGATGAACCAGCGCCACAGGACTGCGGCCACCGCCGCCGCCACTACGGCGATCAACACCAGCAGTTCCAGGGTCGGCAGGATGCTCGACGAGAGCGCCGCCAGCAGCAGGAAAATCACCAGCAGCGACAGGATCGGGATCACCTCGGCGATCACCCGACGCACTCGCTGGGTATGGCGCCCGGCCATTTCCGGCTTGACCCCCATCTCCGCCAGCAACATCGACAGTGCCTTGAGCTTGCGATAGGCAGCAATCAGGAACGGCAGCGAAAGCAGCAGCGCCCCGCCCCAGATCAAGGCTTTCTGCCAGCTCGGCTCACTGACCCAATCTTCCAGGTAGGTGCCAATGCGCTTGGCGAAATAGCCACCGGAAAAGAAGATCGCCACCACCAGCGCCAGGTTCACCCCCACTTGCAGCAGGATCTTGCGGATCATCGTCGCCAGCAGCGCACCCTCGCCCTGGGGCTGGATGCTGCGCAACCACTCGCCATACATGCCCAGTACCCGGCTCAGGCGCTTGGGCAGAACCCCTGCCAGCTTCAGCGATAGCGGGTCCGCGGCACGGATCAGGTAGGGCGTGAGCAAGGTGGTGATGGCGGACACCGCCACCGCTACCGGGTAGAGGAAGTCGCTGGTGACCTGCAGGGTCATGCCCAGTGCGGCGATGATGAAGGAAAATTCGCCAATCTGTGACAGGCCCATGCCTACCCGCAGTGAGGTGCGTCCATCATTGCCGGCGATAAAGGCCCCCATGCCGCAGGACAGCATCTTGCCCAGCACCACCGCCACCGTGATCACGGCAATCGGCCAGGCGTATTGCAGGAGGATCTGCGGGTCGATCATCAGGCCGATGGCGACGAAGAAGATTGCGCTGAACAGGTCGCGAACCGGCTCGATCAACCGCTCGATCTTCAGCAACTGGCGAGACTCGGCCATGATCGCACCGATCAGGAAGGCCCCCAGGACCATGCTGTACTCCAGTTTGACCACCAGCAGGCAGAAGCCGAAACACAGCCCCAGCACGGTGATCAGCAGCATCTCGTTGCTGTCGAACCTGGCCACGTAGGCCAGCAGGCGCGGCACCAGCAGGATGCCGATCACCAGCGCCACGATCATGAACAGCGAAAGCTTGCCGACGGTGGAGAACACCTCGCCGGAACTCACCGTACCGCTGACCGCGATGCTCGACAGCAAGGCGATGATGCCGATGCCGAGGATGTCCTCGACGATCAGTACGCCGAAGATCAGCTGGGCGAAGCGCTCGTTCTTCATCTTCAGGTCATTGAGCGCCTTGACGATGATGGTGGTGGAGGAAATGGCCAGGATCGCCCCGAGGAACAGCGAATCCATGGTGCTCCAGCCGAACCAGCGGCCGATCTCGTAGCCGATCCAGATCATCAGGACGATTTCCAGGAACGCCGCGATAAAGGCCGTGGCCCCGACCTTGAACAGCTTGCGCAGGCTGAATTCCAGCCCCAGGCAGAACATCAGGAAAATCACCCCCAGCTCGGCCAGGGTCTTGATGGTCTGTTCGTCGTGGATCAGCCCGAAAGGCGGAGTGTGAGGGCCGATGATGAAGCCGGCGACTATGTAGCCCAGCACGACAGGCTGCTTGAGGCGATGGAAGAGGATGGTCACCACGCCTGCGACCAGCATGATCACGGCCAGGTCCTGAATGAAGCTGATGGCATGCATGGCCGGGGCTCTCCTTGGAATGCTGGGCGGGGGTGATCGCCTAAAAAGAATGTTCTGATCAGTAGAAGGAAATATCCAAAATAGAAGCGGAAAATGCCCTGGAACGGGTGTTTTGCAGGTTAACACCGCGACTTCCGGCAGGAAGGCGGTGCAATATTAGGAAACAGATCCACCAGGGCGTGACGACGTGGCCCGGCCCGGCGTCCCGTTATCGATGGTTTGAAAACCCTTTGGAGCCAGCACCCGCAGAGGTGCTCCAGCAACCCCTGCCCAGAACCGTGAGCGTGCTATGGAACCCGGAAACGCCCAACTGTCGATGACGGTATTGATGACCCCTGACATGGCCAATTTCTCTGGCAATGTCCACGGCGGCACCTTGCTCAAGTACCTCGATGAAGTCGCCTATGCCTGCGCCAGCCGTTACGCCGGCCGCTACGTGGTGACCCTGTCGGTGGACCAGGTGATCTTCCGCGAGCCGATCCATGTCGGCGAGCTGGTGACCTTCCTGGCCTCGGTCAACTACACCGGCAACACCTCCATGGAGGTGGGCATCAAGGTGGTCACCGAGAATATCCGCGAGCGTTCGGTGCGCCACACCAACAGCTGCTTCTTCACCATGGTGGCGGTGGACGACCAGCGCAAGCCGGCCCAGGTGCCGCCGCTGCAGCCGGAAACCGCCGACGGCAAGCGACGCTTTATCCAGGCCCGGCAGCGCCGGCAGATCCGCCAGGAACTGGAACAGCGCTACCGGGAAATCAAGGCCGACGGCCCTTGATGCTCAAGCTGCACCGCTGATTCAGCAGGGCCACGGACGGTCCTCCCCCCTCCAGAGCTTCCAGCGCTCCGCCGCCACACTCCAACACCCGCCAGCAGGCTTCTGCGGTCATCCTGAATGGCCAGATCCATCCCTTTTTGACCACATCGAGAGTTATGCCCCCAGGGCACCGCTGCCAGAATCGAAGGGCAAGGCACAAACGCACTCCCCGCCCGGGGAGCCTTCGAGCCAACGAACGCGTGAGAACAATAAAAATGCCCAGCGCCAATGCTCTTTCCAGCAGCCCCCCTGCGTCCGCCCATAACGCCAGCCTCGATGGCGGCTTCACCCACAGTGCCCAGGGCACCTCGCTGCGGCGCATCCTCGGCCTGCCGGCCCTGGTGTTCTTCGGCCTGGTGTACATGGTCCCGCTGACCGTCTTCACCACCTACGGCGTGGTCACCCAACTCACCGGCGGGCGCACCGCCGCAGCCTATGTGATCACCCTGCTGGCGATGATCTTCACCGCCCTTTCCTACAGCGTAATGGTCAAGAAATACCCCATTGCCGGCTCAGCCTATTCCTACGCCAGCCTCAGTTTCGGCCCGGGCATCGGCTTCCTTGCCGGCTGGTCGCTGCTGCTGGATTACCTGTTCCTGCCGATGATCAATTACCTGGTGATCGGCCTGTTCCTCAACCTGGCCTTCCCCGCCGTGCCCGCCTGGGTCTTCGTGGTGGCGACCATCAGCCTGGTGACGCTGCTGAACATCCGCGGCATCGGCTCGGTATCGAGCATGAGCAACCTGATCGTCTGCGCGCAGATGGTCTTCGTGGTGGTGTTCGTGGCCCTGGTGGTCCGCCAGTTGGCAGGGGCCGAGAGCCTTGACCTGAGCGCACCCTGGGTCGGCGATGGCAGCCAGGATGGGCTGTTGCCGCTGATGGCCGGGGCCGCGGTGCTGTGCCTGTCGTTCCTGGGCTTTGACGCGGTGTCGACCCTGGCCGAGGAAACCCGCGACCCGCGCCGGGACATCCCCCGGGCAATCGTCATCACCACCCTGGGCGCCGGCCTGCTGTTCATCCTGCTGGCCATGACCAGCCAGCTGGCGTTCCCCGGCAGCAGTTTCAAGGACGCCGACTCGGCGGCCAGCGAGGTCATGCTGCACGCCGGCGGACGCTTCCTGGAGATGTTCTTCACCGCCACCTATGTCGCCGGCGCCGCCGGTTCGGCCCTGGCATCCCAGGCCTCGGTATCGCGCATTCTGTTCAGCATGGGCCGTGACGGCATCCTGCCACGTCGGGTGTTCGGTACCCTGTCCGAGCGCTACAAGACCCCGGTGGTGGCCATTGTCCTGGTGTCGCTGGTGTCATTGCTGGCGGTGGTCATCGACCTCACCACCCTGGCGTCGATGATCAGCTTCGGTGCACTGGTGGCGTTCTCGGTGGTCAACCTGGCGGTGATCAAGAGTCACCTGGGCCAGGGCCAGCCGCGCAGCACCGCACGGCTGTTGCAGTACGGCCTGCTGCCGTTGATCGGCTTTGCCCTGATCGCCTGGCTGTGGACCAGCCTTTCGGCCCTGACCCTGGGCATCGGCCTGGCCTGGTTCGCCCTGGGCCTGCTGTACCTGGGCATACACACCCGGGGCTTTCGCCAGCCCGCGCCGACCGTGCAGTTTTCCGAGCAGGCCTGAGCCCGCCTCAGAAGCCGATCGGCGTGGCCTCGAAGCGCACCCGTGGGTGGGCGATGCGGTCCTGGGCGCGCACCAGCTCCAGCTCGTAACTGGCGCAGGCCTGGGTTTCCAGCAGTACTTCATGCACCGCCGCGGCGGTGAATTCGAAGGCCGCCACCAGGCTGTCCCCCAACAATACCCGGGCCAGGAACAGGCCTGAGGTCAGGTCGCCCACCCCCACCGGCTGGCGCGGGAACGCCAGTAATGGACGGCGCAGGTGCCAGCTGCCGTCAGCGGTCACCAGCAGCATCTCGAAACCGTCCGCCAGCTTGCCCGGGTAGTCCAGGTGCTTGACCAGCACCGCCCTGGGGCCCTTGTCCAGCAGCGACCGGGCCATGCCCAGGCAGTCGAACAGCGATTGCGGCTTGCGCCCGCAGAAGCTGTCCAGCTCCAGCTGGTTGGGGCAGAGAAAATCCGCCATGGCCACGGCCTCGTCCAGCAGGAAGTCGCTGACTTCAGCCGGCACGCTGCAGCCCTTCTCCGGATGGCCCATCACCGGGTCACACAAGTACAGGGCCTTGGGATTGACTGCCTTGATCCGCGCCACACCGCTGAGGATCGCCCGGCCCTGGGCCGCGCTGCCCAGGTAGCCGGACAGCACCGCGTCGCAGTTGCCCAGCTCGCCGATGGCGGCAATGCCTTCCACCAGCTCGGGAATCTGCTGTGGCGCCAGCACTTCCCCGGCCCACTGACCATACTGAGTGTGGTTGGAGAACTGCACCGTATTCAGCGGCCAGACATTCACCCCAACCCGCTGCATGGGGAATACCGCGGCACTGTTGCCGGCGTGGCCGAAAACCACATGGGACTGGATCGCAAGCAGGTGGGGCGTACGTTTCATGCAGGATTTTCCATAAAACCGGTGGAATTCAAGCCGCGCAGTATGCGACTAAACGCAGCCTGTACGACAGACCGGAGTCGCAGTTAAGCTGACGCCACCTCGTTGGAGCAAACCTTCATGCTGACCCTTGGAAACATCTTTGTGCTGATGCTACTGGCAACCGCTGCTGCCTGGCTGTGGCACAACCACGGCCTGCGCGAACGGGCCCTGGAGCGGGTCAAGCAGCACTGCGCGCGGCTCGACATCGAGTTGCTGGACGGTAATGTGGCGCTCAAGCGCATCGGTTTCGTCAAGGATGGCAATGGCCGGCGGCGCCTGGCGCGGGTCTACAACTTCGAGTTCACCGTGACCGGGGAAACCCGTCATGCCGGGACCATCACCCAGTTCGGCGCCCACAGCGCCCATATCGAGCTGGCGCCCTACCCGTTCGAAGCCAAGGAGCCCCTGCCCAGTGCCGAGGTGATCGAGCTGAGCCAGTGGCGCGAGGAACATCGCAAGTTCAAGCCGTAAGAGTGGCGTGCACGCCGTTTCCTACAGGCGACAGGCATCGAGACTGGCCTGCAGAACGGCAATGTCCTGAGGGCTACTGAAGATCAGTTCCAGGCGCGAATCCCGGCGCCATTCGCTGGGCAGCCAGTTCAGCGGTGAATTATCCAGCCCGTTGCCCGACCGCCAGCCTTGATCACTGTGGAGCACCAGCTTGGCCCGGCGCCAGTCGAGGTTCTGCAGCCAGTGCTCGACCCGGACCAGATCGAACTGTTGGCTGGGGTGCCAGCGCCAGCCGATGCTCCAGCCATCCTCCTGGGACTGGCTGAGGCAGATCGGCAGCGCCGGATCGCTCCACACGGCCGGCAACTGGGCCAGGCCCTGGGGAATGTCCGACTGCTCCAGGGCCGCTTCGGCGCTGGCTCCCAGGCCCGGCAGCTCGGCCAGGGGCAAGGCGGCATGGCGGGTCCAGAACAAGGGAAGGTCCGGCAATTGCTCCAGCACCCGCAACCTGTCGCTGTCGCTGAGCAGTTCGTCCTTGTTCAGTACCAGCAGGCCGGCGCTGGACAGCGCATCCTGCTGCGCCCGGGGCAACGGCTTGCCAGCGGCCAGCGCTTGGGCATCCAGCACCAGCACGCAGGGTTGCACCGCCAGCACGCCCTTCCAGGGCGCTTCATTCAACTGCTTGAGCAATTGGGCCGGGTGGCCGAGGCCCGAGGGCTCGATAAGCAGGCGGTCCGGCCGGGCCTTGCGCAACAGGCGGCCCAGGCCCACCTGGAACGGTGCACCGTTGACGCAGCACAGGCAGCCGCCGGCCACTTCGCCCAGGGCGATGCCATCTTCGTCGCGGGTCAGCAGGGCCGCGTCCAGGCCGATCTGGCCAAACTCGTTGATCAGCACCGCCCAGCGCTCGGCGGCCGGGCGCTGGCTCAGCAGATGGCGGATCAGGCTGGTCTTGCCGGCGCCCAGGGGGCCGGCGATCACGTGGGTGGGGATGTTCTGCAGCATGGGAAGGGGTCCGGGAAACCTGTGAGGTGATGCTACGCCCTTCCCGCCCTGGGCGAAAATCCGCTCGATTCGACGCCGCTCTTGGGAGCGCTGAAGGTCCTGCGGAGCTTTGCCCAGGCTCGGCAAGCGGCTGCACGGGCCTAGGTCAACCCAGCCAATCGAGGGTGAGGATCAGCCGGCGTTCCCCTGGCGCTGGCTGCGGCGAGCGGTGGATCAGGCCAAAGCCTTCGTTGCCGTGCCATTTCTCGCCCTTGAACAGCGCCACGTCGCCGCTGGCGATCTGCTGGATCTGTGCCGGGTCCCGTGGTTCGCCCTCGGCCTGCCCCAGTTTCCTGCGGTCCATGGCGCCTTCGCGCAGCCATTGGCTGCCGGCTCCGGCGTAGGTGGTAATCAGCCGCACCGGTACATGGTCCACGTGAAACCGCGGGCACATGGCCTTGTCCAGGACCCGCAGGCGCAGCCCGACGCGCCTGGCCCCGAGCAGGCAGGCAAAAGCGCTGACCAGCCAGGCAACATCGGCGATAAAGCCTTCATAACCCTGCAGATCACTGAACCCCGAAGCCAGGCCGCGCAGATTGGGTTGCGCGTCTTCGTCGGGCAGCTCCAGGGACAGGGATTCGGCCAGCGGCTGGTCCAGGGACAGCAGCAACTCGGCGAAGTCGGCGATGTGGGCCGGCAACTGGCGCTGCCAGAGGCCGAGATTGACCTCATCCTCCAGCACCTGGGCGAGCACCGCCGGGGTGCTGCCGATGGCCTGGCGGCGAGAGACCGGCGCGGTCACGCTCGGCAGCAGCAGCCATCTGGGCGGATTGGCCAGTGGAGTTACCGGCAAGTTCAGGGTCAGCATCAGGCCGCTTCCTCATCATGCCAGGGGCCAAAGGGATCGTTCAGCAGGCTCCAGCCCTCGACGCCGAGGGCCATTTCATCGTCATCCAGCAGGCACAGGTCGAGCTCCGCGCAAAGCCGGGTGAAGTCGATGTTCTGGCCGATGAACACCAGTTCCTGGCGGCAATCTCCGGTGGCCGCGGTCCAGTTGTGCATGATCGCCGCGGTGCCTTCTTCGTCCTGGGGCCAGTGCTGCTTGGGCACGAAGCGCCACCAGCGCCCGGCAAAGCCATGGCGCATCAGGCCACCGGCCTGGGACCAGCTGCCGGCTTCCTGATACTTGCTGGCCAACCAGAAGAAGCCCTTGGAGCGCAGCAGCTTGCCGTTGACCCAGGGCCGGTTGATGAAGTCGAAGAAGCGCTGGGGATGGAACGGCCGCCGCGCCCGGTAGGCGGTGGAAGCGATGCCGTACTCCTCGGTTTCCGGCACATGCTCGCCGCGCAACTCCCGCAGCCAGCCCGGAGCCTGGGCCGCGCGCTCGAAATCGAAGCGCCCGGTGTTGAGGATCTTCGCCAGTGGCACCTGGCCCATGACCATGGGCACGATCTCGGCCTGGGCATTGAGGCTCTTGAGGATGGCCAGCAGTTCCTCGCGCTGGTCGCTGCTGATCAGGTCGATCTTGCTGACCAGGATCACGTCGGCGAACTCCACCTGTTCGATCAGCAGGTCGCTGATGGAACGTTCATCGTCTTCGCCCAGGGTTTCGCCCCGGGAAGCCAGGCTGTGCGCGGCCTGGTAGTCCAGCAGGAAATTCATGCCGTCGACCACCGTGACCATGGTGTCGAGCCGGGCGATATCCGCCAGGCTCTGGCCGGATTCATCGCGAAAGGTGAAGGTTTCCGCCACCGGCAGCGGCTCGGAAATCCCGGTGGATTCGATCAGCAGGTAGTCGAAGCGCCCGTCGCGGGCCAGCTTGCCCACTTCCTCCAGCAGGTCTTCGCGCAGGGTGCAGCAGATGCAGCCGTTGCTCATTTCCACCAGTTTTTCTTCGGCGCGATTGAGGCTGACATCGCGCTGCACTTCGCTGCCATCGATGTTGATTTCGCTCATGTCGTTGACGATCACCGCCACCCGCAGGTGGTCGCGGTTGCGCAGGATGTGATTGAGCAAGGTGCTTTTACCGGCGCCGAGAAAGCCGGACAGCACGGTAACGGGGAGACGGTCGGTCATGGGTTGTTCCTCATCAGGATCGCGGCTGGGTCAAAGCGCCCGTTGATGGCGTTCGCGCAGCTCTTGGCGTTCTTTGGCTTCGATACACAGGGTGGCGGTGGGCCGCAGCAGCAGGCGCTTGAGGCCGATGGGCTCGCCGGTGTCGCGGCACCAGCCGTATTCGCCACGGGCCAGGCGCTCCAGGGCTTCGTCGATCTTGTCCAGGAGCTTCTTTTCCCGCTCCAGCAGGCGCAGTTGCCACTGGCGCTGCTCTTCGGCACTGCCGATGTCGGCGGGGTCGCTGTGGGGTTCCTGCTCGCGCAGCTGGTCGAACTCGCCGGCAATGCGCTCCTGCAGATCACTGCGCTGGGCCAGCAGCAGCTGGCGAAAGAAGCCCTGCTGGGCTTCGTTCATGTAGTGCGTCTCGGGTTGGGCGAGAAGGTCTTGTTCAGTCATGGCGAGTCACGGGTCAGGCTGTGTTTTAATGTTATATTATAACAACACAAATTAGCCAACCTTCCCTTGCCGCCCACGACGAAGGGCGCGATGCTGCGCCCCTGTCGTCACGAGACTCGCCATGCGCCCTGTCCTGCCCACCCTACTTTCAGGCCTGTTGCTGCTGGCTGGTCACGCCAGCGCGGCGGTGCCCAGTACCCTGGCCACCTGCACCCGCAGCGCCACTCTGCTGGCCTGCGTCGACCCGCTGGGCAACGCCTACAGCGTCGCCACGGCCGGCAGCACCACCTACCTGCGCGGCTTCGAGGTGATCGGCAAGCGCTATTGGGCGCAGACCAACAGCCGCTACGGGCAGCTGACGTTCTTCACCGGCCTGGCCTCCGACGGCGAGGCCTGGGTGGGCTACAGCCAGCGCGTGGGCTGGACCACGCGCAACCGCTTTTCCAGCTCCGGCGGCAGCCGCGGGCAGTTCACCTGCAGCCGCATCAGCGGCTGCTAGCTCCCTTTCCCGTACCGCCTGCGTAGGAGCTGGCTTGCCAGCGAAGACATCCTCAGCCACCCCATTCACCGGCCTCTTCGCCGGCAAGCCGGCTCCTGCAGGTCGGCGTTCAGGCGGGGCGGTTGTTCTTGGTTTCCTGGAGCCAGGCCATGTAGCTGTTAACCGGTGGGTTTTTCTCGAAGTAGCGCTGCAGGCCGTTGAACAGGCCATCGGCAATCGCCTGCTGGTGGCGCGCGGTGACCAGGCGCTGGCTGTCGCGGCTGTTGGAGATGAAGCCGGTTTCCACCAGGATCGACGGCACGTCCGGTGACTTGAGCACCGCAAAACCGGCCTGTTCCACACGCTTCTGATGCAGGGTGGTAATGCCCGACAGGCTCTGCAGCACAGTCCCGCCCAATTGCAGGCTGGCGGCGATGGTGGCGTTCATCGACATGTCGACAATCACCCCCGCCAGCATCGGATCCTTGTCCTTGAGGTTGAGCAGCGTCGTCGCCCCCAGCAGGTCGGCGCCGTTTTCCCGCTGGGCCATCAAGCGCGCGGTGGCCGAGGTGGCGCCACCTTCGGACAGGGCGTACACCGATGCGCCGGATGCGGTAAGCCGCGGCGCGGCATCGGCATGCACCGAGATGAACATGTCGGCCTGGTGCTTGCGGGCAATCTCCACGCGTTTGCGCAGCGGCACGAAGAAATCATCGTTGCGCACCAGCTTCACGTCGAAACCCTTCTCGCGCTTGAGCCGCTTGGCCAGCAGGCGGGCGATGGCCAGCACCACATCCTTCTCCCGTTCGCCCTTGGCCCCCACGGCGCCCGGGTCCTTGCCGCCATGGCCGGGGTCTACTACCACGATGATGTCGCGCTTGGGATGGGGCTTGCCTGTCGTGGCCTCGGGCTTGGCCAGCGGCGCGGCGGCCGCAGCGATCGGCAGGGCCAGCCTGGTGGCATTGGACAGATCCAGCACCAGCCGATGGCCCTGGCCATCCTGGGGCGGCAGGAGAAAACTGTGGAGCTGCACCGGCTCGCGCAGGTCGAGGACGATCCGCGTATCGCCCTGGCCGAAGTGCCCGGAACGAATGGCGCGGATCACCGTGTTGGCCAGGGCCAGCTGGCTGAAATCACCGCTCAGGTGCGCGCCGTTCAAGTCGATGATCAAGCGCTCCGGGGCACTCAAGCTGAAGGTCTTGTATTGCACCGGGCCGCTCAGATCGAGCACCAGCCGCAACTTTTCTGCGTCCTTCCACAATCGTGCGTTGCAGATCTGCGCGGCGCGGACACTCCAGGGAAACATCAGGGCCGTACCGGCCAACAGCAGGTTGAGCAATTGACGTCTGTGCATGGCAAATACCGCGAAAAAAGGAGCGTCCCTACTCACAAGACAAGATGAACAACCGTCGAGGAAAAATTTCCCATCGAACGTATTGTTATAATATAACATGTGAAATCACTTCCCACGACGGACCTGTTCATGAACGCGCTGACTCTGCCGGATATCGCCGCGCAGGCCTCACGCCAAGCCTTGCCCCTGGAATGGGTGGGCATGTGCGGCATTGCCTTACCTGTAGTGATCAACAACCAGCCAAGCGCAGCCAAGGCCGATGCCGGTGTCAGCCTCGACGATGGCGAGGCCCGGGGCATTCACATGTCACGCCTGTATCTGGCCCTGGAAATGCTGGAACAGGAGAACCTCACCCCCGCTCTGCTCCGGCGGATCTTGCAGCGTTTTCTCGATAGCCATGAAGGCCTGGCCCACAGCGCCTACCTGCGCATTCAGTTGGATCTACTGTTGAAACGCCCGGCCTTGGTCAGCCCGTTGGCCGGCTGGAAAAGCTACCCGCTGAGTATCGAAGCGCGGCTGAAAAACGCGATGTTCCACGTGGAACTAAAAATCGACGTGCCTTATTCCTCCACTTGCCCCTGTTCGGCGGCGCTGGCGCGGCAGTTGATCCAGCAGCAGTTCATCGAAGATTTTGCCAACCGGCCGTTGCAACACGCCGACGTCCTGGCCTGGCTGGGCTCGCCCCAAGGCATCGTCGCGACGCCCCATAGCCAGCGCAGCAACGCGGCATTGCATCTGCGCCTGGATGACTTCATCGACGAACTGCCGTTGATTGCCCTGATCAACGATGCGGAAAACGCCCTGGGCACCGCCGTGCAAACCGCGGTCAAGCGTGCCGACGAGCAGGCCTTCGCCCTGGCCAACGGGCAGAACCTGATGTTCTGCGAAGACGCCGCCCGCCGCCTGAACCTAGCCCTGCGCCGTTCCCCCGGAATCAACGCCTTTCAATTGCGGGTCGTGCACGCCGAAAGCCTGCATGCCCATGACGCCGTGGCCGAAAGCCGCTGGAACTGGGAGGCCTGATGATCCGCTGCGAACACCTGCGTTGGGGCGCTCCGGGGCAACCCCTGACTCCAGCCCTGGATCTGCACCTGCCCAGGGCCAGCCTGAGCGCGATCATTGGCGCCAACGGATCGGGCAAGAGCAGCTTGTTGAAAGTCATCGCCGGGCTGCAGAAACCACTCGCGGGCAAGATCCACCTCGGCACTGCCCGAGGCGGCTTGTCCTTCTTGCCGCAGCAGCAACACCTGGATCGACAGTTCCCCATCAGCCTGGAAGAACTGGTGGCCGGCGGCTTCTGGGGCAAGCGTGAACCGGCCAGGGTCAGGGCAGAAAAGCTGCGCACGGTCCTCGAAGACTGGTGCCTGAGCGGCCTGGAAAAGCGCCCGTTGATGGCCCTTTCCGGTGGTGAATTACAACGTGCCCTGCTCGCCCGATTGAGCCTGACCGAAGCCCCCTTGCTGCTGTTGGACGAGCCCCACGCCGCCCTCGACGAAACCGGCCAGGCCCTGCTCTGGCGTCACTTGTACAACTGGCACGCTCAGGGCCGGACCCTGGTGGTGGTCTGCCATGACCTGGCCGCCGTGCGCCAGCACATCCCCCAGACCCTGCTGGTAAAAAGCAGTGGCTGCGTATTCGGCCCCAGCCTGGAGCTGATCGCCCCACAATCCTGCGCGCAGGTGGCTTGATGCACTTCGCCGCACATTTCTGGCAGCCGTTCAGCGAATTCCTGTTCATGCGTCGGGCCCTGCTCGGCGGCCTGCTGCTGGCCTGCAGCACCGCGCCCCTGGGGGTGTTCCTGATCTTGCGGCGCATGAGCCTGATCGGTGACGCCGTGGCCCACGGCATTCTCCCGGGCGCCGCCCTGGGCTTCTGGTTCGCCGGTCTCAGCCTGCCGGCGCTGACCCTGGGCGGCCTCGGTGCCGGGTTGGGCATGGCCGGGCTGGCCGCCTGGATCACCCGGCGCACCGGCCTGCGGGAAGACGCCAGCATCGCCGCCATCTACCCCATTTCCCTGGCCAGCGGCGTGCTGATCCTCGGGCTGGCGGGCAAGCGCCTGGACCTCTTGCACCTGCTGTTCGGCTCGGCCCTGGCGGTGGATGGCACGACCCTGAACGGCATGCTGCTGGTCTCGCTCTTCAGCCTGCTGGCCATGGCGCTGATCTACAAAGCCCTGCTGCTGGACACCCTTGACCCGCTGTTCCTGCACAGCGTCAGCCGCCTCGGCCCCCTGGCCCACGGCCTGTTCCTGACCCTGGTGGTGCTCAACCTGGTGATAGGTTTCCAGGCCATCGGCGCGCTGATGGTGGTGGGCCTGACGATGCTGCCGGCCGCCGCCTCACGTTTCTGGAGCCGACGCCTGCCCGCCCTGATCGGCATCGCCGCGCTGTTTGGCTGCCTCTCGGTGTGGCTCGGCCTGCTGCTGTCGTTCCACTACTCGCTGCCCAGCGGCCCGGCCATCGTGCTGGTGGCCGGCGGCCTGTACCTGCTGTCCGTGGTGTTCGGTCCGGTGCACGGCTTGCTGCACCGCCCACCTTTGCTCACATCCCCATGAGGTGTTTCCCGATGCGCGCTCTACTCGTGCTGTTCAGCCTGCTGTTGCCCTTGTCGCTGCCTACTGCCCAGGCGGCGGACAAGCTGGCGGTGGTCACCAGCTTCAGCATCCTCGCCGACATGACCCGCCAGGTCGGCGGTGAGCATGTGCACATCACCAACCTGGTGGGTGCCGACGAGGATGCCCACACCTACGAGCCGAGCCCGAATGACGCCAAGGCCCTGCTCAAGGCCCGGCTGATCATCAAGAATGGCCTGGGTTTCGAACCCTGGCTGGACCGCCTGGTGGCCAGCACCGCCACCCAGGCCCAGGTCGTCACTGCCAGCCGCGGGGTTATTCCGCGCACCCTGGAGGAAGACGGCGAAAGCGTTCCCGACCCTCATGCCTGGCACAACCTGGCCAACAGCGAGCTCTATGTGAGCAACATCACCAAGGCGCTGATCGCTGCCGACCCGGCCCACCAGGCCGACTACCAGCGCAACAGCCAGGCCTACCTGAAACAGATCTATCGCCTGCTGGCCGAGGCCAAGGCCAAGCTCGGTTCCCTGCCCCCAGGCAACCGCAAGATCGTCACCTCCCACGACGCCTTCGGCTACCTGGGCCAGGCCTACGGTATCGACTTCATGGCGCCCCAGGGCCTGTCCACCGAGCGTGAACCTTCCGCCGCCGAAGTGGCTGCGCTGATTACCCAGATCCGCAACGCCAAGGTCAAGGCAGTGTTCATGGAGAACATCAAGGACGCCCGCCTGCTCAAGCAGATCGCCGACGAAAGCGGCGCCCATATCGGCGACACCCTGTACTCCGATGCGCTCTCGGCCAGCGGTCCGGCCAGTACCTTCACCGGCCTGTTCGAATACAACCTCGACACCCTGTACCAGGCCCTGAGCCAACCATGATCCGCCGCCCACCGCTGTCGCTGCTGGATCTGGAAGCCGCGCCCCAGGGCAGCCGCTGGGCCTTGACCGCGGTGCTCGCCGCCCTGCCCTGGAACAGCGACGGCCTGATCGCTGCCATTGCCCAGCAGCACGACAGCGGCGAGGTGCTGATGCTGGCCTGGATGAACCGCCAGGCCCTGGGCGAAACCCTGGCCAGCGGCCAGGCCTGCTACTGGTCGCGCTCGCGTCGGTGCCTGTGGCGCAAGGGCGAAAGCTCCGGGCATCGCCAGCGCCTGATCGAAGCGCGCCTGGACTGCGACGGCGATGCCGTGCTGCTGCTAGTGGATCAGCAAGGACCGGCCTGCCACACCGGGCGCCCCAACTGTTTCTACAACGCCATTCGCGATGGCGCGGTGGAAGTCATCAGTTCCCCCTTGAAGGACTCGCGCCATGATTCGTAAAAACCCCTCCGGCGATCTGCCCGTGATCGCCGAGTCCGCCTACGTCGACAAGACGGCCATCATCTGCGGCAAGGTGGTGATCGGCGACAACGTCTTCGTCGGCCCCTACGCGGTGATCCGCGCCGACGAAGTGGACGCCAGCGGCCAGATGCAAGCCATCACCATCGGCGCCAACTCGAACATCCAGGATGGCGTGGTGATCCACTCCAAATCCGGCGCGGCGGTGACCATCGGCCAGCACACTTCCATCGCCCACCGCTCCATCGTCCATGGCCCCTGCGTGGTCGGCGACCGAGTGTTCATCGGTTTCAACAGCGTGCTGTTCAACTGCGAAGTGGGCGACGGCAGCGTGGTTCGACACAACTCCGTGGTGGATGGCCGCGACCTGCCGCCGGGTTTCTACGTGCCCTCCACCACCCGCATCGGGCCCAAGACCGACCTGGCGCAGTTCCCTCCCGTGAGTGTCAGCGCTTCGGAGTTTTCCGAAGACGTGGCGCGCACCAACGTCGACCTGGTGCGTGGCTACAAGGCCCTGCAGAACGAGTTTTGAGCATGAGCCGAATCCTCATCCGCAATGCCCGCCTGGTGAACGAAGGGCGCGAATTCGACGCCGATGTGCTGGTGGCGCACGGGCGCATCGACACCATCGGCAGCCTGGACCACCTCAGCGCCGAGATCGAAATCGACGCCCGCGGCCAGTGGCTGCTGCCGGGCATGATCGACGACCAGGTGCACTTTCGCGACCCCGGCGCGCCGGACAAGGGCAGCCTGTACAGCGAGTCGCGGGCGGCGGTGGCCGGTGGCATCACCAGCTTCATGGACATGCCCAACACCTCGCCGGCGACCCTGGATCTTGCCGCCCTGAACGACAAGAAGCGCCGCGCAGCGAGCGTTTCGGTGGCCAACTATGGCTTTCACTTCGGGGTCAGCAACGACAACCTCGACCTCGTCGCCGCCCTGGACCCCACGGAGGTGGCCGGGGTCAAGGTGTTCATGGGGGCCTCCACCGGCAACATGCTGGTGGACGATCCCGAGGTGCTGGACCGGCTGTTCCGCCAGGTGCCGACCCTGCTCCTGGCCCACTGCGAACACACCCCCAGCATCCAGGCCCGGCAACAGCGCTGGCTGCAACTCTATGGCGAGCAGATTCCCGCCGCCGCCCACCCGCACATCCGCGATGCCGAGGCCTGCTTTCGCTCCTCATCCCTGGCGGTGGAACTGGCGAAGAAACACGGCACCCGCCTGCACGTGCTGCACCTGACCAGCGCCCGGGAACTGGCGCTGTTCGAGGACCGGCCCCTGGCGCAAAAGCGCATCACCGCCGAGGTCTGCGTACATCACCTGCTGTTCGATGACCGCGACTACCCGCGCCTCGGCCACCTGATCAAATGCAACCCGGCGATCAAGACCCAGGCCGATCGCGATGCCCTGCGCCAGGCCCTGAACAGCCAGCGCCTGGATGTCATCGGCACCGACCACGCGCCCCATACCTGGGAGCAGAAACAGCTGCCTTACAGCCGCGCGCCCTCCGGCCTGCCGCTGGTGCAGCATGCATTGCCAGCGCTGCTGGAACTGGTGGCCGACCGGGTGCTGCCCCTGACCACCCTGGTGGAAAAAACCAGCCACCGAGTCGCCGACCTGTTCGCCATTCCCGATCGCGGCTACCTGCGCGAAGGCTACTGGGCCGACCTGGTGCTGGTCCGCGCCGAGCCCACAGGCCTGGCCGTGGACAGCCAGCCAATCCTCGCCCACTGCGGCTGGACGCCCTTTGCCGGCCAGCGCTTTCGCCACAGCGTCAGCAGCACCCTGGTGTCGGGCCAGCTCGCCTGGCACCAGGGCCGCCTGTACGACGACTGTCAGGGCCTGCCCCTGCGCTTCACCCGTTAATAGCCCGACCCCAAGGACCGCCGAAGATGATCCGCATCACCCTGCCTGATGGCGCGTGCCGTGAGTACGACCAGCCGTTGTCCGTTTTCGAGGTGGCCGCCAGCATCGGCAGCGGCCTGGCCAAGGCCGCCGTGGCCGGGCGAGTGAACGGCCAACTGGTGGACTGTGACTACCTGTTGCACAGCGACGCCCGCTTGAGCATCGTCACTGCCCGCGACCCCGAGGGCCTGGAAGTACTGCGCCACTCCTGCGCGCACCTGCTGGCGATGGCGGTGAAACAGCTGTTCCCCTCGGCGCAGGTGGCCATCGGCCCGGTGATCGAGGATGGCTTCTTCTACGACTTCGCCTACGAGCGCCCCTTCACCCCAGAGGACCTGGAACTGATCGAGGCGCGCATGCATAGCCTGGCCGCCACCAATCATTCGGTGCGCCGCCGGGAATTGTCCCGGGAGCAGGCCCTGCAGCATTTCGCCGACCTGGGCGAGCACTACAAGGTCGAGCTGATCCGCGACTTGCCGCCAGATGCCGTGCTTTCGCTGTACCGTCAAGGGGATTTCGAAGATTTGTGCCGTGGGCCACACCTGCGTTCCACTGGCCAACTGCGCGCCTTCAAGCTGACCAAGGTGGCCGGAGCCTACTGGCGCGGCGACGCCCGCAACGCACCGCTGCAGCGGATCTACGGCACCTGCTGGGGCACCCGCCCGGAACTTGAGGCCTACCTGTTGCGCCTGGAACAGGCGCAACAGCGCGACCACCGTAAGCTCGGCCAGCAGCTGGATCTGTTCCATTTCGACGACTGCGCGCCGGGCTCGGTGTTCTGGCACGCCAAGGGCTGGACCCTGTTCCAGGAACTGATCGGCTACATGCGCAGGCGCCAGGAACAGGCCGGCTACCAGGAAGTGAACACCCCCGACGTGATGGACCGCGGCCTCTGGGAAACCTCCGGGCACTGGCAGAACTACCGCGACCACATGTTCACCACCACCACGCAAGACCAGCGCACCTTCGCCCTCAAGCCGATGAACTGCCCCGGCGCGGTGGCGATCTTCGGTCATGGCCGCAAGAGTTACCGCGACCTGCCACTGCGCATCGCCGAGTTCGGCAAAGTCCACCGCTACGAACCTTCAGGGGCCCTGCACGGCCTGTTGCGAGTGCGCCATTTCACCCAGGACGACGCCCACATCTTCTGCACCCCGCAACAGATGCAAAGCGAATGCGCCGCCACCATTGCCCTGGTATTCGACATCTACAAGGAGTTCGGTTTCGACCAGGTGGCGGTGAAGCTCTCGACCCGCCCCGACCACCGCATCGGCAGCGATGAGGTCTGGGACCAGCTGGAAGAGGCCCTGGTCGGTGCCTTGCAGAGCATGCACATCGACTACCGGATCAACCCCGGGGAAGGTGCCTTCTACGGCCCCAAGCTGGAGTTCGTGCTGCGCGACGCCATCGGTCGCGACTGGCAGTGCGGCACTCTGCAGGTGGACCTCAACCTGCCCGAGCGCTTCGCCATCAGCTACATCGACGAGCGCGGCGAACGCTGCCAGCCGGTGATGCTGCACCGGGCGCTGTTTGGTTCCCTGGAACGCTTCATCGGCATTCTCCTGGAACACCATGGCGGCGCCCTGCCCCTGTGGCTGGCACCGCAACAAGCGGTGGTGCTGAACATCAGCGAAGCCCAGGCCGACTACGCCCGGGCCATCAGCGACAGCTTGCGCCGTCACGGGCTGCGGGCCAGCGCCGACCTGCGCAACGAAAAGATCGGCTACAAGATTCGCGAACACAGCCTGCAGAAAGTGCCTTACCTGCTAGTGGTCGGGGAAAAGGAAAAGGACGGAGGCTACGTCAGCCTGCGCAGCCGAAATGGCGAAGACCTGGGCCGCCTGAGCCTGGAGCAGGCCCTGGCCCGGATGCGCTAGGCGCTGCCCGGGGCACGGGCAGCGTCAGCGTCAGCCAAAAGTCAGGAGGCGCGGGGTTTGACCGTGCCGCAGTCCTGGCCCAGCCACACCGCGCGGGTGTCCATGCTGCCCTTCTGCTGCAGGCCGGTGGCGTTGAAGGTGCCGGCCACGTTGGTGGTGAACTCACGATCGCTGATGAACGTGGCCACTCCATTGCCCTGGGCCTTGGGGCAACTGAAGCGGAACTTCCATTGATTGCCACTGCGTTCGGTCACCTGCTGCTGGCAACCCGACTGCGGGTCCTGCAGCGGGATGGTGTCCGACTGCACCTGGGCCGGTGTCAGGCACACCCGAATCCCCTTGCCGCCCATGGTCACACCCTGTTTCTCCAGCATCGCCCGCTGTTGCGGGGTCATCTGCTGCTGCAACTGGCCGAGAATCAGCGACAGGTCCGGCATGTTCTGGTCGTCGATCTTCATGTTGCTGCTGGTCAGCTCCCACAACCCCGGCTGCAGCATCTGCGCCTGCGCCACCACCGGAAGCGCCAACCCTGCCGCCAAGGCCCAACCCAGTAAACGAAGTTTCATCGAATGACTCCTAGACAATAGTGGCCGTTAGACTTCAGCCGGGGCACGGTGTTGCATGCAGAATAAAATAGCGACATTCACCGTGGAACATGGTCTGTTAGGCATTGAATCTTCAGGAGCAAGGCTGCCCCATGGATTATTTTGGCCCGCACATCTTCGGCTATCTCATCGCACTGCTGCATTTTCTCGGGTTGATCGCCGCGATCCACGCGGTACTCACCGTCAGGACCGCCCAGGGCGCCATCGCCTGGGCCCTGTCGCTGCTGTTCATGCCCTACCTGACCCTGATTCCCTACCTGGTGTTTGGTCGCAGTACCTTCGACGCCTACATCCAGGCCCGGCGTCAGGCCAATGTGGAAATGCACAAAGCCATCAATGAGCTGAACTGGCGCCCCTGGGTGGAAGAAGCCCTAACCGCCCGCGCCTCCAAGGCCTACGCCTCGCTGCGGGCCATGCCCAAGCTGGGGCGCATGCCGTGCCTGGCCAACAATCAGGTGCGCCTGCTGGTCAACGGCGACGCCACCTTCGAAGCGATCTTCAATGCCATCCGCCGCTCCCACAAGGCGGTGCTGATCCAGTTCTTCATCATCCACGACGATGAACTGGGCCGGCGCCTGCAACGCCTGCTGCTGGAAAAGGCCGCCGAGGGCGTGTCGATCCACCTGCTCTACGACCGCATCGGCAGCCACTCCCTGCCCGCCAGCTACGTACAGACCCTGCGCGACGCCGGGGTCCAGGTGCACGCCTTCGCCACCCGCAGTGGCTGGCTCAACCGCTTCCAGGTGAACTTCCGCAATCACCGCAAGATCGTGGTGGTGGACGGCATGCTGGGGTTCGTCGGCGGGCATAACGTCGGCGACGAATACCTGGGCAAGAAGCCGCCCCTGGCGCCCTGGCGTGATACCCACGTGCAGGTCAGCGGACCGGTGGTGGCCTGCCTGCAGGAGTCCTTTGCCGAAGACTGGTTCTGGGCCGCCCGGGAACTGCCGCCGCTGATCCTCCCGGACACCTACCCGGACGACGGCGTGCTCTGCCAACTGCTGGCCAGCGGCCCGGCCGATGCCTACGAAACCTGCTCGCTGTTCTTTGTCGAGGCCATCCACGCGGCCACCGAGCGGGTGTGGATCACCAGCCCGTACTTCATTCCCGATGAGGCGGTGTTCGCTGCCCTGCGCCTGGCGGTGCTGCGGGGCGTGGATGTGCGCATCCTGCTGCCCGCCCGCCCGGACCACCGCATCGTCTATGCCGCCTCCAGCCTGTACGCCTTTGAAGCAGTGCGCGCCGGGGTGCGAGTATTCCGCTATCAGCCAGGGTTCCTGCACCAGAAGGTGGTGCTGATCGACAACGAAATCAGCGCCATTGGCAGCGCCAACCTGGACAACCGTTCGTTCCGCCTGAATTTCGAAGTGATGCTGCTGACGGTGGACGACGACTTCGCCACCGAAGTGGAACACATGTTGGAAGCCGACTTCGCCAAGGCCCGGGAAATCGCCAAGGAAGAAAGCCGCCAGACCCACCGCCTGCAACAACTGGGCATGCGGGTCGCGCGGCTGATTTCTCCGATCCTTTAAGGGCCAGGCTTATGGATGGTAGAGGTCATCCCGGGTCCAGGGCAGTTCATGGCTGCCATCGGCATGGGGCTTGACCGCCAGGATCTGGTGCAGGTTGATCCAGCCCTTGGCAAAGGCATAGGCGCAGCCCGCCAGGTACAGCCGCCAGATCCGTAGCGCCTGCTCCGGAACCTGCCTGGCGGCGGCTTCCAGATTGTCTTCCAGGCGTTCGCTCCAGTGATCCAGTGTCCGCGCGTAATGCATGCGCAGGCTCTCGACATCGACAATTTCCAGCCCCGCCTCGCTGATGAACGCCGAGATCATTGCCAGGTGCGGCAGCTCGCCATTGGGAAACACATAGCGCTCGATGAAGTCCCCGGCCCCGCGGCCCACCGGGCGGCCGTCGGTGTGCTTGGCGGTGATGCCGTGGTTCATCACCAACCCGCCCTCGCGCACGGCCCTGAACAGGGTCTGGCAGTACTCCGGCAAGTTGGCGTGGCCGACGTGCTCAAACATGCCGACACTGACCACCTTATCGAAGCGGCCATCCTGGGGCAGGTCGCGGTAATCCAGCAGTTGCAGGTCCACCAGGTCGTCCAGGCCTTCGGCGGTCACTCGCTCGCGGGCCAGGGCCAGCTGCTCCTTGCTCAAGGTGATGCCGAACACCTTGGCGCCGAACTCACGCGCGGCGTAGCGGGCCAGCCCGCCCCAGCCGCACCCGACATCCAGCAGGTAGTCCCCCGGTTGCAGGCGCAGCTTGCGGCACAGGTGGCGGAATTTGGCTTGCTGGGCCTGTTCCAGAGACTCGCTTCCGGTCTCGAAATAGGCGCAGGAATAGGCCATGTCGCTGTCGAGCCACAGTTGGTAGAAGGCGTTGGAAAGGTCGTAGTGATAGGAAATCGCGGCTGCGTCGGTCGCCTTGTCGTGCAGCGAGCGCACCGGCTGGTTGCCGTCGTCATCGTCGAGCAAGGCCTGGCTCAGTTCGTCGCAGACCCGGATGACTTCGCTGATGGAACCTTCCAGTTCCAGTTTGCCCTCGACAAAGGCGCCCCCCAAGGCATCCAGGCTAGGGTGAGTCAGCTGCGCCACCAATTGCGGGTCCTTGACCACGATCGTGACGTTGGGATCCGGCCCCAGATTGAATTCATGGCCGTCCCAGAGCCGCAGGCGTAAAGGCAAATGCAGATTCTGTAAGGCCGGTGGAAGTTGCGCGAGCATGGAAAATCCCCCCTTGTTTCAGACGTCTGAAATGAGGGTAGACCATCCTAGAAAATAGCAGGCTATCGATTTGATAGTGGTTTTCTATGATTCGCTGCGCATCACCAGGCCATCTTCGACCCACTGTTTCAACCAGGTAACCGCCTGCAGCGGGGCCCCCTCGGCATAAGTGACGGCCAGCCCGGCGCAGAGTTCCGCAAAATTCCACCGTTGCTCGATCATGCCCCGCAGTGCTGTGGCCTCTTCGGCTGGCAGGCTGCGATAACGGCAGACCCGGTCCGCTCGCCAGACCAGGCACAGCTGCTGCTGATCGAGTAAAGCACTGCGGGGGAAATCCGCCTGCTCCTTGACCGCGCGCCATTGGGCCACGCTGTTGTAGCGGCAGTCGAGCCATTGCACACAGGGCGCCAGGCGCAGTTGCAGCTGCGGCCATTGCTCGACATCCAGCCCGGCCATGGCCGCCACCGTCAGCACCTGGGCTTCGGCTGCGTCGAAGGCCAGGGTGAAGGCCCACTCCAGGCGCGCCAGTTCCGCCAGGGGGGCGCCCTGCTCCGGCACCAGATGGCCCTGGATGAATTCGGCAAAGCCCTGCCCCAGCCAGCGCAGGCTGAAATGCCGGGACGGGCACTGGCGAATGTAGGCCTGCGTCAGGGCCTGGAATTCTGCATCCCCCAACCAGTGCAGGATGGCCGGGAAGTCGCTGCCCATGACCTCCTGCAACCGGGCCATGTAGGCATTGTGATAGATCGCCAGGCCGGTCTCGACATCCAGGGTCGGGCCACCGATCAGGCTGTCTTGCAGGACGGCGCGGGCCTGGGCCTGTTCGCCCAACAGATAGGCTTCAAAAGCCAGTTGCCAGTCGTTCAGGCGCATTGCTGCCTCCCGGCCAGGGTCTGTTGCCCGAGATCTCGGGCCTTGTGCAGTTCGCTGAGCAGCTCTTCCAGGGGCGGAAAATGATCATCGCGCTCCAGCAGGGTGGCCACCGGCCCCAGGTGTTCAAGGGTGCGTTGATACAGCGCCCACACGGGATCGCAGACCGGGTGGTCGTGGGTGTCGATCACGTAGTCGCCATAATCCTGGTGCCCGGCCAGATGCAGTTGCCGCACGCGCTGCGCCGGCAGCGCCTGGATGAAGTGCCAGGGATCGAAACCATGGTTGCGCGAACTGACGTAGACGTTGTTCACATCCAGCAGCAGTTCGCAGCCGCTGAGCTGGCTCAAGGCGGCGAGAAATTCCCACTCGCTGAACTCGTCGGCCGCCGCCCGCACATAACTGGAGACGTTCTCCAGCACCAGGGGGCGCTCCAGAATGTCCTGCACCTGACGCACTCGCCCTGCCACGTAGTGCAGGCTCTCCTCGGTGTAGGGCAGCGGCAGCAGGTCGTGCAGTTGATGGGCGTTGCCCCGGCTCCAGCACAGGTGATCGGAGATCCACGCCGGGTTTGCCCGGCTGGCCAGTTGCCTGAGCCGCAGCAGGTAATCCCGGTCCAGGGCATGGGGGCCGCCGATGGACAGCGACACCCCGTGCATCACGATGGGGTAGCGCTCGGCGATCGCATCCAGGTAATACAGCGCCTTGCCACCCTGCACCATGAAGTTCTCGGACACCACTTCAAACCAGTCGACGTCCGGCGCCTCGTCGAGAATCTGCTGGTAGTAGGCACTGCGCAAACCCAGGCCATAGCCCAGGCTGGAAGAAAATTCAGACATCGCCAACTCCTTGCCAAGTGGCCGCAGTGGTTGCCAACCCCACTGCGGCAGCACTCGAACGCCGCTTACTCGCCGACTTTGCCGCCTGCTTTGTCACACGCGGCCTGGGTCATGGCCTTGAAGCCCTGGCCTTTACAGGCGCCCATGCCCTTGCAGGCGTGGTCCTTGGTCTTGCAGTCGTTCTGCCCTTTGCAGGCGTTGACGCCGTAGCAGTGCACCTGGGCATCGGCAGCAGACGCTTGAGTCACGACACCGGCAAACAGAGTGGCGGCAGCAAAAGCCAGGGCAGCGCCGGCGGCGGTTTTCTTCATGTTCATTTTTGTTTCCTCAATAGTCGCAGGGGATCGGCGGGTGCTTGTGCAATCCCGTCATAGCACTAGAGAGAGGAAGCATCCCGGCGTTACAGCCGGGATGAAAAAAACTGCGCGGCGGCGTCTACAGCTTCAACAGCGGCTCCTGGAAACGCAGCAGGCGACCGGCATTGCCCAGCACCAGCAAGGTGCTCAGGTTGTGCAGCACCGCAGCGATCATCGCCCCCGCCGCCCCCAGCCAGCCGAACGCGGCAAAGGCGACGATGGCCAGGGTCCAGCCCAGGCCGATGATCACGTTGACCTGCAAGGTCCGCCGGCATTCACGGCTCAGGCGCACGCAGGTGCCCAGGCGTCGCAGGTCGCTGCCGATCAGCACCACATCCGCCGAAGCCAGGGCGATGTCCGCACCACCGGCGCCCATGGCCACCCCCACCACCCCGGCCTTGAGAGCCAGGGAGTCGTTGATGCCGTCGCCGACCACCATCGGCCGGAAGCCCTTGTCGATCTCCTCCAGTACCCGCTCAAGCTTGTCTTGCGGCAGGGCCTGGGCCTCGACGTCGGCGATTCCCACTTCCAGCGCCAGGCTGTCGGCCACACTCTGGCGGTCGCCGGTGAGCAGCAACTGCCGGCCCAACCCCAGTTCGCGCAACTCGCCCAGGGCATGCCGGGCCTCGGGTTTGACGCTGTCGGCCAGCAACAGCCAACCGAGAAATTCGCCATCAAGCGCCAGGCCGGCAATCGGCCCGTCGTGCCCCGGCACCGGGCTGGTGTCGATACCCAACTGGCGGAACAGCTCCGGGCGGCCAAGGGCCGCTTCGCCCTCCTCGGTACGGGCCACCACCCCCAGGCCCTGGCGTTCATGAATGTCCCCCAGTGGCCATTGCTCTTCCTGGGGCACCAGCCCTGCCAGGGCCCGGCTGACCGGGTGGCTGCTGGCCGAGCCGAGGCTGGCGGCCAGAGTGAGCAGGCTTCGCTGGTCTTCCCGGGGGCTGTCGATGGCCTGCAAACGCAAGGTGCCGTACGTCAGGGTGCCGGTCTTGTCCACGACCAGGGAGGTCAGGTCCGCCAGCTCCTCGAGAAAGGCCGAACTACGAATCAGGATGCCGTGGCGCGCGGCCACAGCGATCCCGGCGATGGCGGTGGCCGGCGCCGACAGCACCAACGCGCAGGGACAGGCCGCCACCAGCACCGCGAGCATGGCTTGGGCATCGTTGGTGATGAACCAGGTCACCGCCGCCAACAGCAACACCAGCACCATGTAACTGCCGGCATAGCGCTCCAGCAAACGGGTGATGGGCGGCTTGGCGCGCTCGGCGCTTTGCATCAGGGCAATCACCTTGCCCAAGGTCGACTCCTCGCCGGTACGGGTGACCTGCACACGCAACAGCCCATCGAGATTGATTGCGCCGCCAAATATCTGCATGCCCTGAACCGCTTCCAGGGGGACCGATTCGCCAGTGATCGGCGCGGTATCCAGGCTCGCCTGGCCGGACACCACCAGACCATCGGCGGGCACCCGATCGCCAGCGCGTACTTCCACCAGGTCGCCGGCCTTGAGGCTGGCGTTGTCCACTTCCACGACGCTGCCATCGGCCCGTACCTGTCGCGCCAGGCTGCGGGTCAAGCGGCCCAGGGCGTCGATGGCTTCCTGGGAGCCGATCACGCTGCGCTCTTCCAGTACGTGGCCGAAGATCATGATGATCGGCAACAGGGCCGCGGTCAGCAGGTCGCCAGTGGCCCAGGCGCCGAGCATCGCCAGGGCGATCAGTTGGTCGGTAATGCCGTGCAGGCTCGGGTAACGCAGGCTGAACCAGGCCGAGCGCATCACCGGCACCGCCACCAGCAGCGAGGCGACACCCAACAGCAACTGGCTGACGCCCACCTGCCCTGGGGCCAGCCAGCGCCAGACCAGGCCAAGGGCCAGAAGCCCCAGGGCGAGCATGGCCAGGGTCAACTGGCGGGCGGCGCTGCGTTGCTCGGCCGAGGTCAGCATGCTGGCGGGGGGCGCGGCATGGGTGGTGGCAGTCATTGTTCGGCTCCCTGAATGATCAGGCGTGAATCGTCTTGGGGATTGACCGTGGTCACCGAACCGGCTTGCCCGAGAATCTTCGGCAGGCGTTCACGGTAGATACGCAGCAGCATTTCCGGGTCGGTGCCGTTGCGCTGCGCCTGGGCCAGGCTCTGCACCGTGGCAGTCTGGGCCCGGGCCAGGGCCAGCCGTTCGCTGGCCTGGGCATGGGCCACTTGCAGGCTGCGGTCCGCCTGCTGGTTGGCGCCCTGGGTCAGCTTTTCCGCTTCGGTGCGGGCGTTGGCGACCGCCTTGTCGGCTTGCTGGCTGGCAGTGAGCACCGCGTTGAAGGCGCTGACCGCCGGGCCCGGCAGGCTCGATTGCACATCCACCCGCGTTGCCTCGACGCCAATGCCCTGGCCGCTGGTGGCCAACTGCGCCAGGCGCTGGTTGATGCTTTGCAGCAGATCGCCCCGCAGCCGCTCACGACGCTCGGCGGCCTGGTTGTCGCTACCGATCAGTTCCGGGCGCGCCACCAGGATGGTGTCCAGGTCACGGGCGGCGGTCAGGGCCACGGCGCTGCGGGTCACCAACCGATCCAGGGCCGGCAGCACGTGGTCAGCCTGGAGCACATAGGCGTAGGGATCGCTGACCTTGTAGAACACCCGCACGTCCAGCTGTACCACACCGGCATCGCCAGTCAGCAGGTAACCGGACCCGGCCAGGGTGTCGTTCAAAGGCGTGGCCAGGGTGGCAACCCGGTCCCCTTCCAGAGCCGCCTCGGAACGCAGCAAACCCTCCACCCGCCGCTCCAGTACCCGGTCGGCGGCGGGCAGCAGCACCACCTGCTCAAAAGGCTGGGGCCAGGCCAAGAGCAATCCGGCGCTCTGCACCCTTTCCAATTTGCCAAAGTGCAAGACCATGGCCCGGTTCTGCGGGTCTATCTGCCGCACATTGGAGAAGGCCCAGGCAAGCGCCGCCAGTACTGTCACCCCGTACAAGGCGATGAATGCCAGACGCCCGGCCTGGATCCACGGGCTGCTCAACTCATTTGTTCCACGTGGAACCTTATTCATGGTTGCGAACCAGCGGCTTTGCCCGGCAGGTTTGGCGGGCCATCCACCAGCACCCGGAAAGGCGCCGCGTCGGTGCGCAGGATCAACTTGGTGCCCGGAGTCACCACAGTACCCAGGGTGTCCAGTGAGCGCAGCAAGTTGTACAGCTGCGGGGAACTGGCGTAGGCGCGGCCATAAATCTGCGCCGCTTCAACCCGGGATTGCGCCTCGATATCCGCGGCCTTCACTGTGGCATCGGCCTGGACGATCCGCGCATCGCGTTCGGCGCCAGAGCGGATTTGCGCCGCTTCGCGCTTGCCGATGGCGGTACGTTCCGTGGCGATGGTTTCACGCTCGGCGCGCATGCGGTCCACGGTGGCGGTAAGGGTCACCGAGGGCAGGGTCAGACGCTCCACCCCCACCTGCACCACTCGCACTCCATAAGTGGAAAGCAATTGCTGTTCGATCTGCTGGCGCAGTTGCGCTTCGAAGTCGGCAATGCGCACCTGGCTGGCATCGGTGTTCACCAGGTTGGCCAGATCGAAGCTGCTGGCGGTGGTTTCCAGGGCCGAACCGACAAAGGTGCGGATCTGCCGCGCCGCTTCGTCCGGCTGGTTCTGCACCGCCCGCATGAAACGCTGCACATTGTCCGCGTCGCCCTGGACCCGCCAGGCCACGTAGGCCTGGACGATAATCCGCAAACCGTCGCGGGTGCCCACATCCTGCAAGCCACTGGACGTGGTGCGCAGGCGCAGGTCCACCGGGATCGCCGCTTCAAAGGGTGCCGGCCAGCGCCAGTTCAGGCCCGGCTCCAGCAGCACCCGCGCCGGGTTGCCGAAGCGGGTGATTACCGTGGCTTCGCCGGAGCGCACTTGCACCAGGCTCGCCGCGGCCACGGCAAACAGCACCAGTAGCACGGCCCAGCCCATGCGCCGCCAGGGGAAAGGCCCGGCCTCGGCCGGCGCCCCATGATGATGATGGTGGTGATGCCCGTGATGGTGGTGATGGCCGTGCCCGTGGTCGTGGCCGGCGTGATCGTGGGAATGGGAGGACTGGCTCAATGGACGGCTCCTGGCTGAGCGGCTTTACGCGGCGCCGAAGGGTCGGCCGGCAAGGTGAACGTACGCAGGTCGAGGGTCGGCGCGCTGTCGCCCCCCAGACGATGATCAAGAATCAGCAGCTTGGCCTGGCTCAGGCCCTGGCTCAGCTGGCTCAGGTACTGCTCGAGAACGAAGGCCTGCCCCGCACTGGCGAAGGCTTTCTGTTCGGCGGCAAAGCGCAGGTCGGCAGCCTGGGCCGCCGCCTGCACTTCGCGCGCATCGGCCTGGGCCTGGTCGCGGGCCACGCTGGCTTGCAACTGCGCCTGGTTGGTCTGCTCGGCAGCCGCTCCACGTTCCCGGGAAATCAGCGCCTGGGCGCCAATCTGCGCCGCTTGCACACCGTGGTAGGCATTGGCCGCGCCAGCCGGTGGATGGATGGCCTCGACTACCGTGGCAAGAATCTCTACCCCGCTGTCGAGCCGGTCCAGATCGCCCTGCACGGCCCTGCCGATGTCATCGGCCAGCCCGGTGCGGTCCTGCCCCAGCAGGCCATCGAGGGTGCGCGAGGCAAAGTCGTGCACCAGCACGCGGCTGGCGGTGCTGCGGATCAGCGTCGGCACATCGCTGCTGTTGTAAGTGGCGGCCAGCGCCGCAGCGTCGCCCAGGCCGATGCGGTAGACGAAGCGCACATCCATGTTGACGATCTGAAAGCTCTGTTGCTGGGCATTGCCGCTGGCGATCACCTGGGATTTGTCATTCACGTGGCTGGCATCCCACAGGCGGTTGGCAATGGCGGGGGCCGGGCCTTCGGCGGGGGCCGCTTGAAACGGCTGCGAGCTTTCGCCCACGCTGGTGGCCAGTTCATGGACCACGCCGTTTTCCACCGTCAGTACCCGCCCCAGGGGCCAGGGCAGGCCCAGATGCAGGCCCGGGCCAAAGACCTGTACCGGCTTGCCGAAACGCTCGTAAATACCGCGATTTTGCATGGAAAATTCATGAACGCCGGTCAACAGCCAACCTACCGCCAACACCACCAGCAATACCGGTACAAAGGCCCGGCGCATATAGGCGAAGGCCCAGATCTGCCGCAGATCGATGCCAAAACGGTTGTGCAATTCATGCTGCAGGCTGAGCAGGGGTTGGGGCGGCCAACGCAGCATGTCGGCAACAAAACTGTGGGCCAGAAGCCGTGGCTCCAGCTGTTCGCGCTGTGGGCTGAACAGCGACAACACCGCGCGCAACAACAACTCGCCGGCCACCAATGCCGGCAGCAGCCCCGTCAGCACCGCCAGCCGTACTGGCCACAAGGCCGTGTCGCTGCTGAACAACAGGCACAGGGCGCTCACCAGCAAACAGATAATCGCCACCCGCAGCAGCTGCGCCAGGGCGCCGGCTTCCGGCCATTCCCCTGGGTGCTCCTGGGCCAGTTGGCGTTCCAGCACCAGCAGGGCAAACGCCAGCAGCAGAGCCAGCACCGCCACCACGCTGGCACCCAGGCCCAGGGCGGTGGCGGGCAACGAAAGGTTGAACACCTGCACCACGCTATACAGGATCAGCAGCGACCAGCCACCAAGCCACAGGGTAGGCGCGCCGATCTGCTGCAACAGGCGCCGCCCGCGCAGGGTCAGGGCAGCTGCCAGCCGGCCCTGTGGCTGCCGATCCTCCACGGCCTCGGGCGTGACAACCGGCGCCGGAGTGATCACCTCTTCGCGCCAGCGGCTGACCCAGCACGCCGATTGCAGCCCGGCCACCACCACCAGCAAGGCACACGAAAGGTTCACCAGCAGTGCCGGCCAGATGGTCAGCGCCGCAAACAGATCGACAAACACCGCCGCCACCAGCCCCAGCACCGCCAGGCCCAGCAAAGCGGCGCCCCAGCGCTGCAAACGCGCCGCATGGGACGCCGCCTGCTGAAACCGTGGCAAGGCAGCCACCTCGCCACCTTGCGTCTCAAGATCGACTTGCATACCACCCCGCCGCTCTGGTCCGGCCCTGTGGATAAACCCACGGGCCGAAGAAATTCGAAACAATTCGTTACTATATAACGAGCCGAGTGAAATTTTTGTCCCCCGCCATGCCTTTTCATCTATTGCGTACGTCGTAGACACAGAGACAGCTGTTTGCTCATGACAAAACTTCTGATGTCAGCCCCCTGGCATTTAAGGCAATAATCCAGCCCTGCTCACCGCGTGCGACAAGGAACCGTCCCATCATGCTCTCGATTTACCAGCTCAAACCGCGCTTTCAGAACCTGCTGCGGCCGTTGGTGCAGCGCCTGTACGACAACGGCACCACGGCCAACCAGATCACTGTCCTGGCCGCCGTCATCTCGGTCCTGGTCGGCACCGTCATCGCCCTGTTCCCCGGCCATGCCTGGCTGTTCGCCCTGATTCCCCTGTGGATGATCCTGCGCATGGCGCTCAATGCCATCGACGGCATGCTGGCGCGGGAATTCGGCCAGCAATCGCGCCTGGGGGCCTACCTCAACGAACTCTGCGACGTGGTCGCCGACAGCGCCCTGATCCTGCCTTTCGCCCTGTTGCCCGGGGCCAGCCTGCTGCTGGTGCTGGCCGTGACCCTGCTGGCGCTGTTCAGTGAGTACGCCGGGGTGCTCGGGCCCATGGTCGGGGCCTCGCGGCGCTACGACGGGCCCATGGGCAAGAGCGACCGCGCCTTCATCCTCGGCGTGCTGGCCACCGGCATCGCCCTGGGCTGGCTCAGCGCCCTGTGGATAAACGGCGTGCTGGCACTGGTCGCCGCACTGCTGGTCTACACCCTGATCAATCGGGTCCGCCAGGGCCTCAAAGAAGTTCAGCACAATGCTCCCTCTGCATAAGGAAATGGCTATGCGCGACGCTCAACACCAGACGTTCCGAACCCATGACGGTGTCGAACTGTTCTACCGCCACTGGCCAGCCACTGAAGTGGCCCCTGGCGAACCGCGGCAAGCGGTGATGCTGTTCCACCGCGGTCACGAACACTCCGGGCGCATTGCCCACCTGGTGGAAGAGCTGAACCTGCCCCAGTTCGATTTCTTCGCCTGGGATGCCCGTGGCCATGGCCAGTCGCCGGGCGCCCGTGGCGACAGCCCGAGCTTCGCTACCAGCGTGCGCGACGTGCAGACCTTCTGTGATCACCTGGGCAGCGCCCACGGGATCGCCGAGGAAAACATCGCCGTGGTGGCCCAGAGCGTGGGCGCGGTGATCGCGTCCACCTGGGTCCACGACTACGCGCCGCGCATCCGCTCCCTGGTGCTGGCCTCGCCGGCGTTCAAGGTCAAGCTGTACGTGCCCTTCGCCCGGCCCGGCCTGGCCCTGATGCGGCGCTTTCGTGGCAACTTCTTCGTCAACAGCTACGTCAAGGCGCGCTTCCTGAGCCACGACCCGGAGCGGGTCCGCAGCTATGACAGCGACCCGCTGATCACCAAGGCGATCTCGGTGAATGTACTGCTGGGCCTGTATGAAGCGGCAGACCGGGTGGTAGCCGACGCCCAGGCGATCCAGGTGCCGACCCAGTTGCTGATCTCCGGCTCCGACTTCGTGGTGCATCGCAAGCCCCAGGAGCAGTTCTTCGAGCGCCTGGGCAGCCTGCACAAGGAAAAGCACATCCTCCCGGGCTTCTTCCACGACACCCTGGGGGAAAAGAACCGGGCGCCGGCCATGGCCAGCATCCGTCGCTTCATCCTGCAGAATTTCGAGCGCCCGCTGAACCGCCCTGCCCTGCTGGACGCCGACCGCCTGGGCGTTACCTGCGCCGAGTCCGAAGCCCTGGCCGCGCCGCTGCCGCACAATTCCCTGCGCGACCTGTACTGGCGCGCCACCCGTGCCAGCATGCGCCTGGGCAGCCAGCTGTCGGCGGGGGTCAAGCTGGGCTTCGACACCGGTTTCGACTCCGGCAGCACCCTGGACTACGTCTACCGCAACCGCCCCACCGGGCATTCCGCACTGGGCCGGATGATCGACCAGAACTACCTGAACTCCATCGGCTGGCGCGGCATCCGCCAGCGCAAGCTGCATGTGGAAGAACTGCTGCGCCTGGCCATGGAAAAACTCCGTGAGCAAAACAGCGAAGTGCGCATCGTCGATATCGCCGCCGGCCACGGCCGCTACATCCTCGAAGCCCTGCAAGGGGTCAGCCCGCTGCCGGAGTCGATCCTGCTGCGCGACTACAGCGATATCAACGTGCGCGACGGCAGTGCGCTGATCCAGGAGAAAGGCCTGGGGGACATCGCCCGCTTCGTCAAAGGCAACGCCTTCGACCGCGAGGACCTCGCAGCCCTGGACCCGAAACCCACCCTGGCGGTGGTCTCCGGGCTCTATGAGCTGTTCGCCGACAACCAGATGGTCGGCGGCTCCCTGGCGGGCCTGGCCAGTGCCGTGGAGCCCGGCGGCTACCTGGTGTACACCGGCCAGCCGTGGCACCCGCAGCTGGAACTGATCGCCCGCGCCCTGACCAGCCACCGCGAAGGCCAGGCCTGGGTCATGCGCCGCCGCACCCAGGCGGAGATGGACCAACTGGTGGAGGCCGCCGGCTTTCGCAAGGTCACCATGCGTGTGGATGAATGGGGGATTTTCAGCGTATCCCTGGCGCAACGGGTGCAATGATGGCCGCAGGCGCCTTGCCGGCCCGGGAGCCGGGCCTGCTGAAACCCGCGGTGCTCTGGCTGCTGTTGCTGGCACCGCTGTTCTTCAGCACCTACGGCTTCGCCACCTGGGTCACCGCCCAGCGCGACGATGTCGGCAGCATGGTCTTCGACTGGGAACGGCACATGCCGTTCTGGGCCTGGACCATCGTGCCCTACTGGTCCATCGACCTGCTCTACGGCTTCTCCCTGTTGTTGCCGCGCAGCCGTGACGAGCTCAAGCGCCACGCCCTGCGCCTGCTCACCGCCCAGGTAATCGCGGTCAGTTGCTTCCTGATCTGGCCATTGAGCTTCACCTTCTCCCGGCCGGAACTGGACGGGGTTTTCGGCTGGCTGTTCGCGGTGCTGGCCGGCTTCGACAAGCCCTTCAACCAGGCGCCGTCGCTGCACATCGCCCTGCTGGTGGTGCTCTGGGTCTGCTACGCACGGCATACCCAGGGTTTCTGGCGCTGGCTGGTGCATGGCTGGTTCGCGCTGATCGGGGTCTCGGTGCTGAGCACTTATCAACACCACTTCATCGATGTACCCACAGGCGCCCTGGCCGGCTGGCTGTGTGTCTGGCTATGGCCGCTGGACCGTCCCAGCCCATTGTTCAGTGCCCGTGCGACCCAGGACCCGAAGCGCCGCCAGCTGGCCCTGCGCTATGGCCTGGGTGCGGCGCTGTTCGCCGGGGCAGCCTTTGCCTGGGGCGGCGCCGCGCTGTGGCTGATCTGGCCCGGCGTGGCGCTGTTGCTGGTGGCCCTGAACTACGCCCTGCTGGGTGCCGAGGGTTTCCAGAAGCGCCAGGACGGCAGCCTCAGCCCCGCTGCACGCTGGTTGCTGGCGCCTTACCTGGCGGCGGCCTGGATCAACTCGCGGCTGTGGACAAAAAAACATCCACAGCCGGACCCGGTTGTGGATAACGTCTGGCTCGGGCGCCTGCCGACACCGGCCGAGCTCAAGGACAGCCCGTTCGACGCCGTGCTCGACCTGTGCGCCGAGCTGTCCCTGGACAGCCGCGGGCTGCGGGCCTACCAGAGCCTGCCGGTGCTGGACCTGTGTGCCCCCAGTGCCGAGCAGTGCCTGGCCGCCGCCCACGCCATCGAACGCCTGCGCCTGCAAGGGCCGCTGCTGGTGTGCTGCGCCCTGGGTTATTCGCGCAGCGCCACGGCGATTGCCGCCTGGCTGCTGCACAGCGGCCGGGCAGCCACGGTGGATGCCGCCATCGTGCAGATCCAGCGAGCCCGCCCGCAGATCGTCCTGCACCCCGCCCACCGCCAGGCGCTGCAAGCCCTGAGCAGCGCCGGGAGAACGGCCCATGTCCACTGAAATGCAGCTCTACAGCGTGGCCAGCCTGCTGCGCCGGGGCCGCGCCCTGGATCAGTTATCCACAGGCCTGACCCTGCTCGGCGCGCTGTATGGCCTGGGCCAGTACCTGCTGACCAGCGTCACCCTGGGCGGGCTGCTGGTCAGCCTGGCCCTGGTGCTGCTGGGGCTTGTGGAAAAGTACCTGGCGCTGCGGGTAGCCTTCGACGCCGACCTGTTTCAACGCGTGGCCGACGCCCCAACTACCCTGGAACACAGTACCCAGGCCCTGGACCAGGCCCTGAGCGCCCTCGGCCTGCAACCCGCGCAGCGCGGCGGCCGGCCCTGGGACCAACGCAGCCGCGGGGCCCTGGGCCTGCTGCGCCGCCAGGCATTACTGCTGGCAGCACAAGTGCTGGTGATACTGAGCGTGATCCTGGTCAGCCCCTGGCTGACCTTTGCCGGATAAGGAATGCCCATGTTCGAACCCCTGGTCGCCAATCTCATCACCTCCGCCGCCCGCAGCATCACCGGCGCCCGCAGCCTGTGGCTGGGCTCGGCACCGCGCGCGGTGCAGCGGATCTACTTCGCCAACCACAGCAGCCACGGCGACTTCGTACTGCTCTGGGCCTCCCTGCCGCCGGCCCTGCGCAAACTGACGCGGCCCGTGGCCGGCGCCGACTACTGGCAGAAAAGCAACCTGCGTCGCTACATCATCAATCGGGTGTTCAACGGCGTGCTGATCGACCGCGAGCGCAAGGAGGCTGTGGATAACAACCCCCTGCAACCCATGATCGATGCCCTGGAGAACGGCGACTCGCTGATCATCTTTCCGGAAGGCACGCGCAACCCCGAAGACGGCCTGCTGCCGTTCAAGAGCGGGATCTACCACCTGGCCAAGCGTTATCCACAGGTTGAGGTGATTCCGGTGTGGATCGCCAACCTCAACCGGGTCATGCCCAAGGGCCGCTTCCTGCCCCTGCCGCTGCTGTGCACCACCAGTTTCGGCGCCCCCCTGACCCTGGAAGAAGACGAAACCAAGGAACACTTCCTCGAACGCAGCCGCGCCGCGCTGCTGGCCCTGGCCCCGGAGCACGCCTGAGATGGATAAGCAGACCCTGATGTTATTCGGCGGCATCGGCGCCATTCTGGTGCTGGCCTCGCTGATCGGTTTCATCCTCCAGTGGCGCACCCGTGGCGCGCCCAACCCGGTGATCGACAACCTCAATGCGCGGATCAATGCCTGGTGGGTGATGGTGCTGGTGATCGGTATCGCCTTCTGGCTCGGCACCGCGGCGGTGATCCTGCTGTTCTATGCGGTGTCGTTCTACGCCCTGCGGGAATTCCTCACCCTGACCCCGACCCGGCGCAGCGACTATCCGGCCCTGGTGGCGGCCTTCTACCTGGCCCTGCCCCTGCAATACCTGCTGATCTACTCCGACTGGTACGGGCTGTTCTCGATCTTCATTCCGGTCTACGTGTTCCTGCTGCTGCCGATCCTCGCGTCGCTCGGTGGCGACAGCACGCACTTCCTGGAGCGTGCCTCCAAGGTCCAGTGGGGGCTGATGATCGCGGTGTTCTGCGTGTCCTTCGTGCCCGCCCTGCTGACCCTGGACATCGCCGGCTATGAAGGCCGCAACCTGCTGCTGATCGCTTACCTGGTGATCGTGGTGCAGCTCTCGGACGTGCTGCAGTACGTCTGTGGAAAACTCTTTGGCAAGCGCAAGATCGCCCCCAACCTGTCGCCGTCCAAGACCGTGGAAGGCTTTGTCGGCGGCATCCTGCTGGCTTCGATGATCGGCGGGGCGCTGTTCTGGATCACCCCGTTCAATGTCTGGCAGTCATTCCTCATCGCCCTGCTGATCAACCTGCTGGGCTTTGCCGGCGGCATCGTCATGTCGGCGATCAAGCGCGATCGCGGGGTCAAGGACTGGGGGCACATGATCGAGGGCCACGGCGGCATGCTCGATCGCCTGGATTCGGTGTGTTTCGCCGCGCCGATCTTCTTCCACCTGGTGCGCTACTGGTGGACCTGAACCCTTCAGCCCGGTAGATGCCCCAATGGCAGGGGCCCCGGGGTTTTCACCGTGTGAATCGCGAAGTTGCTGCGGATGTCGCTGACCCCGGGGATCTTCAGCAAGTGGCCGGTCAGGAAGCGGTCATAGCCACGCAGGTCCGGGACCACCACTTGCAGCAGGAAATCCGATTCACCCGATACCAGGAACGCCGAGATCACCTCCGGCAACTGCAATACCGCCTGGCGGAAGGCTTCGGCCTCGGCATCGTTGTGTCGCTCCACCTTGACCCCGACGAACACGGTCAGCCCCAGGCCCACCTCGTCGCGGTCCAGGGTGGCCTGGTAGCCACGGATCACCCCGGCCTCTTCCAGCATGCGCACCCGGCGCAGGCAGGGTGACGGCGACAGGCCGATCTCTTCGGCCAGTTGCACGTTGCTCAGGCGACCATCGCGCTGCAGCGCGGCGAGGATCTTGCGGTCATAGGCATCAAGTTTCATGTTTGGCATATCCAGATGGTGATTCCGTTCATTAGTGGAACATTATGCCAATTTCAGCTTTCCCGTTGGTTGATTACGCAAGCACCTGCCCTGCCCTGTGGCCCTAAACTGGGCGCACCGACTCGACAACGAAGGGGGTGCAAGGTGGCGCAACTGTGGATGTATTTCCTGGCTCTGGCGGTGGTCTACCTGCTGCCCGGCCCCGACATGATCCTGCTGCTGCAAACCGGCGCCCGCCAGGGCAAGGCCCAGGCTCTGGCCACCGCGCTGGGCCTGGCCCTGTCCCGCGGCTGCCATGTGGCCCTGGCCGCGCTGGGCCTGGCGGCGCTGTTCAAGGCCGCGCCCTGGACCTTCGACCTGGTACGCCTGGCGGGCGCCGCCTACCTGCTGTGGATTGGTATCCAGTGCCTGCGGGCGAACCTGTTGCCCAACCTTGAGCCCGGCACCGCCGCAGCCACGCCCCTGCGCTGGCGCGAGGCGATCCAGCGCGGCCTGTTGACCAACCTGCTGAACCCCAAGGCATTGCTGTTCTGTTCGGTACTGCTGCCGCAGTTCGTCGATCCCCAGGCCGGTGCGGTGGTCCCGCAATTCATGACCCTGGGGGTGCTGCTGGTGGCCGTGGGCGGCCTGTTCGACTGCTGCTACGCCCTGGCCGGTGCCGGGCTGGGCCGCTGGATGCAGCGCAGCCCGTCGGCGCAACGAGTGCAGCAATGGCTGTTCGGCAGCCTGCTGATCGGCTTCGCCCTGCGCCTGACGTTCGTCCAGCAGGCCTGACGGCACCTGTTGCCGCTGCCGAGCCTCGGCGAAGCTGCGCGAAGGTCCGCAGGACCTTGCCTGGCGATCCCCGGCAAAATGTTCGCCCCAGAAATCGCCGCGACCGCTGCGTCGGAGTGCCGCCCAGCTCGTACGCAGCCTGCCGCAGCGGCTACAGGATCCTGGGCACGCTTTTATGTCGCCTTGTGCGAGGACACCGCGCGGCGGCGTCGGAACAGGTAGGCCGCCCCCAACAGCAGCACGCCGGCACCGGCGCCGGCAGCCAGCCTGTGCTCGGCCACCGCGGAACGGGATGCGTCCAGCCACTGGGTCAGGTAGCGCTTGTTGGCGCTGCCGAAGTCCGGTTCCTCACAGTTCATGCCGAAGTTGCCGGCCCACTCCACAAAGGGACCGTTCTGCACATAGCGCCGGTAGTACTCGATCTCGGCATCGCTGCCCCGGGTCCAGCGCGCCGCCTTGCACAGCACCGCGGCATAGGCCTGGCTGGTGTGGGGCAGGAAGTCCGCCGCCTGGTTGCCCAGCTCGCCGGCCACGTAGCGATAGTGGTAGCGCACATCGGGTTCGGCAGTGGTGGCCTGCTGGCGCTGCACTTCGTCGGCACTGATCAGCGGGCCGGCCTGTACCGGAGGGATTTCCAGGCTGTAGCTGCCCCACAGGCTGTGGTAGTCCGGACCCATCTCGTAGCCGAGGATTTCCATCCCCGAAGCCCGTGCCAGCTTGCCCGCCTGGTAATAGGCCTCGGCTCGCCGTGTTGGCAGCCAGGCCGACTCGGCGCTGCGCCGGTACTCGCCGTAGGCCTTGGCGATAGCCTGGCGCTCGGGGGTGTAGAAGTAGCCCCAGCCCTCTTCGTAGCGGCCCTCGCGCAACAGCCGCCGGCCCAGCAGTTCGCGCACCTGGGCGGCAATCGGCAGGCTCTCGTAGTAGGCATCGGGCTGCTGGGGGACGAGCGGCGGCGCCGGAACCTGGGTGTCGACGAAATGCTTGAGTTCATCCAGGGTCAGCACCCGCTCAGCCACGGTTGCCGCGTCGTGCCAGTAAATGTCGCCACTGCGGTAGAGCAGCTCGAACGCCTGCACATAGTCGCCACGGTCCAGGGCCAGCACGGCGCTTTCGCCTTCTACCCGGCAGCCCGGCTTGAGGTCTTCGTAGTTGCCGTCGTAATCACCGCGAAAGCCCCAGCTCTCTTCCCGGGGGAAAGCCGCGGCGGCCTTGGCATAGGCCGCGGCAGCCGCCACCTTGTCGCCGTTGCGCACGGCCATCTTGGCCCGCAGCCACCAGGCCAGGCCGCCGTCGCCGGCATGTTCGAGCAACTGCTGGGTGGTGACGAAATCGCCGTTCTGGTAATTCAGCGCCGCCAGGCGGTCGGCGTTGTCGAAAGTGCCGGCGGTGCCCTGGCTCAGCAGCTTGATCAGTTTCACCTCGGATTCCGGCCGTTCGCCGAAGGACCAGCCCAGGTGCGAGACCAGCGAAGCGGTGAGCAAGCGCGCCACCGAAGGCTGCTTGAGCTGCTCGCGCAACTGCGCGTCCGACAGGCCGCCCAACTCCCCCACCACCTGCTTCAGCGAGCTGTAGCCGACGTCCGAACCCATCAGGTTCTGGCTGGCATACAGGTCGATGGCCTCGCTCCAGTGGTTCTGGTTCTTCAGAATGCGCGCCTCTTCCCCCAGGCTGGCGATGCCCAGTTCCAGGGGGTCGCTGAAGCCGTCGATATTCAATTGGCGGGTCTGGGCGAACGCCTGGCGCGCCGCCAGCAAAGTGTCGCTGCGCCCCTGATCATCCAGCTCGTTGGCTTCTTCACTGATGGCTTGCAGGGCCCGGCCCAGGGAATAGGCGGCCCAGGTACTGCGCAGCGCCCGCTGCTCGGCGGGCAGCGCCAGCACCTTGCGGAAATACTCTGCCGCCCGCTCGTGATCCCCGGCGCTGAAGGCCACCGCGCCCGCGGTGTAGAGGTTGATCTCCGGCGGCAGGCTGGCCCCTTGCTGCTCCGCCAGGCGCGGGTCATTGAGCGTGCGCAACTGCCTGACCAGGGTTTTCTGGGCGTCGTCCAGCCCTTGCTGTTCGGCCCAGTTACGCTCCTGCACCTCATAGCTTTCAGGCAGGTTGTAATCGCGGCTGAAGCCATCCTGGACGACTGGCTTGAGCCCGACGATGGGCTTGCCCAGGCGGCTGACCTCGAACAGGAAACTGCCTTCCGGCAACTGCGCCAGGGTCTGCGGGCGATCCCCCAGCAGGCGCATGGGAAAGGTCGGGCCGCACGCCAAGGCCGGGGCCAAGGGCAGGCACAGGCTCAGGCACAGCAGGTAGCGGGATCTAGGGACGAACATGTGCAGCTCCTTGGTCAATTTTTGTACAGCGGGCCCAGCCCACGGCCCGGGTGCCGCCCGCCGCCAGACGGCCGGCCTGCTGGCGGGTCAATAGCAGCTGGCCGTCACGCAGCTCGGCGGCATAACCGCCCAGCCCGTCGAATCCGTCGCATTGGGCAACGGCCAGGGTCAGTTGTTCAGGCAAAGGGCGGTCGAGATTGCCCGGGTTGTCCAAGCGGATATCGAAGAGACCGTCCTGCTCCTGCAGGCTGATGCCCAAGCGGCTGTCCAGCACGTCTCCACGGGCCACCGCGCGCAGGGTATCCAGGCTCCAGGCGCGGACATCGCCCTTGAGCGGCAGGCGAAACCAGATCAGCCCGGCCAGATGGGCCGGCGGATCATTGCGCAGGGTCTTGGCCAGTTGGCTCAGTTGCTCGGGGTCGGCCATCAGCTCCCGACGCTGGCCCCGGCGCGCAATGGGCGCCTCGCTTTCCACCACTGGAGCCTGGGCGGTGCCGGGCAGCAAGGCCACGCCGTAGGCAGGCAGGGCCAGGTAGAACGGCTTGTCGCTTACCCCAGCCCAGCGCCTGGCCCATTGTTCAGCCTGGTGCGGGTCGAACAGCCCGCGCCGGGGGTCGCTGACCGCATGTACCTGGAGCACGCTGCTGTCGACCTGAGCCAGCAGCCCGGGCAACTCGCGGCTGTCGAGCCAGGCGGGCAGCGCGGTGATGCTCAGGGCCAGCTGCTGCGGCAGCACCTCGCGCAGCCGCCGCAGGAGCCCGGCATAGGCCGGCAGCCGGGCGCTGCCGGCATCGTGGTCGATCTCCAGGCCGGCCAGGGTCAGGCCCTGCCCTTGCCAGTCGGCCAGCAGTTGCTGCACCTGCTGGAGGATGTCGTCCTGGTTCAGGGACGGCAGTTGGCCATCCAGGCGCACCACCGCAATCAGTGGGCGACCGTCTTGCTTGAGCAAGGCGGCGTCGATCCGCGCCCGGCTCCAGCCGGCCTGTGGAAAAGCCTGCAGGGCCAGCACCCGGACGGTGGAAAAGTCCGCCCGCGAGCCTGCCAGGGCGTCGGCGTGGGCCGGGGTCCACTGGCGTTGCCAGATATAGAGCTGCTGATCCAGGGGCGGCCCCTCTTCATGACGACAGGCATTGAGCAGCAGCCCGCAGACCAGCACGGCGCAAAGACGGAGCAAAAACCGGGGGAGCATGAATCGTTGATTCCCTTTAACGCAAAAGCCCCGGAATACCGGGCGCCATACACCTGATCGACATCGCCTGTAGCCGCTGCCGGGCCCGCGAGGCAGCGAAAAGAACCGCAGGGCCTTCCCCCCTCACTTACAACCCGCAGCTACTGCGACAAAGCAGCCGCCAGCCTACGCAGCAGCGCGGTTGGCAGCAATCGCCGCAAGGACTTTTTTCCCGCTTCTACAGGTCCAGCACCAACGCTGGCACCAGGTTATCCACAGCCGCCGGCACCGCGCAGCAGATCAGCACCTGCCCCGGTTCCGGTAACTGTGCAGGCACCTGTGGATAATTCACCTGGCCGCTGATCAACCGGGTCTGGCAAGTGCCGCAGGAGCCGCCACGGCAACTGAATGGCGGATGCAGGCCGGCGCTTTCCGCCAGTTGCAGCAGGCTGCCGCTGGTCGGCTCCCAGGACAGCTCCCGGCCGGCCTGCTGGAACCGCACTGCCACGGCCCGGGTGGCGGTTGGGCAAAGGGCACGGCCTCGGCGTCCGGCCGGCGGCGCAGGGTCGAAGGGCCGAAGGTTTCGGCATGGATCTGCCGGTCGTCGATATCCAGGTCCCGCAGGCTGTCGTACAGGCCCTGGGTAAAGGCCCCGGGGCCGCAGAGCACGAAGTCTGCGCGGTCAAGATCCAGGTCCGGTTGCGCCAGCAGCAGTTGCACGTCGATGCGCCCGCAATGATCGAAGCCAGCACCCGGCCGGGCCCCGGCTTCCGGCTGGCTGAGCAGGCGCAGCAGCCGCACTGAATCCCCAGCCTGCGCCAGCAGGGTTTGCAGCTCCTTGGCAAAGGGTTGCTCGGCAAGCGTGCGCGAACCCTGGATCAACCAGGTGGGCCGGGTATGCCGGGTGCGCAGGCCCTGGTACAGCACCTCCCGCAGCATCGACAGCAACGGTGTGATGCCGACCCCGGCCGCCAGCAGCACCAGTGGCTGTGACGACAGCGCATCGGCAGTGAAACGCCCCTGTGGGGCGCGGGCCTGCAGCAAGTCGCCGACCTTGAGTGCCTGATGCAGGTGGCGGGAAACCTGGCCCTCGCGCTTGACGCTGATACGCAGAAAATCATCGGAAGGCGCGCTGGACAGGCTGTAGGTGCGAATCAGCGGCTGGCCGTCGAGCACGACCTGCACGGGCAGGTGCTGGCCGGGCACAAAGCTCGGGGCGCCGGCTGCATCCGCCGGCTCCAGGTAGAAGGAGCGAATGCTGCTGCTTTCGTCCTCGATCCGGGTCACCCGCAATGGCCGCCACTGCTGGCCCAGGGCCGTGGCGCGCAGCCGAGCCTCGGCTTGCGGCCAACTGCCGGTCAGCAGGCTGTTGGGGGAAAAACCCTGCAACTGCCAACGCAGGGACAGCGCCGCCGGGCGCCGTACCAGCCGCTCCACGGTAAAGCGCCACAACCGCTCGGCGCCCTGGAAGGCCTTGACCAGCGGCCCGTCGTGGATGATTTCGGTGCGGCCGCTGAGCTGCAGCAACTCACCGCTGTGAAAGTCGATGAACAACAAGCCGGCCCGGGGGTTGAGCAGCAGGTTGCCCAGGGTGTTGAAGTGCAGGTTGCCGGCAAAATCCGGGATGGTCAGGCAATTGCCCTCGACCCGGACGAACCCGGCCTGGCCGCCACGGTGGGACACATCCACCGAGCGCTGGCCGTCCAGGTCGACGTAGCTGGCGACAAAGAAAGTGTCGGCGCCACCGATCAGGGCCCGAGCCTCAGGATCCAGGCCGTCGCGATACTGTGCCGGCCGGCTGGCGGGGTCGCTCAAGGGCACCTGCTGCAGCTCGCGCTGCTGGATGTATTGCGGGCAATTGCCGAACGCCTGTTGCACCGTCACGCTGAAGCCGTGGCGGTCCACAGCACTGACCCGGCCATTGAGGCGGTTGCGCCGCCGGGTGTGCAGTTCAATGCCCAGCAAGCCCAGGGCCGCACCTTCCTGCAACTGCACGGGGTCGTCGGCGGCCGGCAGGCTGCCCAGGCGCAGCCGGGTCGCCTCGGGGGCCTGGGCGAAACCGGGCGGGCCTTCGAGAATGCTCGCCCAGGGGTTGCCCTGGGCATCCACCGCGCCCACCAGGATGAACGGCAACTGCCCGTAGAACTGCCGGTGCTGATCCGGCATCGCCTGGCGGATCACCTTGGTGCCAAAGGCCTCCATGCGCTCGGCCACTCCGGCCCGGGCCTGCAACTGCCGCTCGCCGGCATGCCAGGGGGAACTGCTGCTCATGGTGCTGCCTCCGCAGGTGCGCCTCAGGCGCTTTTGAGCCCCGCCGCCGTGGACGGCATGGGCACGAAGCCCGGCAAGGCCTCGATCCGCGCCAGCCAGGCCCGCACGTTGGGATAATCGGCCAGGGACACGTTGCCCTCCGGCGCGTGGGCGATATAGCTGTAGCCGGCGACGTCAGCGATGGTCGCCTGTTCACCCACCAGGAACGGCCGGTTCGCCAGTTCCTGGTCCATGACCTTGAGCAGGCCGTGGGCGCGGGCAATGACCTCCTCGGCATTGAAGGTGGCGCCGAACACCGTGATCAGTCGCGCCGCCGCCGGACCGAAGGCGATCGGCCCCGCCGCCACCGACAACCAGCGCTGTACCTGCGCCGCGCCCACCGGGTCGGTGGGCAACCAGCGGCCGCTGCCATAGCGTTGCGCCAGGTACACCAGGATCGCGTTGGAGTCCGCCAGCACCGTGCCCTGGTCATCGATCACCGGTACTTGGCCAAAGGCGTTGAGGGCCAGGAATTCGGGCTGCTTGTGGGCACCCTGGGCCAGGTCGACAAAGATGGTTTCGGTAGGCAGGTCCAGCAGCGACAGCATCAGCTCGACGCGGTGAGCGTGGCCGGACCGGGGAAAGTTGTAGAACTTGATGGGAAGCAGGGACATGCTCGACTCCGCAGGCTGGGACGCGGTCGAAGGGCCGCGCTGGCAGGGCCATCTTGGTCCATGACGCAAAACAACAGAATCACCAGAAATCGCAATCCGGCATTTCAGCCAGCGCAATAAAGCTGATCAAGTATTGAGCGATGGATGCTCGCGCAGGGCCTGCACGGCGAAATCGACAAAGCTGCGTACCCGCGCCGGCGCCTTGCGACCGCCCTGGTACACCACGTGGATCGGCAAGGGCGGCAGCTCGAAATCCGCCAACACGATCTGCAACTGGCCGGCAGCGACCTGATCGGCCACCTGATAGGACAGCACCCGGGTCAGGCCCAGCCCCAGGCAGGCGGCACTGATGGCGGCCTGGTTGGCGCTCACCAGCAGCCGCGGTTCCGGGCGCAGGCTCAGAGCGCGCCCGGCGTCGTTGAATTGCCAGTGGCGCGCCTGGCCGGTGGAGGATGGCGCAATCAGCGGAGCCTGGCGCAGGTCATCGGGGTGCTGGGGGCAACCATGGGCCGCCAGGAATCCGGGGGCTGCACAGACCACCCGGCGCACCTGGCCTACTCGGATGCTGTGCTGGCCGCTGTCCGGCAATTCGCCGATGCGCACCGCCACATCGATGCCTTCATCCACCATGTTCGCCACTCGGTCCACCAGCAAGGCGTTGATGCTGACCTGTGGATAACGTTGCAGGTAACGCACCAGCAGCGGGGTGACGAACAGATCGCCGAACAGCACCGGCGCAGTCAGGCTCAGTTGCCCCCGTGGCTGGGCGTGGATGCCGGCGGCCGAGGCCTCGGCATCCTGCACCTCGGCGAGAATGCGTCGGCAGTCCTCCAGATAACGTTGCCCGGCTTCGCTCAGGTGCACCTTGCGGGTGGTGCGTACCAGCAACTGGGTGCCGATGCGCTGTTCGAGGGCTGCCACGGCCCGGGTGACGCTGGCCGCCGACAGGTTAAGGCGCCGCGCAGCCGCGGCGAACCCCTGCTCCTGGGCGACACAGACGAACACCTGCATTTCCTGAAACCTGTCCATGTCTTATCTCACCTGGCAGCGCCCGCCCGACAGGCGCCCCGCACGCGCAGCATAATCCACGGCCACGACGTCAGGGAGCGCACCAGGTCTGCACCTCGTGCTTGTCGAATCCAGGGCAACGGTTGGTTTTGGCAATCAACCGGTAAGGTTGGTCTTGGGCGTAGGAAAAATAGAAGTAGTACTGCTGATCTTCACCGTATAGCCAATAGGAAGAGGAACCCTGGTTGATCAGGGTCGGTTCAAAGGTCCAGATGGACGATTCAGCAGGAATGAAATTGGTTCGGTCCATCAGCAGCAAGAGGCTGTTGGAGAGCACTGGGGTCAGGACTCCCAGGCCCAGGACAGCCACCATCAGAACGATCATCCATCCATGAATCAGGCGAAGTGTCATTGGTTTTCCATTAGCGCGCTAAAAAATTCCGGCCTGTGCACAAGTCGGGATTCGCCGGGGCGTCCACTGGCACTCGCAGTGGATTCGCAGAACCAAAACTGTCGCACAAAAATAACACTCTGATTTCAATTGTTTTTCGAAGATCCAACGCGGACAGGCGAGCAAGGACAAGGGTGCACCCCAGACGTTTGGTTCCTTCCCGCCGGCGGCGTGAAGCGCGAGTGGTCCCCTGTGACGACAGACTGCCTTTCAGCTCTTGCCGCGCCCCTGGTTACTCTTTGATAATCCGCCGCTCGGGCCACCCACTGGCCCCAGGGAAGATGCGTATCGCATCGCAGGCGGAGTCTCAGCATGGATGTACAGGCCGCAGCGCGGTTGGGCGACGACATCGCCCATGGATTCGGAGTTGCTGCCATGCTCGCCGGCGCGGTCGCAGGCGCTCTCATTGGCGCGGCCATCATTGCGGCGACCGCGGCAACAGGCGGCCTGGCGGTGGTGATCCTGGCGGGTTCGGTCGCCGCCGGTGGCCTGTCGATGTTCCAGCTGGTGAAGGGGCTGTCGACCATCTTCGATCTGCCCGAGCCAACCACCGGTGAACTCATAAGGGGCAGTCCCAACGTATTCGTCAACTTGCGCAATGCCATGCGTGCCGGCGAGGACGTGTCCAGTTCCTGTACCGGCTTTCCCGTGGCGCATCCCCCCTGGCCCTTCCCGGTCACCATCGCCGAAGGCAGCGCTACCGTGTACATCAACGGCAAGCCGGCGGCGCGACTGAGCAGTAAGATGACCTGCGGCGCGCATATCAAGTCGGGTAGCCCGAACACCTTCATCGGCGGTCCGACGCTGCAGGTGGAATTCGTGCTGGATATCGAGGGCTGGCTGCATACCGGCCTGGAGGCGCTGGGCCTGGTCGCCGCCGCCGGCGCGCTGGTGCTGGCCGCCATGGCCGGCCTCGCGGCCCTGCTGACCACCGTGGCGGTGGGGGCCGCGATCTATGGCGGCATGGAGTTGCTGGGCCAGCTCGGCGACCGGCTCGGCCCGGGCTACCGCGACCTGCTGCAAGGTATCGCCGGCCTGGCGCTGCTCGGCGCCGGGCCGAAAATGGCCAAGTTGAGCGCCGAACGCAATGCCGCGCGACTGGCCAACCAGTCGCAGGTGCTCGAGGTGCGCACGGCCGCCCAGGTCAACGAGGCGATGGTCGCCGAGGGCAACTTGCCGGCTTGGCTGGAAGGCACCCAGGTCAAGACCGAAATAGTGCCACCGGGAAGGCAATACCAGATGGTCGTCGCCAAGGGCCAGGCCGAAGCCATCATGCAGGGCAAGCCAGCCTTCGGAGGTTTCGCCGCCCCCGAGCCGATTCCCAGCCAGGCCTACGCTCGGGATAAACTGGTGATCCTCGATCGATTCAAGACAGACGTATCCCATGTGATCACCGTCGAAACCACCGCACCGCAAAAGATTCACAGTGGTATCACCGGCCCGCTGGAGAACTACAAGGGCGGCGTGCAGCAGGTGGAGTTCGTCGGTGACAGGAATCTGAAAATTGTCGGCACGCCTGGTGTGCTGCCTGTGGAGTGAAAGTTGTGATTAGTGATTTCGAGCGGATCCGCGAAGACGGCAAGGTCATCGACGAAAACATGACGGTGGACCAGATGATCGCCCTCGGGTGGTCTCCTTGCCGGGTCGTCGAGGCTCGCTGGCGCTGGCAGGAACAGCTCCTGAGCGTGGTCAACAGCCGCGGCCTGCTGGCGATCGTGGTGCCGGATCGGCAACACCTGGCCATCCTGTGGAACGATGACGATACGGGCGTGGCCGCAACCCTCTACGTGGTCTCCGGTGACCGCCAGCAACAGATCAGGATTGCCGACCAGTTACTGATCAATGGCCAGCTCGAGGCAGGTATCTACAGCTGGTTCGAACAGTTCCCGCAGGTTTCGCCCAGCATCTTTACCTGCATGTTCAGCCGTCAACGTGACCAGGCAATGTTCAGGGTGGATATCGACGCGTCGACTGGCGACATTGTTTCGATACAGCATTCGCGCTGAGCGCTGTTCAGCACCGCCACGCCTGAGCGACGAGCGCTGCAGGCAGGCAAAGGGAAATAACAAAGAGGGGAGCCCGGCTGGGCTCCCCTCTTGCTGTGTCAGCTTCGATGATCCAGGACCATCACTTGAGTGATAGTGAAGATTAAAGACTGTCTCGCCGGCCCAAGAAAATATCGCCCCGAATGCTGTCGCGGAATTGTTTCCTACTGATGCTGGCAGCGGCATGGCGCTGAGATGGGCTTGCCAATTTGGCAAACCATCACAGTAGAGAGAGGCCTGATATGCCCACTTTGAATCCTGCAATCACGCTGGTCGGCAACCTTGACCAATTCAACCATGATGGTTTCGAGATCGAAGCCATGAACTTCCTCTTCGATCGCCTTGATCGTGGCAACCTGACGGTGGATGGCGAGCCCCTGTACATTGGCAATCAAGCTGTCCATCACTACACCTGGCGCGACAAACAACGTAACCGCACCTGCTCAATGTTCTACACGTATGGCAATACCCCGAGCAGTCATCTTTCGGTTTATGGCCTGGGCAAACACGTTGGTGACAGCGACAAGGAATACGCGCTCTACACCTGGATCGACAAGAAAGAACAGCTGTACACCCTGGCCCCAACCCGCAGCGATTCACGCTTTCGCTCGCTGCTAGCGCCCAACTGAGTCGGCGCCATGTGAAGCAGCCCCCTGCAACAAGGCGCTCATCTGGAGCGCCTTGTTGCAAGAGCGAGCACCTGGGCGGTCACTGTGGATAACTCACTCCACGGTCACCGACTTGGCGAGGTTGCGCGGCTGGTCGACGTCGGTGCCCTTGAGCACGGCCACGTAGTAGGACAGCAGCTGCAGCGGGATGGTGTAGAGGATCGGCGAGAGGATGTCGTGGATGTGCGGCATCTGGATCACGTGGGTGCCTTCGCCATTGGTCATGCCGGCCTGCTCGTCGGCGAACACGATCAGCTCGCCGCCACGGGCGCGCACTTCCTGCAGGTTGGACTTGAGCTTTTCCAGCAGCTCGTTGTTCGGTGCCACGGTAACCACCGGCATGTCGTTATCCACAAGCGCCAGGGGGCCGTGCTTGAGCTCGCCGGCCGGATAGGCTTCGGCGTGGATGTAGGAAATCTCCTTGAGCTTGAGCGAGCCTTCCATCGCCACCGGGTACTGGGCACCACGGCCGAGGAACAGGGTGTGGTGCTTGTCGGCAAACAGCTCGGCCGTTTTTTCCACCACGCCATCCATGGCCAGGGCTTCGCCCAGGCGGATCGGCAGGCGACGCAGCTCTTCCACCAGCTCGGCTTCCACGCCGGCGGCCAGGGTGCCACGTACCTGGCCCAGGGACAGGGTCAGCAGCAGCAGGCCCACCAGTTGGGTGGTGAAGGCCTTGGTGGAGGCCACGCCGATCTCGCGACCGGCCTGGGTCAGCAAGGTCAGGTCCGATTCACGCACCAGGGAGCTGATGCCGACGTTGCAGATCGCCAGGCTGGCGAGGAAGCCCAGCTCCTTGGCATTGCGCAGAGCGGCCAAAGTGTCGGCGGTTTCGCCGGACTGGGAGATGGTCACGAACAGGGTGTCGGGCTGCACCACCACCTTGCGGTAGCGGAACTCGCTGGCCACTTCCACCTGGCAGGGGATGCCGGCCAGTTCTTCCAGCCAGTAACGGGCGACCATGCCGGCATGGTAGCTGGTGCCGCAGGCGACGATCTGCACATTGCGCACCTTGGCGAACAGCTCGGCGGCTTGCGGACCGAAGGCCTGGACCAGTACCTGGTTGGCACTCAGGCGGCCTTCCAGGGTGCGCTGCACCACGGATGGCTGCTCGTGGATTTCCTTGAGCATGAAGTGGCGGAACTCGCCCTTCTCTGCCGCTTCGGCGCCATCGCGGTACTGCACCGCTTCGCGTTCCACGGCCTTGCCGTTGATGTCCCAGATCTGCACGCTGTCGCGGCGGATTTCGGCGATATCACCTTCTTCCAGGTACATGAAGCGGTCAGTGACCTGGCGCAGGGCCAACTGGTCGGAGGCGAGGAAGTTTTCCCCCAGGCCCAGGCCGATCACCAGCGGGCTGCCGCTGCGGGCCGCAACCAGGCGGTCCGGCTGGCTGGCGCTGATCACGGCCAGGCCGTAGGCACCATGCAACTCCTCGACGGTGGCCTTGAGGGCCTTGGTGAGGTCTCCCAGGTCCTTGAGCTTGTGGTTCAGCAAGTGGGCGATGACTTCGGTGTCGGTGTCCGAAGTGAACTCGTAACCCAGGGCGCCGAGCTGCGCGCGCAAGGCTTCGTGGTTCTCGATGATGCCGTTGTGCACGATCGCCAGGTCGCCGGAGAAATGCGGGTGGGCATTACGTTCGCATGGCGCACCGTGGGTGGCCCAGCGGGTGTGGGCGATGCCCAGGCGGCCGACCAGCGGCTCACTGGCCAGGGCCTGCTCCAGTTCGCTGACCTTGCCCGGGCGCCGCATGCGCTCCAGCTTGCCGGCATTGGTATAGACCGCCACACCGGCGCTGTCGTAGCCGCGGTATTCGAGGCGCTTGAGGCCTTCCAGCAAAATGGCGGTGATATTGCGTTCAGCAACGGCGCCAACAATTCCACACATGGTTTCTCTCCTAGCTGACAGCCGCGCAAATCAGAGTTATGCCGCGGGCCTGGATCTGGTCGCGGACCTCTAAGGGCAGGCGATCATCGGTAATAAGGGTATGGACGCTGCTCCACGGCAGCTCCAGGTTGGGAATCTTGCGGCCGATCTTGTCGGATTCGACCATCACCACCACTTCACGGGCCACTTCGGCCATGACCCGGCTCAAACCCAGCAGTTCGTTGAAGGTGGTAGTGCCACGGGCCAGATCGATGCCATCGGCACCGATAAACAGCTGGTCGAAGTCGTATGAGCGTAGAACCTGCTCGGCCACCTGGCCCTGGAAGGACTCGGAATGCGGGTCCCAGGTGCCACCAGTCATCAACAGCACCGGCTCGTGCTCCAGCTCGCTCAGAGCGTTGGCCACATTCAGCGAGTTGGTCATGACCACCAGGCCAGGCTGCAGGCCCAGCTCGGGGATCATCGCGGCGGTGGTGCTGCCACTGTCGATGATGATCCGGGCATGCTCACGGATACGCTGCACCGCAGCGCGGGCAATGGCCTGCTTGTAGAGGGATACGGGCTGGCCAATATCGCTGACCAGTTCCTGGGGCATGGTGATCGCTCCACCGTAGCGGCGCAGCAGCAAGCCATTGCTCTCCAGGGCGGCCAGGTCCTTTCGAATCGTAACTTCAGAGGTTTCGAAACGCTTGGCCAACTCGTCGACACTCACTTCGCCCTGTTCATTGAGCAAGGCGAGGATGTTGTGGCGACGTTGAGGTGTGTTGCGTTTTGACATGATGGCTTTAAGTTTCGATTCGAAAGATAACGGAAGCAATAAAAACCCAAGATCGAAACTTCGTCAAGCGCACAGGTGAAAAAAATCGCCGGCAAGCCGGCTCCTACAGATGGGTGTAAGAGCCAGCTTGCCGGCGAACAGGGTTCCGCGGTTGTGGATAACCTCAGTCCTTCTTGATCTTCTCCGGCCGTTTCCAGCCGTCGATGTTCTTCTGCCGGGCGCGGCCGACCGCCAGTTGAGCCGGGGCCACATCCTGGGTGATGGTGGAACCGGCAGCCGTGGTGGCGCCGGAGGAGATATCCACAGGTGCTACCAACGAGTTGTTGGAGCCGATGAACACGTCTTCGCCCATGATCGTCTTGTGCTTGTTCACCCCATCGTAGTTGCAGGTGATGGTGCCGGCGCCAATGTTGGTGCGCGCACCGATCACCGCGTCGCCCAGGTAGGTCAGGTGGCCGGCCTTGGCACCCTGGCCCAGGTGGGCATTCTTCAGTTCGACGAAGTTACCCACATGAGCCCTGGCTTCCAGCACGGTACCGGGACGCAGCCGGGCGAACGGACCGGCATCGCTGCCCTCGCCCATCACCGCGCCATCGAGGTGGCTGTTGGCCTTGATCACCGCGCCCTTGCGCAGGGTGCTGTCCTTGATCACGCAGTTGGGACCGATTACCACGTCGTCCTCGATCACTACCCGGCCTTCGAGAATCACGTTGATGTCGATCAGCACGTCGCGGCCCACCGTGACTTCGCCGCGTACGTCGAAGCGTGCCGGGTCGCGCAAGGTCACGCCCTGGGCCATCAACCGGCGGCCGGCCCGCAGCTGGTAGTGCCGCTCCAGCTCGGCCAGTTGCTTGCGGTCGTTGGCGCCCTGCACTTCCATGGCGTCGTGGGGCTGCTCGGTGGCGACGATCAGGCCGTCGCTGACCGCCATGGCGATCACGTCGGTGAGGTAGTACTCGCCCTGGGCGTTGTTGTTGGACAGCCGGCCGGTCCAGTCGCCCAGGCGCTTGCCGGGCACTGCGAGAATGCCGGTGTTGCCTTCGGTGATGGCGCGAGTGGCTTCGTCAGCATCCTTCTGCTCGACGATGGCGACGACTTTGCCGTCGGCATCACGAACGATGCGCCCGTAGCCGGTAGGGTCGTCCAGCTCGACGGTAAGCAGGCCCAGTTGCTCCGGCCCCACCTGCTTGAGCAGGCGCTGCAGGGTCTCGACTTCGATCAGCGGCACGTCGCCGTAGAGGATCAGCACCGTGTCAGCAGTGATAAAAGGCACGGCCTGGGCCACCGCATGGCCGGTACCCAGTTGCTTGTCCTGCAGCACGAAATTCAGGTCGTCGGCGTCCAGCCGCTCGCGCACCGCATCGGCACCGTGGCCGATCACCACATGGATACGCTGTGGGTCGAGTTGCCGGGCGCTGTGGATAACATGCCCGAGCATGGAGTTGCCGGCGACCGGGTGAAGAACCTTGGGCAGCGCCGAACGCATGCGGGTGCCCTGGCCTGCGGCGAGGATAACGATTTCGAGAGACATGACTGGCTACCAATCCTGGAAGGTCAGACTGCGACCAAGAGGGGGGGTGAATGGCGGAAAATAAAAAGGGTAGCCGAGGCTACCCTTTTTAATCAATCACACAGAAAGCCTGCGACTTAGCCGCCGAACTTCTTGCGGATCTGCTGGACGGTACGCAGCTGAGCTGCGGCCTCGGCCAGACGTGCAGCAGCAGAACCGTAGTCGAAATCTGCGCCTTTTTCATTCAGGGCCTTCTCAGCAGCCTTGACGGCTTCCTGAGCGGAGGCTTCGTCCAGGTCGGCAGCACGTTGCACGGTGTCGGCAAGAACCTTGACCATGTTCGGCTGAACCTCGAGGAAACCACCGGAGATGTAGAACACCTCGGCTTCCCCGCCCTGCTTGATCAAGCGGATCGGACCTGGCTTCAGGTTGGTGATCAGCGGTGCGTGACCCAGAGCGATACCAAGATCACCCAGTTCACCGTGCGCAACCACCATCTCCACCAGACCGGAGAAGATTTCCCCTTCCGCGCTGACGATATCGCAATGGACTGTCATAGCCATCTGCTTGCCTCAACCTAAATTAGCGCCCGTTGCCGGGCGCCGGGATTACAGTTTCTTGGCTTTCTCGATCGCTTCGTCGATGCCGCCGACCATGTAGAACGCTTGTTCTGGCAGGTGGTCGTAGTCACCGTTGAGGATGCCTTTGAAGCCAGCGATGGTGTCTTTCAGGGAAACGTATTTGCCTGGAGAACCAGTGAAGACTTCAGCCACGAAGAACGGCTGCGACAAGAAGCGCTGGATCTTACGAGCGCGGGATACCAACTGCTTGTCGGTTTCCGACAGCTCGTCCATACCCAGGATCGCAATGATGTCCTTCAGCTCTTTGTAACGCTGCAGTACGTACTGAACGCCGCGAGCGGTCTCGTAGTGTTCGTTGCCGATCACGTTCGGGTCCAGCTGACGGGAGGTCGAGTCCAGTGGGTCTACCGCTGGGTAGATACCCAGGGAAGCGATGTCACGGGACAGAACGACGGTGGCGTCCAAGTGGGCGAAGGTGGTCGCTGGCGACGGGTCGGTCAAGTCGTCCGCAGGTACGTATACCGCTTGGATCGAGGTGATCGAGCCTTGCTTGGTCGAAGTGATACGTTCTTGCAGAACGCCCATCTCTTCAGCCAGGGTCGGCTGGTAGCCTACTGCGGAAGGCATACGGCCCAGCAGTGCGGATACTTCGGTACCGGCCAGGGTGTAACGGTAGATGTTGTCGACGAACAGCAGAACGTCGTTACCTTCGTCACGGAACTTCTCGGCCATGGTCAGGCCGGTCAGGGCTACGCGCAGACGGTTTCCCGGCGGCTCGTTCATCTGGCCGTAGACCAGTGCCACTTTGTCCAGAACGTTGGAGTCCTTCATCTCGTGGTAGAAGTCGTTACCCTCACGAGTACGCTCACCCACACCGGCGAACACGGAATAACCGCTGTGCTCGATGGCGATGTTACGGATCAGTTCCATCATGTTTACGGTCTTGCCTACACCGGCACCACCGAACAGACCGACTTTACCGCCCTTGGCGAACGGGCAAACCAGGTCAATTACCTTGATCCCGGTTTCCAGCAGGTCGTTGCCGCCTGCCTGTTCTGCGAAGGAAGGTGCTGGACGGTGGATGCCCCAACGCTCTTCTTCACCGATAGGACCGGCTTCGTCGATTGGGTTGCCCAGTACGTCCATGATCCGGCCCAGGGTCGCTTTACCGACCGGTACGGAGATGGCTGCGCCAGTGTTGTTGACGTCCAGACCGCGCTTCAAGCCTTCGGTGGAGCCCATCGCAATGGTACGCACCACGCCGTCGCCCAGCTGCTGCTGAACTTCCAGAGTGGTTTCGGCGCCTTGAACCTTCAAGGCGTCGTAGATGCTCGGTACGCTGTCGCGTGGAAATTCCACGTCGATAACGGCGCCGATGATTTGAACGATACGTCCGCTACTCATAGCTGGATCCTCTGAATATTTGAACCGTTAAACCGCGGCAGCGCCGCCGACGATTTCCGAGATCTCTTGGGTGATCGCAGCCTGACGCGCCTTGTTGTAGATCAGCTGCAAATCGCTGATCAAATCACCGGCGTTGTCGGTAGCGTTCTTCATTGCGATCATCCGCGCCGCTTGTTCAGCTGCGTTGTTCTCGACCACCGCCTGGTAGACCTGCGACTCCACGTAACGGACCATCAAGCCGTCCAGCAGCTCCTTGGCATCCGGTTCGTAGAGGTAGTCCCAGTGGTGCTTGAGTTCTTGATCCGGGGTTGCCTCCAGTGGAATCAACTGCTCCACGGTCGGCTGCTGGGTCATGGTGTTGATGAACTTGTTGGATACCACGGACAGGCGGTCAATCCGGCCTTCCAGGTACGCATCCAGCATCACCTTGACGCTGCCGATCAGATCATTGATCGACGGCTCTTCACCCAGATGGCTGATAGCTGCAACGACGTTACCGCCGAAGTTGCGGAAGAAGGCCGCACCCTTGCTACCGACCACACACAGATCGATCTCGACGCCTTGTTCGCGGTTTACCGCCATGTCCTTGACCAGGGCCTTGAACAGGTTGGTGTTCAAGCCACCACACAGACCACGGTCACTGCTCACCACAACGTAACCGACGCGCTTGATAGCACGGTCGATCATGAATGGGTGACGATATTCCGGGTTGGCGTTGGCCAGATGACCAATAACCTGGCGGATGCGCTCCGCATAAGGACGGCTAGCAGCCATGCGCATTTGTGCCTTGCGCATTTTGCTGACCGCCACTTTTTCCATGGCGCTGGTAATTTTTTGCGTGCTTTTGATGCTCGCAATCTTACTGCGAATCTCTTTTGCGCCTGCCATGTAACACCTATCAGGTTAGCAAGCGGGAGCCTTGCGGCTCCCGCTGCGGCTTACCAGGTTTGGGTGGCTTTGAACTTCTCGATACCGGCTTTCAGGCCAGCGTCGATTTCGTCATTGAAGTCACCCTTCACGTTGATCTTCGCCATCAGGTCGGCGTGATCGCGGTTGAAGTAAGCAATCATGGCCTGTTCGAAGCTACCAACTTTGGCAATCTCGACGTCCGTCAGGAAGCCACGTTCAGCGGCATACAGGGACAAGGACATGTCGGCGATGGACATCGGCGCATATTGCTTCTGCTTCATCAGCTCGGTAACGCGCTGACCATGCTCAAGTTGCTTACGGGTCGCTTCGTCCAGGTCAGAAGCGAACTGGGCGAATGCCGCCAGTTCACGGTACTGAGCCAGAGCGGTACGGATACCACCGGACAGCTTCTTGATGATCTTGGTCTGAGCGGCACCACCCACACGGGATACCGAAACACCGGCGTTCACAGCAGGACGGATCCCGGAGTTGAACATGGCCGATTCCAGGAAGATCTGACCGTCGGTGATGGAAATCACGTTGGTCGGAACGAACGCGGAAACGTCGCCAGCCTGGGTTTCGATGATCGGCAGAGCGGTCAGGGAACCGGTCTTGCCAGTCACTGCGCCGTTGGTGAACTTCTCTACGTACTCTTCGGAAACGCGGGATGCGCGCTCCAGCAGACGGGAGTGGAGATAGAACACGTCGCCTGGGTAAGCTTCACGGCCTGGTGGACGGCGCAGCAGCAGGGAAATCTGGCGGTAAGCCACTGCTTGCTTGGACAGATCGTCATAAACGATCAGCGCGTCTTCACCGCGGTCGCGGAAGTATTCGCCCATGGTGCAACCGGAGTACGGAGCCAGGAACTGCAGTGCTGCAGATTCCGAAGCGCTCGCTGCAACGATGATGGTGTTAGCCAGTGCACCGTTTTCTTCCAGCTTGCGAACCACGTTGGCGATGGTCGATTGCTTCTGACCGATAGCCACGTAGACGCAGAAAATGCCGCTGTCTTTCTGGTTGATGATCGCGTCGATCGCCAGAGCGGTCTTACCGATCTGACGGTCACCGATGATCAGCTCACGCTGGCCACGGCCGACTGGGATCATGGCATCGACAGCCTTGTAGCCAGTCTGTACAGGCTGGTCTACCGACTTACGCCAGATCACGCCTGGAGCAACTTTCTCGACCGCGTCGGTCTCGGTGTTGTTCAGCGGACCTTTGCCGTCAACTGGGTTACCCAGTGCGTCGACTACGCGACCCAGCAGTTCCTTACCAACCGGAACCTCCAGGATGCGGCCAGTGCACTTGGCGCTCATGCCTTCAGCCAGACTGGTGTACGCGCCCAATACAACGGCACCTACGGAGTCTTGCTCCAGGTTGAGGGCCATACCGTAGACGCCGCCCGGAAACTCGATCATCTCGCCGTACATAACGTCGGCCAGACCGTGAATCCGCACGATGCCGTCAGATACGCTGACGACAGTGCCTTCGTTACGGGCTTGGGAGGTCACATCGAGCTTTTCGATGCGGCCCTTGATAATTTCACTTATTTCGGAAGGATTGAGTTGCTGCATTGCTCTGCTGCCCCTTCAAACTCAAGATTTCAATGCTTCGGCAAGGTTCGCGAGTTTGCCGCGAATCGAGCCATCGATAACCAGGTCGCCGGCGCGGATTACGACGCCACCAATAAGGCTGGCATCCTCCGCAGCGTGCAGTCGCACTTCCCGGCCGAGCCGTGCACTGAGAACCTTGGCGAGTTTGTCTTGCTGTTCTTGGTTCAATGCGAACGCACTGGTCACATCCACATCCACCGATTTCTCTTGCTCGGCCTTGTACAGGTCGAACAGAGCGGAGATCTCCGGCAACAGCAGGAGACGGTCGTTTTCGGCGGCAACGTGAATGAAATTCTGTGCCTGTGCATCAAACTTGTCGCCACACACTTCGATAAAAGTGCTGGCCTTTTCTGCGCTCGTCAGTCGCGGGGCCTTAAGCACGCGCTGCATGGTGTCATCTTGTGACACCGCTGCAGCCAGGCCGAGCATGGCTGACCAAGAGGCCAGCTGCTGGTGGGCCTGAGCGTGCTCGAAGGCCGCCTTAGCGTAAGGTCGGGCCAACGTGGTCAGTTCTGCCATGATCGCCCTCGCTTAAATTTCAGCAGCCAGTTTGTTAACCAGCTCTGCGTGCGCGTTTTGATCGATTGTGGCACCCAGGATCTTCTCTGCGCCGTTGACTGCCAGGCTGCCCAGTTGGGCGCGCAGCGCGTCTTTGACGCCGTTCAGTTCCTGTTCGATCTCGGCCTGAGCCTGAGCCTTCACACGTTCAGCTTCGACACGAGCCTGTTCACGGGCTTCGTCGACGATCTGAGAACCGCGCTTCTTGGCTTGCTCAATGATTTCAGCTGCCTGAGCTTTAGCTTCGCGCAGTTGCTGACCCGCTTTATCTTGGGCCAGTTCCAGGTCACGAGCTGCTCGGCTGGCAGCGTCCAGTCCATCCGCGATCTTCTTTTGACGTTCGTGCAGAGCTGCAATGACCGGAGGCCAAATGAACTTCATGCAGAACAATACAAAAATTAAGAACGCAACGGACTGGCCAATCAGGGTTGCATTAATGTTCACGCCAACACCTCGCTCGTTCGTTGTCCGTCACACCAATCAACTCGAAGAATCGAGTGATTAGCCAGCGAGTTGACCAACGAAGGGGTTTGCGAAGGTGAAGAACAGAGCGATACCAACACCGATCATGGTTACGGCGTCGAGCAGACCGGCAACGATGAACATTTTAACTTGCAGCATTGGAACCATTTCTGGCTGACGCGCTGCGCCTTCCAGGAACTTGCCGCCCAGCAGGCCGAAACCAATTGCGGTACCCAGTGCGCCCAGGCCGATCAACAGTGCAACAGCGATAGCGGTTAGACCAACTACAGTTTCCATCTTTCCTCCCGACTTTTACGTCGTATGGTTTAGGTTTTTTAGATTAAAGCGGTAAAACAAATCGTTTCATTGACCCGAGACGGGCCCCCTCTCGCCGCAACGAGAGGGACATCAGACTAGTCGAGACTGGTCTTAATGGTTCTCTTCGTGCGCCATCGACAGGTAGACGATGGTCAGCATCATGAAGATAAAGGCCTGCAGGGTGATGATCAGGATGTGGAACACAGCCCACGCCCATTGCAGAACCACACCCATGCCGCTGAGCCACAGCAGGCCGCTGCCGAACATCACAGCGATCAGGATAAACACCAGTTCGCCGGCATACATGTTGCCGAACAGACGCAGTGCCAACGAGATCGGCTTGGCAACCAGGGTCACGAATTCAAGCAGGAAGTTCACCGGAATCAGCAGCGCCTGAACCAGGATGTTCTTGCTGCCGAACGGGTGCAGGGTCAGTTCGCCGATGAAGCCGCCGATGCCCTTGACCTTGATGCTGTAGAAAATGATCAACGCAAACACCGACAGGGCCATGCCCAGGGTGGCGTTCGGGTCAGTGGTGGATACGGCACGGAACGGAATGTGCTGGTCGCCGGAGATCAACATGGCCAATTGTGGAATCCAGTCCACCGGTACCAGGTCGATGGCGTTCATCAGGAACACCCAGACGAAAATGGTCAGTGCCAACGGTGCGATCACCGGGCTGCGGCCGTGGAAACTGTCCTTCACGCTGCCATCGACGAAGCCAACCATGACTTCAACGAAGTTCTGCAAAGCGCCCGGCACACCGGAAGTCGCCTTCTTGGCCGCCATGCGGAACAGAAGAATGAAGATCACACCCAGTGCGACAGACCAGCCGAGGGTATCGACGTGGAATGCCCAGAAGCCCATTTCCTTGGCTTCTGCTGCGGAGTGGGCAAAGCCCCAGCTCCCATTGGGTAGCTGACCGAAGGTCAGGTTCTGCAAGTGGTGCTGGATATAGCCCGAAGCGGTTGTTTCTGCTGACATGGTTGCCTCAAACGCCCTAAGGTCTCGAAAGTCTTGTTCTCATTAGCAGGGGAGCGAACCAGCTGACCAGTTGGGTCAGCACGAAGACGCCGAATACAGCCAGCGGCGCCAATGGCTTCACACCTGCAAACGTCAGTGCAAACAGCACCGCCGTCAAAATCAGTTTGCCCGCCTCACCGGCATAAAAAGACCGGACGATGGCTTGGGCCGCTCGGGCGCCGGAAAACCGAAATGCCCTGTGAGCGAAATACACATTGGGTAGCAAGGCTATCAGTCCTCCGCAAAGGCCTGAGTATCCGGCTACGACTCCACGCCATTGCCAGAGCGCCAGAGCGGCTATCAGTAAAATGATCAACTGAGCCAGTAAAACCGGAAAAACCGCCAAGCGATGAAACGGCAAGCGGTTTGGCGTGCGGGTTTCCATCGCTCTTGCTCCTCAAGGGTCGGCTGCCAGAATTCAATAACTTGGCATAATTTGTGCCGACAAAATGCGCGCAGAGTATAGGGGCGGTTCAGCCCCTATTCAACTGCCGGGTAGTGATTTCCGACTGCGCGCTACATAAGGAAATGTTTCAGCGGATGTGAGCGAGGACGCCTTGCAGCTCATCCAGGGAGTTGTAGCCGATCACCAGCTGACCTTTACCCTTCTTGCCGTGGCGGATCTGCACCGCAGAGCCCAGGCGCTCGGCCAGGCGCTGCTCGAGACGGGCGATATCCGGGTCTGGCTTGACCGGTTCAGCAGGTTCCTGTTTGCCGCTCAGCCACTGGCGAACCAGGGCCTCGGTCTGGCGCACGGTGAGGCCCCGTGCGACAACGTGTCGCGCCCCTTCAACCTGTTGATTTTCCGGCAATCCGAGCAATGCACGGGCATGACCCATTTCCAGGTCGCCGTGGGACAGCATGGTCTTGATCACCTCAGGCAAGGCGATCAGGCGCAGCAGGTTGGCCACGCTGACGCGGGACTTGCCCACGGCTTCGGCGACCTGTTGCTGAGTCAGCTGGAATTCCTGCTGCAGGCGCTGCAGGGCCACCGCCTCCTCGATGGGGTTGAGGTCTTCACGCTGGATGTTCTCGATCAGAGCCATGGCGATAGCGGTTTCATCCGGCACATCGCGGACCATCGCCGGGATGGTTTCCTGACCAGCCTGCTGGCTGGCGCGCCAGCGGCGCTCGCCGGCAATGATCTCGAAACGACCACCACCGATGGGCCGGACCACGATCGGCTGCATCACGCCCTGGCTCTTGATCGAATTCGCCAGTTCTTCCAGCGCTTGCGGGTCCATGTCCCGACGCGGCTGGTACTTGCCGCGCTGGATCAGGTCCAGGGGCAGGTGTTGCAGCTCACGCTGGTCGGCCTGCACCGCTTGTTCTTCCAGTGCGCTGACAGTCGGACCACTCAACAGTGCATCCAGTCCACGTCCGAGACCTCTTTTCTTGACGGCCATGGGGATTCCTTAAGTTGGCTGGGCGGCTGCGACGCGCGATTGTTTACGTTGCCGGCGAACCATCTCGCCCGCCAGGGCCAGGTAGGCCAGCGCGCCACGGGATTGTTTGTCGTACGCCAACGCCGGCATACCGTAGCTCGGCGCTTCGGCCAAACGGATGTTGCGCGGAATCACGGTGTCATACAGCTGATCGCCGAAGTGTTCCTTGAGCTGCGCGGAAACATCGTTCATCAGGCTCAGGCGCGGGTCGAACATGGTGCGCAGCAAGCCTTCGATCTTCAGCTCCGGGTTGAGCAGTTCGGCGATGCGCTTGATGTTATCCACAAGGTCGCTCAAACCTTCCAGCGCGTAGTACTCGCACTGCATGGGGATAATGACCCCATCGGCGGCGACCAGGGCGTTGAGGGTGAGCATCGACAGCGACGGCGGGCAGTCGATCAGGATGTAGTCGTAGTTTTCACGGATTGGCGCCAGGGCGCTGCGCAGACGGCTTTCCTTCATCTGCATTTCCAGCAGCACCACCTCCGCGGCCGTCAGGTCGCGGTTGGCCGGCAGCAACTGGTAACCGCCGTGCTCGGAGAAATGCATGGCCTGGGCCAGGTCGCACTCACCGATCAGCAGGTCATAGACCGAGTTTTCCAAACCGTGTTTATCCACACCGCTACCCATGGTGGCGTTGCCCTGTGGATCAAGATCGATCAACAGCACCCGGCGCTTGGTCGCTACCAGGGATGCTGCGAGGTTGATGCAGGTGGTGGTCTTGCCCACGCCACCTTTCTGGTTCGCTATCGCGAATACCTTAGCCATTCTTGCTTGTGTTCCCAATCATGCCGTGCGGCGCAGTATCAGCAGATGGCGTTGGCCTTGGCAACCGGGTACGGCCAAGGCGTGTTCGCTATCGAGGTGGAAGTCTGCCGGCAATGCTAACAGCTCATCCGAGGGATGGACGCCCTTCATTGCCAGCCAGCGTGTATCGCGGTCGCCCAGGTGGCGGGTCCAGCTGGTGAAGTTCTCCATGCTGCTGAACGCCCGGGAAATGATCCCGTTGAAAGGCTGCTCAGGGGTGAAGGCTTCGACCCGACTGTGGATAACTTGCAGGTTTTCGAGCTTGAGTTCGAGTTTGACCTGGGTCAGGAAGCGGGTTTTCTTGCCGTTGCTGTCCAGACAGGTGACTTGCGACTCGGGAAACAGGATCGCCAGCGGGATGCCGGGCATGCCGCCACCGCTGCCGACGTCCAGCCAGCGGCCGTTTTCGATGAACGACATCACGCTCAGGCTATCGAGCAGATGGCGGGAGACCATTTCATCGGGATCGCGCACCGCAGTGAGGTTGTAGGCCTTGTTCCACTTGATCAACAGGGCCAGGTAACCCAGCAGCAATTGGTGCTGGGTCGGGCTCAGCTCGACGCCGAGCTGGCGAGCGCCTGTGGATAACTCATCCGCGTGTTGTGGGGTGACCATAGAACTCAAGCGCTTTGCTCCAACTGACGGCCCGCGCCGCGTTTTTTCAAGTGAATCATCAACAGGGAGATCGCTGCCGGGGTCACACCGGGAATCCGCGAGGCCTGGCCCAGGGTTTCCGGGCGGGTCGCGCCGAGCTTGCTCTGGATTTCCTTCGACAGGCCGGAAATACCGCTGTAATCGATATCCACAGGCAATTTGGTGTCTTCACTGGCGCGCAGGCGAGCAATTTCGTCCTGCTGGCGATCGATGTAGCCGGCGTACTTGGTCTTGATCTCGACCTGTTCCGCGACCTGCGGATCTTCCGCACCATGCCCGGTCACTTCGACCAGACCAGCGTAGTCGATTTCCGGACGGCTCAGCAGGTTAAGCAGGTTGTACTCGTGAGTCAGCGGGGTGCCGAATTTCTGAGCGATCGCATCACCCTGCTCGGTACCCGGACGAACCCAGGTGGACTTCAAACGTTGTTCTTCCTGGGCAATGCCTTCGCGTTTCTTGCAGAAAGCGGCCCAGCGCACGTCATCCACCAGCCCCAGTTCGCGACCTTTTTCGGTCAGACGCAGGTCGGCGTTGTCTTCACGCAGGATCAAGCGGTATTCCGCCCGGGACGTGAACATCCGGTACGGTTCCTGGGTGCCCAGGGTAATCAGGTCATCCACCAGTACCCCGATATAGGCCTCGTCGCGACGCGGGCACCAGCTGTCTTTGCCCTGAGCACGCAGTGCCGCGTTGGCCCCGGCCAGCAAACCTTGGGCACCGGCTTCTTCATAGCCGGTGGTCCCATTGATCTGGCCTGCGAAGAACAGGCCACCGATGACTTTGGTTTCCAGGCTGTACTTCAAGTCCCGCGGGTCGAAGTAGTCGTACTCGATGGCATAGCCCGGGCGCACGATATGGGCGTTTTCCATGCCGCGAATCGACTGCACGATCTGCAATTGCACGTCGAATGGCAGGGAGGTGGATATCCCGTTCGGGTACAGCTCGTGGGTAGTCAGGCCTTCGGGCTCGATGAAGACCTGGTGGCTTTCCTTGTCGGCAAAGCGATGGATCTTGTCTTCGATCGACGGGCAGTAACGCGGGCCAATACCTTCGATCACCCCGGAGTACATCGGCGAACGGTCGAGGTTCGAAGCAATGATTTCGTGGGTGCGGGCGTTGGTGTGGGTAATCCAGCAACTGACTTGCGGTGGATGCTGCTCTTTCGACCCCAGGAACGACATCACGGGAATCGGGGTATCGCCAGGTTGCTCGGTCATTACCGAGAAATCCACAGAACGGCCATCAATACGCGGCGGTGTGCCGGTTTTCAGGCGGCCGACACGCAGAGGCAGTTCCCGAAGTCGTTGCGCCAGGGCAATCGAGGGCGGATCACCAGCACGACCGCCGGAGTAGTTCTGCATACCGATGTGGATAAGTCCGCCGAGGAAGGTACCGGTGGTCAACACCACGGATTCGGCGAAGAAACGTAGGCCCATCTGGGTCACAACACCACGGACCTGATCCTGTTCAACGATCAGGTCGTCAGCTGCCTGTTGAAATATCCACAGGTTGGGCTGGTTTTCCAGAATCTCGCGAACAGCTGCCTTATACAGAATGCGGTCGGCCTGGGCGCGGGTAGCGCGCACGGCTGGGCCTTTGCGGCTATTCAACACGCGAAACTGGATGCCGCCCTTATCAGTAGCCATGGCCATCGCGCCGCCCAGGGCATCGATTTCCTTGACCAGGTGGCTCTTGCCAATGCCGCCGATCGCGGGATTGCAGCTCATGGCACCGAGGGTTTCCACGTTATGCGTCAGCAACAGGGTTTTTGCCCCCATGCGTGCTGATGCAAGTGCTGCCTCGGTACCGGCATGACCGCCGCCGATGACGATCACTTCAAAACGGGAAGGGAAATCCACCACGCACCTCGTGCCTGCTTCAAGTAGGAGTAATTAGGAGTAGTTGTCGGGTTGGTTTTTGGACCAAGGCGGCAAGTATAGGGACTTCGACCTTTCTAAAGAACCCTTTGCACAAAATTTAACCAGCTGTGGATGACTGGCGGACAATAGAAATTAAAAGAGAGAGATTTATTAAAACCTTGTTTTTATGTTTATTCTTATACAGCACCCTATCTGTGGATAGATCGCTGTATCCCTTTATTTACAATGTGTACAGAGATTTTAAAGTCTGTGGTTAGGTGGCAATGAGGCCCTTGGATAACCGGTTTAAGCCTGTGGATGAATGGGGCTGTTATCCACAGGGGTGGTTTTCCTCAGTTTTGGAGCCCGGTTATCAACTGAGCTGAAGGGCAGTTATTCACAGGGCTTAATCCACAGAAAAACCTGCTTTCCACTGATAGACGCCCACAGCTACCCCCCTTCGCCCAGGGCAAAGAACGAAAATGGAAGCTGGATAACGCGAAAAGACAGGCCGCGAGCGCGACCTGCCGGTGGATAAATGCCCGTTCAGGCCAGGTCGCGAGGCCACAAACGTGGAAACAGCTCATGTTCCAGAGCGGCGCCGGCGGCCAACTGTTCGACCAGGCCGGGGAATTCCGGTGAGGTTCGCCATGGTCTCGGGGCATGGCGCATGTCTTCTCCGAGAAAACGCAGGGAAAATGCCCGCCGTCGTCTATTTCCGCCTACACCGCCGGCCCCATGCAGGGTCAGCATGTGGAAAAACACTGCGTCGCCGGGCTGCAGTTCCCAGCCCAGAATGTTCCATGCTGAACGATCGGCCTCGATGTCCGGAAGATCAGCCAGGCTGCCCTCGGGGAACCACCTGGCCTGGTTGTCGAGAAAGGTTCGCGGCATCAGCCAGGGCCCCAGGTGCGAGCCGGCAATGAACTCCAGGGTCGATTCCCGGGCCACCGGGTCCACCGGCATCCACATGCTGCAGTTCTGCCGGCCTTCGACGTTGTAGTACGGCTGGTCCTGGTGCCAGGGCGTGCGTTGCCGGGTATTGGGTTCCTTGACCAGCAGGTGGTCGTGATACAGGCGAGCCTGATCGCTGCCCATCAGTTGCGCAGCCACATGGCCAACCCGGCTCTGGAAGATGAACTGCCGATAGGCCGGGTTCTCTTGCCAGTTGCAGAAGTCCTCGAAGAACCAGCCAGGGTCGTCCGGACGGCTGGCGACCTTGGCCCGTTCGCTGGGAAACGCCAGGTTGTGCTCGATCCCCCGCTCCAGCAGGCCGACTTCATCGCTGCTGAACAGTTGGCGAATGCACACAGCGCCATCGCGCTGAAAGGCTTCAATGGTTGTAGGCGGCAACTCGAACGATCCCATGGGTTATCCCTTTTCCTGAGTTCCGATACCGGGCTCGGCGGCGGCCGAGCCGGTGGTATCCGGTTTGATCCATATCCAATAGGCCAGCGACAGCAGCGCCAACCAGCCCAGCCCCACATACAGTGCCAGGCGCGTATCGGCAAATGCGCCCAGCACACCGAAGATGAACAACATGAAAACCACGGCACAGGCCTGACCCGCTGCGCCCAGGGGTACCGGAAACTTCAGTTCGTGGATTTCCCTGGCACTCATGCCACGACGCATGGCCATTTGTGACAGCAGGATCATCAGCCAGACCCAGACCACGGAAAAGGTCACCAGCGAGGCAAAGATCAGGAACAGTTCCTGCGGGATCCAGTAGTTGAGCAGCACCCCCAGCAGCAATGCCACCGACATGACCAACACCGTCATCCAGGGCACACCGAACCGGGAGGTCCTGGCGAACACCGCCGGCGCCTGCCCGATCGCCGCCATGCCATACATCATTCGCCCGGCACTGAAGATATCGCTGTTGATGGCCGAGACCACGGCGGAAATCACTACGATATTCAGCACCGTGGCCGCCGAACTGATCCCCAGGCTGCTGAAGATCTGCACGAACGGGCTGCCATGGCTACCGATGCTCGACCAGGGCGCCAGGGTCAACAGAATCAGCAAGGTCAGTACGTAGAAGATCAGGATCCGCAGCGGTACCGAGTTGATGGCCTTGGGGATCATGCGCTGCGGGTCCTTGGCCTCGCCGGCGGTGATGCCGATGACTTCGATTCCACCAAAGGCGAACATGACGATGGTGAAGGAGGCGATCATGCCCTCCACGCCATTAGGGAAAAAGCCGCCGTATTCCCAGAGATTGGCCAGTCCTCCCCGGCTTTGTTCCTCCCCAAGCTGGATGCCGAAGAACAGCAGGGTAAAGCCGCCGACGATCATGGCTACAATGGCGCCAACCTTGAGCAGCGACAGCCAGAACTCCAGCTCGCCGAACACCTTTACGCTGCACAGGTTCAAGGCGCCAATGCCCAGGACAATGCTCAGCACCCAGATCCAGCGGGGAGTATCGGGAAACCACAGGCCCATGTAGACGCCGAATGCGGTGACGTCAGCCAGGCACACCATGAGCATGGAAAAGGCGTAGCTCCAGCCGGTGAGAAACCCCGCAAAACGTCCCAGATAACTGCTGGCGTAATGTCCGAAAGAGCCTGAAACAGGAGTCCTGACTGCCATCTCTCCCAGGGCGCGCATGGTCAGGTAGATGGCTGCGCCGCCAATCAGATAGGCCAGCAGAACCGAAGGCCCCGCCCGTTGAATGGCGGCCGCCGAACCGTAGAACAAGCCTGTGCCGATCGCAGAGCCCAGGGCGATAAAGCGGATGTGCCGGGTGCTCAGGCCACGCTGTAGAACAGTGCCCGCGTCAGCCATTTCAGCTCCTTGAATGCAGGTTCATGAAGACCAGCCGGCTTCCAACCGTCGGCCCAGGCGACGCATGCCGGGGAATTTCCCGAGATGTATAAACCTGTACAAGAAAAGGATGCAAATAGGGAACCAAGTCGGCGTTTATGCGAACTTCTGCGATATGACGGCTATTGGTTGATTAACCGGGGGATAAAGCGGTGATTTTCAGGCAGGCGCTGTTACTCAATGTCGCAGCGGGCTTGGATGGGGGATAAAGGTAACGCCCGCAGACGGTATCCCGGAGGGAGTTGTCCACAGGCGCTTGCTCGGAAGGATGATTACTTGCCGATGCAGAAGCTGGAGAAGATCCGCCCCAGCAGGTCATCGGAACTGAAGGCCCCGGTGATTTCCCCCAGCGATTGCTGGGCCTGGCGCAAGTCCTCGGCCAGCAGTTCGCCGGCACCTGCCAGGGTCAACTGTGCCCGGCCATGTTCCAGGGCGGCACTGGCGTAGCGCAATGCCTCCAAGTGCCGGCGGCGCGCACTGAAGCTGCTTTCGGACGTCTGTTCATAGCCCATGCAGGCTTTCAGGTGGTCCCGCAGCAGTTCCAGCCCGCTGCCCGCTGTCATGGCACTGAGGCTGATGGTGACATGGCCATCGTCACAGGTTTCCAGGGCAATGGGTTCACCGGTCAGATCGGCCTTGTTGCGAATCAGCGTGACCTTGGCCGGGTCTGGCCGCTGTTCGAGAAACTCCGGCCACAGGGCGAAGGGGTCCGCTGCTTCCGCCGCGGTGGCGTCCACCACCAGCAACACCCGGTCGGCCTCGCTGATGGCCTTGAGGGCCCGTTCGACACCGATCTTTTCCACCTGGTCCTCGGTGTCCCGCAGCCCTGCGGTGTCCACCACGTGCAACGGCATGCCGTCGATGTGGATATGTTCGCGCAGGATGTCCCGGGTGGTGCCGGCGATATCGGTGACGATGGCAGCCTCGCGCCCAGCCAGGGCGTTGAGCAGGCTGGATTTGCCGGCATTTGGGCGCCCGGCGATCACCACGGTCATGCCATCGCGCAGCAAGGCGCCCTGCCCGGCTTCCCGCAGTACTGTGGATAACTCGTCACGCACTGCATCGAGCATGCTCAACACATGGCCATCGGCAAGGAAGTCGATTTCTTCCTCGGGAAAATCGATCGCCGCTTCGACATAGATCCGCAGGGCGATCAGTTGCTCGGTCAAGTTATGCACACGTTGGGAGAACGCCCCTTGCAGCGAACGCAGGGCATTGCGCGCAGCCTGTGCCGAACTGGCCTCGATCAGGTCGGCAATGGCTTCGGCCTGGGCCAGGTCCAGTTTGTCGTTGAGGAACGCACGCTCGCTGAATTCCCCCGGCCGAGCCAGGCGGCAGCCCAGTTCCAGGCAGCGCTGCAGCAGCATGTCGAGAACAATCGGGCCGCCGTGGCCCTGCAGTTCCAGCACGTCTTCGCCGGTGAAGGAGTTCGGCCCGGGGAAATACAGGGCAATGCCCTCATCCAGGACTTCTTCTTGCTTACTGAGAAACGGCCCGTAATGGGCAAACCGCGGCTTCAGCTCACGGCCGCTGATGGCTTTGGCTGCCGCGCCCGCCAGGGGCCCGGAAATCCGTACGATACCCACGCCGCCGCGGCCCTGGGCGGTAGCAATGGCAGCGATGGTTTCACGAGGGACATTCATAACCCGACATCCAGACAAAAGTGACAGATAGCAAAACGCCCCACTAGGGGGCGTCTTGTGTGGTTATCCACAGCGTAGGTCAGGCAGCTGCTTTCTTGGTAGCCGCTTCGATCTTACGAGTGATGTACCACTGTTGAGCGATCGACAGGCAGTTGTTCACTACCCAGTACAGCACCAGACCCGCCGGGAACCACAGGAAGAAGAAGGTGAAGATGATCGGCATCATTTTCATCACCTTGGCCTGCATCGGATCCGGAGGCGTCGGGTTCAGCTGCTGCTGGATGAACATGGTGGCGCCCATGATGATCGGCAGGATGAAGAACGGATCCTTGATCGACAGGTCGGTAATCCACAGCATGAACGGTGCCTGGCGCATTTCCACGCTTTCCAGGAGTACCCAGTACAGGGACAGGAAGACCGGCATCTGCACCAGGATCGGCAAGCAGCCGCCCAGCGGATTGATCTTCTCTTTCTTGTACAGCTCCATCATCGCCTGGGACATTTTCTGACGATCGTCGCCGAATTTTTCCTTCAGCGCGGCCAGTTTCGGAGCCACTGCACGCATGCGTGCCATGGACTTGTAGCTGGCAGCCGACAGTGGGAAGAAGATCCCCTTGATCAGCATGGTCAGGAAGATGATCGACCAGCCCCAGTTACCCACCAGGCTGTGGATATGTTGCAGCAGCCAGAAGATCGGCTGGGCAATGAACCACAGGAAACCGTAGTCCACGGTCAGTTCCAGGCCTGGGGACAACTCTTTCAGCACGGCCTGGCTTTTCGGGCCGGCGTACAGAATGGCGCTGGTTTCAGCCTTGGCACCCGGAGCAACGGTCATCGAAGGGCCGGTGTAGCCGATGATGTAGTTGCCTTTGCTGTCTTTACGCGCCAGAACCTGGTTGTTCTCGCCTTTTGGCGGAATCCAGGCGGTCACGAAGTAGTGCTGCAGCCAGGCAACCCAACCACCCTGAACATTTTCAGTGATGGGTGCCTTGGATTTGTCCTCGTTCACCTTGTCCATGTCTTTCATGGACACTTTTTTGTACGGCTCGGAACTTGTCCACAGGGCGGCGCCCAAGTAAGTCGCGGTGCCGGTGGCGGTGCTGGAGGATGGATCGGAACTGGCGTCGCGCTTGAGCTGGGCGAACATCGCACCGGTCCAGGGCTGCGCGCTTTCGTTGTCGATCAGGTAGGAAACGGTGATGTCATACAGGCCACGCTTCAGGGTGAAGCGCTTGATGTAGTTGACGCCGTCCTTGCTGAACTTCAGGTCGACCACCAATTGGTCCTGACCGTCAGCCAGTTGATAACTTTTCTTCTCGGCCGAGTAGATCGGGCGACCGGCCGGGCTTGCGTCCGGGCCGTTGCTGCCAATCAGGCCACTTTGTGCCAGATAAGTCCGCTCGTTGCCGTTATCGAACAGCTGGAACGGGATTTCCGGGTGGTCCTGACGACGTGGATACAGTGGCAAACGCAGTTGCGCGATATCCCCACCTTGTGGATCGACAGCCAGGTCGAGCACATCCGTTTTGATCTGAATGAGATCTTTGCTTGCCGCTACAGGCGCTTCAGCGGGTGCGGTGGTGTCGCTTGCCGCGCGCGGAATGTCGTCGTTGGCAGCGGAAGTGCCTGTTGGCGCATCCGGCAAGCCCGGGGCGGTCGTGCTGGAAGCAACATTCTGAGTCGGCAGGGCAGCTTGGCCATAATCCTGGTTCCATTTAAGAACCATGACATAGGACACGATTGCCAGGGCGACGATCAGGATCGTGCGTTTGATATCCATGATTACTCGGCCATCGAAGAAGAACGGGAGGTAGGGATAGGTGGAACCGGGTCATAACCACCGGGATTCCACGGATGACAGCGACCTAAACGACGAAAGGTCAGCCAGCCACCGCGCAGAAGGCCATGATTTTCGATGGCTTCCAACGCGTAGCAGGAACAACTGGGGTAGAAACGACAGTGATTGGCCATCAGAGGACTAATGGCATAGCGGTAAAACTGGATCGGAACGAGTGCCAGTTTACGCATCGGGACTGTCTACCCCTACAGTTTCGGAGTTGGCTGCTGGTACCGGCTTGTTGCGTGCCAGGCGTTTCCAGAGTTTGCCGAAATGCTGAATCAATTCGGGGTTTTCTACATCGCCCAAACCTTTGCGCGCGACGATAACGATATCCCATCCGACCAGTGAGTCCTGGTGGAGACGAAACGATTCGCGCATCAGACGCTTGAGGCGATTGCGCTCAACGGAGAGTTTTACGCTCTTTTTCCCGATCACGAGCCCCAGACGGGGATGATCAAGATCGTTGTTGCGCGCAAGGAGCAGGAGATTTTTCCCCGGAACCTTGCCGGTAGGGGAGTCAAAGACCGCCTTGAAGTGCCGGGGAGTAAGCAGACGCTTTTCCCGACTGAAGTCCTGACTCACCTCCAGTGCCGGATTATCAAACTGCCAGACGCGCACGACCTTTGGCGCGACGACGCGACAGGACGGCACGACCGTTCTTGGTAGCCATGCGAGCACGGAAACCGTGGGTACGAGCGCGTTTGATAGTGCTTGGTTGGAAAGTACGTTTCATGTCGTGTTACCTGGTTCGTCCACAACGGGCCGGAATGGCCCCCGTTTTAAGAGATCGGCGATTCTAGAGAAAGCAAGCCTCTAGGTCAATTTCCAACCAGCTTTTCCTTTATCTATGTATGTCCGGGTACGGGGTTGTGAGCCAGGGTCGGCTAGATATAAAAATAAAGAAGGAAAGTATTTAAAGCTTTTCTGTAAAGCTTATAAAGACTAGGAACGGCCTCATCTGTGGATAACTGACTCAAGCCCTTCTAGTCCGTACTGTACAGAGAATGACAACACGGTTGAGAAACGGTGTCCTGCCTGTGCTGCGCCATCGGAAAACCTGTGTGTGGAACCGTCGGTTATCCACAGGCGAGTTACCCACAGAGTTTCGCCCCGAGTTGTGCAATGGCCTCAAGTGGGGTTATCCACAGAGCTTATGCACATACCGCTGGTCGTGTTTATTCGGGGTAAGGCGTTGATTC